>VGNO01000290.1 GCA_016865985.1 Chloroflexota bacterium | reverse complement strand
AGGGCAACGGTCGCATTCAGGTCGCCTCCGGCGATCCAATAGAGCAGGAAATAGGGCAGGATCAGCGCCACCAGGTCGGCTGCCATCCAGTTCAGCATATTCAGGATGGCGGCATAACGGAAGGGGATGTTGGCCCATGCGGTGCGGATAGCCACGCCCAGGGGGATGGCCGGTGGATCGTCCATGTTGCGGGGACCACTCTCGCGCATCACAAAACCGATCAGCAGCAGGGGTGGAAACGAGAGCGAACCGAAGAGCGCCGCCGCGGCCAGGTAACCCTGCTGCTGGGTGAATCCGGCAGCCAGGGCGGCGTCGACGATGGTCGGCGCGGCGACCGCAGTAACCAATGAAGCCGCTAATTGGAAGAACATGCGGTAACTGGTAAGCGAGGTGCGTTCGTCGTAATCCCGGCTGATCTCCGGGGTCATGGCGGTGTAGGGGACTGCCACCAGGGTGCCGAGGGTATCGGTCAGCATGAAGGCCAGGGTGACATAGACGGTCAGGGCGGCCTGGCTTTCCCAGGGCGGCGCCCACCACAAGGCAGCAAAACCGAGCGCAAATGGAACACTGAATACCAGCAGGAACGGCCGCCGTCGTCCCCAGCGGCTGCGGAGGCGGTCGCTGAGCATGCCCACCAGTGGGTCGTTGACGGCATCCCAGACAACTCCCACCAGGGCGCCGATGGAAGCCAGGCGCGGGTCGAGCCCGACTACATCGGTCAGGAAAATGGCGTACAGGATCTGGCGCATCATCCCGAACGACGCCAGGCCGAACTGCCCGGAGCCGTAGACAACCTTCCGAATGGCGGAGAGACTTGCCGGGCGGGGAACGGTCTGCGACATCAATCGTCCTTGCGCTGGAAGGCATGTTTCATTTCCAGCAATTTCCGGATGCGGTTGTGCCGGGCGCGGGTCAACGGGTAGAACCAGGCGGTCAGGATGGTACTGAATAGCAGCGCTGCGCCGAATGGGCCGATCAGGAAGCGGATGGCGTTCAATGTGCCGGGGGACTGGGCAAAGGTCAATACCCCGGGAGGCGGGGATTGGTATCCGGTCCAACCCAATACCTGCAGGGCGATGAATGTAGCCAGGGCGCCGGTTAATTTGCGGATGAAGTTCTTGACCCCGAAATAGATGCCTTCCTGCCTGCGACCTGTGCGCAACTCATCCCACTCGATCACGTCCGGGAACATGGCATCCGGCAGGATGTGGGCAGCCGAGACGCTGATCCCGGCCAGGAAGGACATCCAGACAATGGCGGTCGTCTGGCCGGGTTGGAGGAAGGACAAGGCCGCCTGGACCCCCGCCCAGAAAACCATCCCGATGATGTACGCCCGGCGCTTGTCGAGACGCCTCGAGGCGAACATCCAGGCCGGCAGGAAAATCACCGATGTCAGGAGCAACAATGCGAAAACAGCCGATTCGATCGGCAGTTCAATCCCGGACAAGGTGACCGAAGCCAGCAGGTCCCCTTGCGATATCCAATACAGGAGGTAGAAAGGTAATGCCAGCGCCACCATGTCGAACGTGATCCAGTTCAGCATGTAAATGGCGGCTGCGAAGCGGAAGGGGATATTCTGCCAGGCGCTGCGGATGCTCACCTGGAATGGGACTGCGGCGGCCTGCCGGGAGGGAGTGAAGCGTTCCCGGATGAAGGCGAAGATCAGCAGGAATGGGACCGCCGCCAGGCCGCCGAACAAGGCCGCCACCAGCAGGTAGCCTTGTTGTTGCGTCAGCCCGGACTGCAAGGCGCCGTCCACGATCATCGGCGCCGCGACCGCCGTCACCAGCGACGCCAGCAGGTTGAAGAAGATGCGGAAGCCAGTCAGGACGGTGCGGTCGTCGTAACCGGGGGAGAGTTCTGGCAGGAGGGCCGAGAACGGGACGCCGATCAGGGTCTCCAGGGTGTCGCTGATCATGAAAGCCAGTGTGACCCAGACCGCCAGGGCAGCCTGGCTTTCCCAGGGCGGCGCCCACCACAGGAGCATGAAACTGGCCCCAAATGGGATGGCGAATACCAACAGGAACGGCCGCCGCCGCCCCCAACGGGTGCGCACCCGGTCGCTCAACATCCCGACCAACGGATCGTTGATGGCGTCCCACACGATCCCCGCCAGGGCAGCCACCGAAGCCAGGCGCGCCTCCAGCCCAACCACATCTGTCAGGAAGATGGCATAGAAGACCTGGCGCAGCGTGCCGTAACTGGCTGCGCTCCAATCGCCGGAGCCATAGACCAGTTTCTGCCAGACGGTCAGACCGTTCTTTTCAGCCATTGGATCCGTCCCGCCGGGCGGAGTTTTGCTCACGGCGCCGGGCCAGCAAACGCCGGATCCGCCCGTGCCTTTCGCGGGTCAACGGGTAGAACCAGGCGATGACGATGGCGCTCAGGAGCAGGACCGCGCCGAACGGTCCGATCAGGATGCGCAGGGCGACCAGGGTTGCCGGAGATTGGGTGAAGACTGTCGCCCCCTCCGGAGGGGACTGGTATCCGGCCCAGCCAAGCGCCTGCAAGGCGATGAAGATCGCCAGGGCGCCGGTCAGTTTACGGATGAAATTCTTCACCCCATAATAGATACCCTCCTGGCGGCGGTTGGTGCGGAGTTCATCCCATTCGATCACGTCGGGGAAGAGCGCGTCCGGCAAGACATGGGCGGTGGATACGGACACCCCGGCGAAGACTGACAGTACCAGGATGTAGGTCACCTGTCCGGGTTGGATGGTGTATACCAGGAGTTGCACGACCGCCCAGAAGGCCATGCCGATCATGTAAGCGACATTCTTGTTGAGACGTTTTGCCAGCCAGACCCAGAAGGGCAGCGCCAGGACCGAGGTCGCCAGCAGGAAAGCGAAGACGGTCGATTCGAGCGGCAGGCCGAGCGCCTTCTCGAGCAGGTTGCCGCCAGCGATCCAATATGCCACGTAGAAGGGCAGCGCCAGGCCGATCAGGTCGAACGTGATCCAGTTGAGCATGTAAAGGGCAGTCGCATAACGGAACGGGATATTCCTCCAGGCAGTGCGCAGGATGACGATGAATGGGATATGCCCCTCCGGGTCCACCGCCAATTGCGGTTTCTCGCGCACA
>VGNO01000289.1 GCA_016865985.1 Chloroflexota bacterium | reverse complement strand
TTTCGCATCCGGCGCTGCAGCCTGGCAACGCCTTGCCTGTCGCCCCTTCCGCCATCGCTGCCAGTGGCATGGCCTTCATCGCCAACCCGGACCTGCCGGAACGCTTCCGCATCCATGCGCCACTCAACACGCCGGATCAGGCGACCTTTTACGGCGGCGGATTTCAGGGATATGTCGATTATCCGACGCTCAAGCAGCAAAGCGGAGATGAAGTTCAGCCTGATTTCAGCGTGCTCGATCACTGAAACCGATGCGAATCTCCCTGATCGTCGCCATGGCGGAAAACCGGGTCATCGGGGTAGACAACCGCATGCCCTGGCATCTGTCCGCCGATTTGCAACGCTTTCGCCGCATCACATTGGGCAAACCCATACTCATGGGACGGCGGACGCACCAGTCGATCGGACGGCCCTTGCCTGGCCGGCGGAACATTCTCCTTACCTCGGATCCCGGTTTCGTGTCCGCGGGCTGTGAGGTCGTCCACAGCCTGGAAGCCGCCCTGGCGGCGGCCGACGGCGCCGATGAACTGATGGTCATCGGCGGCGCGTCACTGTACCGGGAACTCCTGCCGCGCGCCGATCGCCTCTATCTCACCCTCATTCATCACGTGTTCGACGGGGATACGTTTTTCCCGGAAGTCGACTGGACGGAGTGGCGCGAAAGCGCCCGGCAGGAGGTGATGGATGACCCGGCTAGCGGTTTGCACTACAGCTTCATCGATTATGCGAGAGCCTCATGCCCCGCCGACGCGGGACACGGGTCAGGAAATCGGATATAGATAACGCAGGTCGGTAAACTTCATTTTGCATCCCGCTACCCCTGCCCTCACGGCCATTAAGATAATGGTCGGAACTGCCAAGCGTCGGGTTCCGTTGGCTGAGCGGAGTCGAAGCCACCGGTCGTCGGTTCGCTTCGACTCCGCACAGCGAACGGCTCACAGGATGGCCGTGACCCCAGCCCTCCCCCCGCGAGAGGCTGTGTATCTTTATCAGCCAAGTTATCTGTATGGGCCGCCGGCTTCGGATACACTTGTTGCCTCGCTCATGAAACCCGTTCATTCGCGGCGCTCTGCTCGCGTTATACGGGGGCAGAGCGCCAGATGAAAGCTAGTAACACTCGTCCTCCACGGTCAGGGACTGGCACCCGCCATCGGCGGTGCGGTAGGTGGTGGCGCGATTACGCCAATAGACGGAGGCCAACAGGCTCAGAACCAGGAAAATCACCAGCCATTGAATCGTGTCACGCATGAGCTCTTCTCCCCGTCACAAAGACACATCAGACATCGGCTCAGGCAACCCGTTCGTCCCGCATCGAAACTTCAATCCAGACCCAATATCCCATCATGAGCCAATCCACCCCCCATCTCGTCAAAGTCGCGCAAGGCAAAGGGCAGGCGCCAGCGAGCCGCGCGCATGCTCAGTTCAACCAACTCATCAAGAAGATCGACAAGCAGAAACAGGAACTGGCGGCCTGGATGCGGACAGAATCCGCCTGCCGCAACAAGGTCACCAGCGATTATCTTCCCCTACAGGAAAAGTCAGCCGATCTCCGTGAGGAGATGGTCAGATTGTTCGACCGCGCGCATGACGACCCGCTGTTCAAGAAACGAGAAAAGGGCAAGCTCGCTCACCTCATCCTCACCTTGACAGGCGAATTGCTGTTCGAACATCGGCGCGAACAGCTCAAGCCACTCTACGACAAATACAACGAGGTCGACTTCGACACGGAACAGGCGGCGCTCAAGGCACAATCGAACCAGCTCATGCGCTCACTGCTGGAAGATCAATTTGGCATGACGCTGGACGAGGATCTGGATTTGAGTTCGCCGGAGCAAGTCGCGGAAGCCTTGAAGGCCAGGCAGCGTGAAGAAGAGGCCCTCTTGCAGGAACGGCGACGTCAGGCCGAGGCGCGCCGCGCCAAACGGCCGAAAACCGCCAAACAACAGGAAAAGGAGGCCCGCCAGGAGGCGGAGCAGCAAAGTATCAGCCAGTCCATCCAGGCCATTTATCGGAAGTTGGTCACGGCATTGCACCCCGATCGCGAACCCGATGCCGAGGAGCGCGCCCGCAAGACCGAACTCATGCAAGCCGTGAATGTAGCCTACGAAAAGCGTGATCTGCTGCACCTCCTGGAGTTGCAACTGACTCTGGAGCAAATTGACCCCGATCATCTCGGGTCGCTGACCGAGGAACGCATCAAGCACTACAATCAGGTGTTGCGCGAGCAATCCGCGCAATTACAGGCGGAGCTGAACGGGATCGCCAATCAGTTCAGGATGCAATTTCAACTCTCACCCTATGTGAGATTGAACCCTCAGGATGTCATCACCGGCTTGAATCGCGATATCGCCCAGCTCAGATCGGAGACGACCGGTTTGCAGCGGGATATCGAGGAGTTGTCGGACTGGAACCGGCTGAAAACCTGGCTGAAGGATTACCGAATTCCCAAGGATCGCCCCATCGATGATTTACTGCTGGATTTTGGCCGCCCGCTACGATTCTGAACGCATGCCATGGTGGGGCGTTTCACCCTCTGTCTGAGAATGGCTCTTCTCAGCCAGGAGATTTTCAAACCGCGCATCGCCGAATGACACCCTCACGTCGCGCTGAGGAAAAGGTATGGCGATGCCCCGCTGGCGGAAAGCCGCGTGGATGGCGAAGCACAGTTCGCTCGTCACCGACTTGACGTTATCCACATCATGGATGAACGCGATCAATTCAAGGTTGATGGCGCTCTCCCCGAATCCTGTCATCAGGACCGCGGGCGCGGGGTTTTCGCGGATATTCGGGTTGGACCGGGCGATATCCAGTATCACGCTCCGCGCCAGCGCGGCATCCGCGTCATAGTCGATACCCAGGGGCAGTAGGACGCGACCCGTCTTGTCGGCGTAGGTACGATTCATGACCGTGCCCTGAATGAGGCTGGAATTCGGTATGAAGACCGAAGCGCGATCAAACGTGATGATTTCCGTGGCGCGGATACTGATTTTGCGCACATGGCCCTGAAACTCACCGACCACCACCCAATCCCCGGCCTTGATCGGACGCTCGATGAGTAATATCAGCCCAGAGACAAAATTGTTGAC
>VGNO01000288.1 GCA_016865985.1 Chloroflexota bacterium | reverse complement strand
GGGTGGCGGGGCCGATCGCCGCCGCCAGGTTTTCCGGCGCGGTCAGGTCGATGTGGGTGATCTTCACACCGAAGCGGGCCAGGCCGTGGTGGAAGAAACCGAAGGTGCAACCGTACAGGGTCTTGTCGGCGATGATCTCGTCGCCCGGCTTCAGCAGGGTCCACAGCAGGGAGGTGGTGGCGCCCATGCCCGAGGCGGTGACCAGGGCCGCCTCGCCGCCCTCCAGGTCGGCGATACGCTGTTCCAGCAACACCGTGGTGGGGTTGCCCACCCGCGAATAGACGTAGCCCGCCTGCTCCCCGGCGAAGCGCGCGGCGCCGTCCTCCACCGTGGGGAAGGTGTAGGTGGAACTCACGTGGATGGGCGGGTTGAGGTCGCCCGTCCCCGCGTAGGGGTCGTAGGCGTGGTGGATGGCGCGGGTGGAGAGCCCGGCCCGTTTGCCTTGCTGCGCGGCCATGGGCGAACCTTTGTGTCGGGAGATGAATGGAAAACGACTACGCGCGTGGGAATTACAATCCTGTTCGGCTGCTTCGCGCCGGGGAATTATCTCCATCGTGAATGGCCGCCGACTACCGAATCCTTTCCGGAATAACCCCGCCGCCATGCCCCCCGATCGAATCGACGCCGAAATCATTCGCCTTTTGCAGAACGACGCCCGGCTCTCCAACAAGGCCATCGCCGGGAAAGTGGGGCTGGCCCCCTCCAGCGTCCACGACCGCGTCAAGCGCCTGTGGGCCGAGGGTGTGCTCACCGGCGCCCACGCCGAGGTGGACGCCAAGGCCCTGGGCGTGGGCCTGGAAGCGCTGTTCTTCATCGAACTCGCCAAGCACGAGCGGGCCACCGTGGATCGCCTCATGGAAGACCTGCTGACCATCCCGGAAGTGCGCTCCGCCCACCTCATCACCGGCCGCTACGATCTGGTGGTACACGTGGCCGCTCGCGACACCGCCCACCTGAAGGATCTGGCCCTGGACCGCTTCACCAGCCGCCCCGGCGTCACCCGCATCGAGACCTCCATCATCTACGAGACGCGAAGGCGGCACGAAATGCCCATGCTGGGGACGGCCTCGAAATAGTAGAGGGAAGTCCACCTGTAATAGAGGGGGCGGCGGGGAGTGGAGATGACTCGTTATCGGCCGGGACCGGTCGGCTATGCGTGGTTTGACAGACGGCATCGGGTCAAGTCCAGATGTTCGACTTACGAGGTTTGTGTAGCACCAGTTGGAAAATAGCTCGACACAATAAGCGTCACTTGATACAACATAAAAAGCTAATTATTGTTCATCGCAAAAAGCGAATACAAACACAGCAGGAACAACGCAAATCATGGCCACCCCGTCCGCAAAGCTGGCGCAATCGCTCGAAGCGCTGCGCGCGCTTCAGGCACGCGGCCTGGTCGCGATCCGCTCGGGCGACCTGACCCGCACGCACCGGGAGCGGGTGCTCAAGGGCGGTTTCCTGCAAGAGGTGATGAAGGGCTGGTACATCCCGAGTCGCCCGGATGAACCCGCCGGGGAAAGCACGGCCTGGTATGCCTCCTACTGGGATTTCTGTGCGGCCTATCTGAACGAGCGCTTTGCCCAGGACTGGTCCCTCTCCCCGGAACAATCGCTATTGCTCCATGCCGGGAACCGGACCGTGCCGCGCCAGCTCCTGGTGCGTGCCAGCAAGGCCCGCAACAACATCACCACCTTCCCACACGGCACGTCGCTGCTCGATGTGCGGGCCGCCTTGCCGGAAGCACAGGATGTCGCGGAGCTGGATAAGCTTCGTCTGTTCTCGCTTCCGGCAGCGCTGGTTACCTGCGCGCCCGGCTTTTACACCCAGCATCCGACCGATGCGCGCGCGGCGATCTCCACGGTGCGGGATGCCTCCGACATCCTGCCGCGGCTGCTGGAAGGCGGTCATAGCACGATCGCGGGTCGCCTCGCCGGGGCCTTTCGCAACATCGGACGCACCCGGATCGCGGACGAGATCCTCTCGACCATGCGCGCGGCGGGTTACGACGCGCGCGAGAACGACCCCTTCGAGACCCGCCCGCCCGCGATCCTGAACGCGCGCGAGACTTCGCCCCACGTCAACCGCCTGCGCCTGATGTGGCGGGAGATGCGCGCCCCCGTCATCGCGCGCTTCCCGAAATCGCCGGGAATTCCCAAAGACGGCAAGGCCTATCTGAGACAGGTCGAGGAAATGTACGTCACCGATGCCTATCACTCGCTCTCGATTGAAGGCTACCTGGTCAATCCCGAACTGATCGAGCGGGTCCGCATAGGCAACTGGAACCCGGACAACAACGAGGATGACCGGAACCAGCGCAACGCCATGGCGGCGCGCGGTTACTGGCAGGCCTTCCAGACTGCGCGGGCAAGCGTGGGAAAGGTGCTGAAGGGCGAAAACCCCGGCGATGTGGCCGATGCGGATCACCGTATCTGGTACCGGGAGATGTTCGCCCCCAGCGTCACCTCCGGCCTGCTCAAGCCGGCCGACCTTGCCGGATACCGTAATGACCAGGTCTATATCAGGCGCTCGATGCATGTCCCGCCCAACCGCGCAGCGGTGCGGGACCTCATGCCCGCCTTGTTCGAATTGCTGCGCGAAGAACAAGAGCCGTCCGTGCGCGTCGTGCTCGGACATTTCGTGTTCGTCCATATCCACCCCTACATGGACGGCAACGGGCGCATGGGGCGCTTTCTGATGAATGTGATGCTCGCCTCAGGCGGCTATCCCTGGACAGTGGTCCCGGTCGAGCAGCGCGATGCCTACATGGCCGCGCTCGAAGACGCCAGCGTTGGCCAGAACATCGCACCATTCGCCGACTTCCTCGCCAACCTTGTCGAGGCAAGGCTCAAGAGTGACTGGAGCTGAAGGCGAGGCTTTGAGATCTCTGGCAGCCCACAGCGGCTTGAGCTTAGTCCGCAACAACACTTGATGTTGCCCTGGTGCGAAACCGAGCGCATTCCCAACCCACCGCCCGCCACGCCGGCTTGCAGTGATGTTTACGACCAGCACTTTTTGCAGCTCGCCGTTGCCGCACAGGCCGACTATCTGGT
Source organism: Chloroflexota bacterium (assembly GCA_016865985.1). Lineage (GTDB taxonomy): Bacteria > Chloroflexota > Anaerolineae > Anaerolineales > Villigracilaceae > VGNO01. The sequence continues at coordinate 85 of VGNO01000288.1, read as the reverse complement.
CAGCGGCGACTGAGGTTCCCCTGGTTTTTCGTCTTCCAACAGGTGGGGTTCATGCTACGAGTTTTTCCCTCTGTTGAGCGTGGGT
>VGNO01000287.1 GCA_016865985.1 Chloroflexota bacterium | reverse complement strand
AAACCCAGGCCCATCACCCGCCGGCCGATCTCCTCCACCAGCCCGTCCTGTTCCGTGGATGAAGGAGGCAGCCCGCGTGAACGAAAGCCCGATGACACCAGCGAGCGGATGCGTGTGACGACCTGTTCGCGTTCGGCCTCATTCGGAGATCGTAGAACCTGCCCCGGGAACTCACGGTTCACGGAATCGATCACCTCGTCCAGGACTGAGGCGCGCGACCCATCATCCATCCCGCCTGATGCAGTTAATGGATCGAGGAGATCCATCACCATAGCGTTATCATCCCGAAGTGCGGATCTTCAATCCGCCGATCTTGAATCCCTTGCGCAGGGATTCTTTTCCACGCGCCGATCCATAGAAAGTCTCGACCAAGGTCGCGGCGGCGCGCCCCAATGGTTCCGAGGCAATCACTGCCGGCCGTCCGTCATCCTGGGCTCGAGCGACTGCAGGATCGTAATCAACGGTGGTTAGCACCGGAGGGGACCAGCCGGCATACTTGGCAACCTCCCCGGAAAAGGACGTCGCCGTGTAGATCGACTTTGGCGTGCGCTGGTTCAGGACCAGGAAGAAGGCGTCCCGGCCGAAACGGTGCTGCGAACCAACGACTTCGGTAAGCAGTTTCAATAGATGACCCACGGCGCGCACACCTTCCGTCGTGGGACGTGAGATCAGCAAAACTGTGCTTGCTGCTCGCAGCGGCTGCAGCATCCAGGCCGACTCGCCGCAAGGTAGGTCAAGCAGGATGGCGGCGTAGTTGTTCTTATAAGCCTCGGTCACCAAAGCATGGATCTTCCCCTGCTCACCATCCTTCGCAGCCGCAGCGTGCGCGGTCGATTCGGGAGGTGCGATGATCAGGTCCAGGCCGTCGGGCGTGGTCTGGATGCAGTCGCGAAAGCCACCCTCGGTCCGCTGCAGGAACTCCGCCGCGGTTGGTGCGTAGCGCGCACCGAGGCGCAACGGTGCCGGCGTTGCCAGGTCGAAGGAATACAACAGTGAGCGGATGCTCCGCCGCGCGGCGAGCTCGAAACCCACAGCCTCCGCCAGTGTCGAACGGCCTACACCACCCTGGGTAGAGACAAAAGCGATCACGCGCGTCCCCACTGCAGTTGCACCCGGACCGGTCGATGCAATGTGCTGCAATGGGGCCATGGTACGCGTGCGTGCGATCTCAGTCTGCACCGCGCTGTAACCATAGTTCAGCACCTCGGCCGGCGCAGCCGGCAGGATGAAGACCTTGCGCACCGTCTGGATTTTTTCGATGCTGCCCTGCACCTGTGCCCAGGCTTGAGGCAGCAGCACGATGGCCAGGGACCGTTTGAGGCCGGCCAGAAGCGACGCCAGCGCATCCGGCCCGGGAGCCAGGTCGGCGTAGATCAGCAGCAGATTGGGTTCGTTCTCCTTGAGCGCATCGAGCAGGGCGCGCCAGCTGTTGGAAAGCTGGGAGAGCACGAAGCGATTGTCGTTGGCCACCAGGTTGGTGTATTCACGCGAGATCTGATTCAGATCCGGGCCGGCAATGCCGACCGGAATTTTCTCCTGCATGTCTCCTCCTTATGGGGTCAGATGACGACCGCTCAAGCTTTCATAGAGTTCGGCCAGGTCCACGGTTGGAAGGGTTTCAACACGGATCGAGAGACCTTCAGCCGGTTCGAGTGCTAGATGAACGACTGCGGTCTGGTTAAGCAATGCGAGAAGCTCCGCTGGACTGACCTCCACACCAGGGGCGACTTCGACTGGGGGAACGGGGGCTTCAAGCAGGATCACGCTTTCATCCTGCAGACCGGATGTCGTGCGGGCTGGCAGGAAGCCATCACCATCCCCGCTTTGCGGAACCTCTTCGTACCGGAAGGATTGTGGCACGACCAGCACGCGCAGGCCGGTAATGACGATTCTCGCCAGCGCGGCCGGGGGAGGCTGAGGGGTGGGAGTAGGCGGGAGTGGGGTGCGTTCTACGAATGGATTGGACTCGTCCGGCAATGGATACGCTTGGCCTGTGATCGTCTGATAACTTCCCTGTTGGATGCGCGAAGGGTCGATCACGCCGATCACAATCACGCGCTGCCCGGGCCGCACGATCCCGGCCAGACCTGTGGCTTGATCCACCTTGATGGAGATCGCCACGCTGTAGGGCGCGAGCTGCGCGGGGATGCCGGCTGAGACCTCCGATTCGCCGGCGACATAGGTTGTGATCGGATCGCCGGCCACGCGGGCAGTGGTCAGGACTTTATCCAGTGCATCTTCGATGGACGTGTACGCGCCAACCGGTACCCCGCCTCGCGGCAGAGTCTTAAGTTCGAGCAGGTCGGGGGTCAGGCGCGTGCCGGCAGCCAGGTCAACCCTGGCCACAACCACCGGCAGTGGCTGAACGACGCTCGAAAGCAGCCCATAGGTCAGGCCAAAGGCGATCAACGCCAGAACACCGATCACCAGAAAAGAATTTCGTGGTTTCCTCATGAATGTTCCTCCAATTGTTATCCCATCAATCCCAGCAGGTGAGATTGCTGGTGAATTTCCATATCGCTGGGTTCGTGCACCGTCAGCATCAGAGGCCGGACCAGATACGGTTCGGTCTGCAGCATGTCCTGGGCATAGCCCAGCTTGGCAATGGCCATGCCAATCGGCATGCGCGCCAGGAAGCGGTCGTACTCGCTGTTGACGAATCCCTTCGTATTGCGGGCAATGTGCGCCAGTACTGCCTGCCGGTCGCGGTCGTTCTTGGTCTGGCCGAAGAAGCCGTTGTTGCAGGAGGACAAAATGCCGGCGGGGAGCTCCGAGACGGTTTGCGCCAGCACATGCAGGAAGCACTTGTACTTGCGGCCATCGCGCCACATGTCCAGGAAGATCTGCGCTGTCTGGCTTGCGGAGGCACCCTCCCGGTCCGAGGCCGGCCCGGATTCGATCCCGGTCAGGACTTTGTTCGCTTCCTCGAAGAAGATCTGCATGGGCGGGAATTGCGCGCCGCCCAGTGTCTCGCGCCGGCGCACGACGGCGTCCAGATACAGGATCGAAGCCGCGAGGGACAACAAGGCCGATTTCGAGAACTCGTCCATCTCCGCGCCGCCCTCGATGACCGTCACGCCCCAGCGGTCGTTTTCCGGACCGAGCAGCCCGAGGTCTTCGAATGAGATCGTGTCATAGCCCG
>VGNO01000286.1 GCA_016865985.1 Chloroflexota bacterium | reverse complement strand
TACCGCCGGCCCCGGTTGCCCCGGCCAGGGTGTTCCACAGGCTGCCCGGCGGATAGAGTCCCTGGGCGGCGCGGTTGAGCAGCGGGGTTGTGGGATCGACTGCAAGATCGAAGCCAATCTCATCCAATAGGTTTGGGTCGAAGGCGGGATGGGAGGCCATGACGAGGATCTCGCCACTGTCTGCGTTGAGCAGAACGATGGCGCCAGTGTGTGTCCCCAACAATTCGTCTGCAAGTTCCTGGAGTCCAAGGTCGATACCTATCCGCACATCCAGGCCGGGTGGAGGCTGGCCATACAAAAGGCGCTCCCACCATACCAGGCTGGCGGGATTTCCCTGTAGTCCGCGCAGGTAGGGATCAAGAATGGCTTCCAACCCGGCCTGGCCGAATACAGGATGAGTGTAGCCGGTAACGGGCGCCAGGTCCGGGTAAAGATAGACGCGGGTATGCTCCCCGGCCTCCCCTTCGGTGACGGTGATGGGAAGGTTACTCCGGTCCACCAGGCTGCCGCGCGGCACATACCGGTCGGAGATGGCGCGGCGTGGGTTGTCGGTCCTTGCAAGCAGGTCCGGCCCGCGTTGGACAGCCCACCAACTGTTGATGGATGCCGCGGCCAGAAATCCGGCAAGCAGCAGGCCGCCGAGGTGGGCGAACGGTTGCGGTTTGGCGAGCGGGGCGGGTTCGTCATCCGGCTGGCTTGTAATGAGCAGGAGGAGCAGGAGCGCGATGAACGAGGTCAGGAGGGATGAACCACCGTACGAGACGAACGGCAGGGTAACGCCGGTCAACGGCAGCAGGCGGATTGTCCCGCCGATGATCAGGATGGCCTGGGAGCCGATGTATGCCGTCAGCCCGGCTGCCAGCAGGCGGCGGAATTTATCGGGGGCGTTGAGCGCGGCCAGGAGGCCACGGGCTGAGAATAAACCGAGCAGGCAGAGCAGGCCGAGCGTCCCAACCAGGCCGGTTTCTTCGGCAATGGCGGAAAAGATGAAATCCGAAATGGATACCGGGACGAGGCCGGGACTGCCCATGCCGGGTCCGCGCCCGCCCAATCCGCCATTGGCGATAGCCAGCAGGGATTGGACGATCTGGTAGGAACGGCCTGAGGGATCCAGCCACGGGTTGAGCCAGGCATCCACCCTCAACTGGACCACATCGAAGAGGATGTAGCCGGAAACACCTGCCAGGCCGATGCCGAGCAGGCTGAAGAGCAGGACGCGTTTGCGCCCGGAGGCAAGGTAGAGCAGGGTTGTGTACAGGAAGATGAACAGTGAAGCGGTCCCCAGGTCGCGTTGTACGACCAGTAATGCAAGGGCTGCGCCGGTTACCAGTATTGTGGGAGCCAGGGGCGGGAGAGGCCGGACGCGGATCGGGATGCGTTCCGAGAGGTAGGCTGCAAGGTAGATAACCAGCAGGAGTTTCAGCGGTTCGGATGGCTGGAAATATACCCCGCAACAGCCAAGCCACAGGCGCGGTCCGCTTCCGAGAGGGTTTGTACCGAGAACCAGCGTCAGTGACGTCAGCAACAAGCCGGAGGTCAGGAGCAGGTATTTATACCGCCTCAGGAAACGCAGGGTCGGGTCCAGTCGCAGACCGGCCAGGAAGACAGCCCCGCTGACTGCCAGCCATAGCGACTGGCGGAAACCAAAGGCAGGCAGGAGGCGGAATACGGTCAGTAATCCCCAGCCAGCCAGCAGGGCGGCGAGTGGGAAGAGGTATGGATCGCTTTCGGGAAGGTGGCGCTGCAGCCGGCGGTGGGCAAGCAGCGCGAACCCAAGCCAGATGGCGAACCCGGCCCAATGCGACCAGCGGAGACCTGCTTCCCAGTTGCGCTCCCGGACGGCAGGCGCGATCGTCAAGGCAAGCGAGAATAGCAACAGGAACAAGGCCGCCAGACGAAGCAAGCGGCCTTGTATTCGGGAAGGGGCGAGGCCGGGATGCAGCAATTTAGAGGTATTTCCTGACCAGCAGGTCCAGTTTCCTGCGGGTGGCGGGTTGGATGGATGGGCGGTCGGTGATCAAGGCCGAAGCCAGCGCCCGGTCGCATCCGCAGGAAACCTGTCCCGGTAAGATATGAAGCAGGTTGCGGATAGCCTGCTGAGCGGTTTGGGTATTCCGGTTGAGGGTCTGGATGACCATTTCGACGCTGACCGGCGCCTCGCTGGTATGCCAGACATCGTAATCGGTGACGTGCGCCATGATGGAATAGCACATCTCCGCTTCGCGTGCCAGGAAAGCCTCCGGCGAGGCTGTCATGCCGATGATGGACATGCCCCAGGCGCGGTAGCAGTTGGATTCGGCTCTGGTGGAAAAGCGCGGTCCTTCGACGGTGATGAACGACCCGCCTTGGTGGGTGGGCGCGCCGGTCTCCCGCACCGCCTGTTCCAGTAAGCCGGATAGAATCGGGCAGTAAGGGTCTGCGACGCCGATATGCGCGACGAGGCCGTCGTCGAAGAATGTCCGCTGGCGGTTCTTTGTGTGATCGAATAGTTGATCAGGGATGACGATATGACCGGGAGCATAATCTTCGCGCAGGGAACCACATGCGCTGATACTCACCACCCGGCCAGCGCCAAGCAGTTTCAAGGCATAGATGTTGGCGCGGTAATTGACATCGCTCGGCATTATGGTGTGACCGATCCCATGCCGGGCAAGGAAAGCCACCCACCTGCCTTCCAGCCGGCCGGTCAACACTGGCGCGCTCGGCGCACCGAAAGGCGTCACCAGGCGATGCTCTTCCACGCTCTCCAGTCCGGAAAATTGATAAAGACCCGAACCACCGATAATGGCAAGATCGATAGTCTTATTCATGGTTGACTCCTGATTGGATCCAGCATATCAGTGGTTGTCCGGCACGACCAGGCTTCCACCGGGTTGGACTTTGCAGGTGACGTTGCCACAGGAGACCACATCGCCGCCGATGATCACGGCAGGGGTCAGCAGTTTCTCATTGTTGAGTAGCGTACCATTGGTGGACTGAAGGTCTTCAACCCACCATTGCCCGTGATGGAAACTGAGCCGGGTGTGCCGGGCAGATACAGTTTCATCCCCGACAGGGCATTCACAGGCCGGGTCACGGCCGATGGTCACCTCGGGCTGGGTAAAGCGCAACGACAGTTCGGTCTCGTCTGCCAGGCGGATCGAGAGGGAGATGGGCGGG
>VGNO01000285.1 GCA_016865985.1 Chloroflexota bacterium | reverse complement strand
ATTGACTGTCCCGGCTGGATAAATGCCTAACAATTCTATCAACCCGAATATTGTCGCTGCTTGCATAAATGTAAACCCCTTTTCTTGTTATTTGTACTGGAACTATGTATAATATAGGCATCTACGGGACGGCTTCCCGAAGAAAACCCAAATCGAAAGGAGGTGAAACCGCCATGTTATTCGCCCCTAAGGAAAAAGGCCAGGGCCTTGTTGAGTACGGGTTGATTCTTGTTTTGGTTGCTGTCGTTGTGATTGCTGTTTTGACTCTGCTCGGTCCCATCGTCGGCAATGTCTTCAGCGACATCAATAACGCTCTCGATTAGTCCAATATCGATTTAAAAAACGGGACTCCGCCCACCGGGCAGGGTCCCGTTTTTTTTCCGCGTTTTTTCGTATTACCGCAAGTATTCATAAGAAAACTGTTCTTTGAGGTAAGTGCAGAAGGAAGAGTTTTACTGTATAATGCAAATAACGAAATCCCATCTTGGCAGAAGGAGATTCCTATGCGCCGTGGACGGATCTTTATCTATATTGCCTTGATCCTGGTAGTGGTTCTGGTGGTCGCCTTCCTGTATCTCCGGAACAAGGGGGTTTTTACCCCGTCAACCGCAGCCACGCCGGAAGTGATCGATGTGAACCTGGTACTCGCAGGTCAAAACATCCCACTCGGAACACAGATTACCATGGATATGCTGAGTTCGATGAAATTTCCTCAGGATAAACTGGTAACGGGGTTGTTCACGGATCCCAACCTGGTGGTCGGGCAGTACGCAAAATTTGCCATCGACCAGGGAGTGCCGATCGCATCCGGGATGCTCTCGTCATCGCCGGGAGTTGCCGCCGGCCCCGGTTCACCCTGGGTGACCCTGATCCCATCCGGGATGACCGCCATCTCGATCCCGATCACCCGCTTATCCTCCATGGCTTACGGCATCCGGGACGGGGACCGCGTGGATGTGATTGCATCCATGTTGCTTGCAGACCTGGATGCCTCCTATCAGTCCTTGCTGCCCAATAACACCGCTGGTGTTATTCCCGCTGGAAGCCATGCCGTAATATCCGGTGGTGGAACCGCTGAGGAGCCGGAAGTCAACTTGAATCCCGACGAGATGATAACCAACCTCGTTGCCCAGTCGATCAGCGGTATGGCTGGCGCCCCATTCGGAAGGGCGGAGTTCGATGCCAACTTCCAGACAGCCTTCTATGTTGTCCCTTCCGAAAGCCAGCGTCCACGCCTGGTCAGCCAGATGGTGATGCAGAATGTTCCTGTCCTGCGGGTTGGTACTTTCCCATTGCCGGGACAGGCCGGCGAGGAAGCGCTTGCCCAGGCCGGACAGGCGGCTGCAGCCGGTGAGACCATCACCGCTGCGGAAGCCGAGCAGGCGGCTGCAATCGAGAAGCCTGATGTGATCACGCTCATAGTCTACCCCCAGGACGCCATCGCCCTCGATTACCTGATGAAGAGCGGCGCTTTCCTGACTCTTACCCTGCGGGGCCCGGGTGTGGATGACAGCCGGATCGTGACTGAATCGGTAACCCTCCAATATCTCTTGAGCCAGTACAACATCTCCGTGCCGGCCAAGTTGCCATATGGATTGGTACCCCGGTTGGATGTTCTCCTGGAGCCCACCCTGCCGAACGACATCATCGTTGTAACCAGCGAATAACTGGTCCTGGCTTCTGGAATTTCATCGGTACAACCAATCCTGTCAGGAGAGGTTACATGGCTGAAGGTGAGAAAATTCGCGTCCTGATCGTGGACGATATTGCCGAAACCCGCGAAAATATCCGCAAACTATTACAGTTCGAGTCTGACTTGGAAGTGGTCGCTGCAGCCCGTACCGGCCGGGAGGCGATCCAGTTATCCCAGGAGTTGCAGCCGGATGTTGTCCTGATGGACATCAACATGCCGGACATGGACGGGATTACGGCAACTGAAACCATCAGGCAGAAGATGCCCCATGTCCAGGTGGTGATCGTATCCGTCCAGGGCGACCAGAATTACATGAGACGTGCAATGCACGTCGGTGCATGTGATTTTCTGACCAAACCTCCCATGGCGGACGAACTCTCCGCTGCTATCCGCCGGGCTGGCGCGCTGGCGCGGGAAGAACGCCTGAAAGCGGTCCAATCGTTCACGCCGGTTTCTGCCGGTTCGGTCGCAGCCAAACTGGTCACAGGCCGGCTGACGATGGGTAAGATTATCATGGTATATGGACCAAAGGGAGGCGCCGGTTCCACGACCATCGCGGTGAACCTGGCGCTGGCTTTGAATAACGAGGAGACTCGCGTCACCCTGGTGGATGCCAACCTTCAATATGGGGATGTTGCTGTCTTCCTGAACGAACAGGGCAAGAATACCGTTCTCGACCTTACCCCCCGCGCCGATGAACTGGACTCCGAGATTGTAGAAGAAGTGATGCTGAAACATGCCGGTACTGGACTGAGCATTCTGGCAGCGCCATCAAAACCGGAACAGGCGGAACAGGTCACCGCCGACCAGTTCAGCAAAGTTCTCCAGTACCTGCGCCACTTGTATCCCTACATCATCGTCGATTCGTCACGGCATCTGAATGATGTTACCCTAGGCGTCCTGGATATTGCCGATGTGGTTGTCCTGGTAAGCAGCCAGGATATCCCGGCCATCAAGAATGCCCGTCTCTTCCTGGACCTGCTTTCCACCCTGGGTATCTCCCAGGGCAAGGTGGCATTCGTCATGAACCGTTATGACAAACGAATCGCAATCACGCCGGAGAAGGTCGGGGAAAACCTGAGGCAGGAAGTCGCCGCTGTCATCCCCCTCGATGAGCGGACAGTCATAACAGCCGTCAATCGCGGGGTGCCATTCGTTGTCGATAATAAAGCCCAACCGGCCGCGCGTGGAATCTTTGCCCTGGCTGAGGCGGTCCGCGCAAAATTGGCGAAACTCGAGACTACCGCAGACTGATAGAAGAGTCTGCCGGAGGTAAACGATGTCACTTCTGAGACGAATCGAGCAGGGGCAGGGGAAGCCACCCGAATCTTCCAGCCCGGCGCCGGGCGGTGGCGCGCCGCCTCCCGATAACTCCCGCCTGGCTTCGATCCAGGCCCGGCGGGTGGCTGCCCCAAGCGCCACTCCACAAGCCGGCACCTATTTCGATCTAAAAACCCGTGTCCAAAATTCTCTA
>VGNO01000284.1 GCA_016865985.1 Chloroflexota bacterium | reverse complement strand
CTAAAATTGGCGCAACTCATAAGAGATTACGTGGATGCTGAGGTCATCGAGTTCTATCGCGATATGCGGGCTTTTGGCAAGGATTACGAAACATTCTACAACCGTGTCCAAAAACATGGCGTTGAATTCATCCGCTTCGACCAAGAGATCAAGGTCGAACAGCGCGATGGGAAACTGCATGTTTGCGCCACAGATGTCTATACGGGGAAGGAACAATGCGTCCCGGTGGACATGGTAGTCCTGAGCGCCGGCATGGAACCTCAACCGGACGCCCATCATGTGGCGCATACGTTCGGCATCAGCATCAGCCCGGATGGTTTCTTCCTGGAAAAACACCCAAAACTGGCTCCGGTGGAAACTGCCACCGACGGCGTGTTCCTGGCCGGTACCTGCCAGGGACCGAAGGACATCCCCGACAGCGTGGCGCAGGGCAGCGCGGCGGCGGCTGCCGCCCTCTCGCTGCTGGATGCCGGACAAGTGACGCTGGAACCGTTCACCAGTTTCGTCACGCCCGAGCAATGCGGGGCCTGCCATACCTGTGAAGGACTGTGCCCGTACAGCGCCATACAAATGGTGGACCTCGACGGCAGGGAGGTCGCATACATCAACGAAGTCTTGTGCAAAGGCTGCGGCGCTTGCGCAAGCGCCTGCCCGGCCGGCGCCATCGGGCAGCATGGATTCACGTGCGACCAAATCAACGCGGAAATCGAAGGAGCCCTCTTCATGTCAACTCCCTAACCCTGACGGGAAGGATGGGTCCGATGAACCTCTCGAAGGTCAAGACGGGTGTTTATGTCTGTCACTGCGGCACCAACATCGCCTCGATGGTGGATGTGGCAGGCGTTACAGAGTACGCCCGCAGTCTTGAAGGTGTAACCATCACCAGGGAGTACACCTACATGTGCTCCCAGCCCGGCCAGGAGTTGATCAAACAGGATATCGCCGAGCATGGTCTGAACCGGGTCGTTGTAGCCTCCTGTTCACCGCTCATGCACGAACCAACCTTCCGGCGGGCATGCCAGGAGGCGGGATTGAATCCCTTCTTCTGCCAGATGGCCAATATCCGCGAACATTGTTCTTGGGTGACCGACGACCGCGAGAAGGCAACCAGAAAAGCCAGCAGCCTGGTCGCAGCGGCTGTAAAACGTGTACATTACCATGCCCCGTTGGAGATGCGCCAGGTTGCCATGACACCGGCAGCGCTGGTGATAGGCGGAGGCATCGCAGGGATCGAATCTGCCCTTAGGCTGGCAGACGCCGGGAAACAAGTCTACCTGGTGGAACGCGAACCGAGTATCGGCGGCCACATGGCCCAACTCTACAAGACCTTCCCCACGCTGGACTGTTCGGCTTGAATACTGACACCCAAAACGGTGTCCGTTGGACGCCACGAAAACATCAAGTTATTGAGCCATAGCGAGGTAGATTCGGTGAGTGGATATATCGGCAATTACCAGGTGATGGTCCGCCGAAAATCGCGTTATATCGATGAAACCAAATGCACGGGCTGTGGGACCTGCGCCAGCGTCTGCCCGGTGGAGTTGAGCAATCCCTTCGACCTCGGGTTGAGCAAACGTAAAGCGATCTACAGGTTCTCGGCCCAGGCTGTGCCGGGAGCCTATGCGATCCAAAAGAAAGGCATTGCTCCCTGCCGGGATGCCTGCCCGGCGGACCAAAGGGCGCAAGGATATATCGCCCTCATTCGCCAGAAACGTTACGCCGATGCCTATTGGGCCATCCGTCGCGAACATCCATTCCCATCCGTTTGTGGAAGGGTATGCAACCACCGCTGCGAGGATGTATGCTCTCGTGGAAAGTACGACGAACCCGTCAATATCATGGCGCTCAAGCGCTTCGTAGCCGATTGGGCATACGAATACCGGGACGAGTTACAGACCTTAAGGGACAAGTCGTTGGTCGGGACACCATTTTCTCATAACCCCCAACCATCCGGCAAGAAAGTGGCCGTGATCGGCGCCGGACCTGCCGGCCTGACCGCCGCCCTGGTCATGGTCCGCCTGGGTCATATCGTGACGGTCTTCGATTCGCTGCCGGTGGCCGGCGGCATGATGCGGGTGGGCATCCCGGCCCACCGCCTCCCCGCTCATCTGCTGGATTGGGAGATCCAACAAATCGTGGAGGAAGGGGTAACCCTCCGCCTGGACACATGGATAGACGATATCCCGGGCCTGTTCGAGAAGAATACCAGCGTGCCCGGTGGGCCATTCCACGCCGTGTTGATCGCCACAGGCGCACACACCGCCAAGAAACTACCCATCCGGGATTGCAACCACCCCGATAACTGGCTCAGCCTGGATGTACTGCGCAAGGCCAGTCTCGGCGAGAAGATGGACCTGGAGGGAAAGAAGGTCGTGGTTCTTGGCGGCGGGAATGTGGCCCTGGACACCGCCCGCACGGTGCTCCGCCTGGGAGCCCAGGATGTAAGGATGGCCTGCCTGGAGCCGCGCGGAGAGATGCCCGGTTTCGAGTGGGAAGTAAAGGTCGCAGAGGCAGAAGGCATACAGGTCTGCCCCGGACGGACATTCAAAGAGATCGTCATCAAGAAGAACAAGATCACCGGCGTCCGTTGTGAGGAGATCGTGTTCCACGGCTTCAAGCATGGTCGTCCGGTCATCACCGAGAGACCGGATACGGAGCATCTCCTGCCGGCAGATATCGTGATCTGGGCCATCGGCCAGTCGCCCAACTTCTCTTTTCTCCCGGAGGACGGATCGATCAATACCCGCTTCCCGGTGGGTGTCCAGAGCGACGAAGAGATGCGCACCACCATGAAAGGCGTCTTCGTCGCCGGGGATGTACGACGGGGTGTGACATTCTTCGTGGTTGATGCCATCGGAGAAGGTCACAAAGCCGCCCGTAGCATGGACCGCTACCTGCGCGATGAATGTGGCCTTCCCGAACCCCAAAAACTGCCCTGTGTCTCGTTAACCGCCGATGAAATTAGGACGAAACTCGAAACCGGTGAAGCCGGCCGGAGAAAACGCGTTCCCATCCGCAGCATCCCACTCCAGGAACGCCTCGACAACTTCCGGGAGGTGGACCTGACGTTCACCGAAAAAGAAGCCCTGATGGAAGCCGGACGTTGTCTTTCCTGCGGACAGTGCTCGGAATGCCTCGAATGCGTTGCGGCGTGTGAGCGCGGAGCCATCAACCA
>VGNO01000283.1 GCA_016865985.1 Chloroflexota bacterium | reverse complement strand
TTCGCCCTCGCTCGACGAGGGACTCCCGTCCCCGCCGGGTTTTTGACCACAGGCAACCAAAACATAAGGTGTGGTCAAGCAAGTAATAGAATCAATAGTGGTAGCGTGCTTGCAGGAAGTCGATCCGGTCATCACGAACCAGATAGACGATGCGATGTTCCTGCGTCAGCCGCCGCGACCAGGCGCCCGGTGACAGATACCGCAGCGGCTCCGGCTTGCCGATACCCTGGAAGGGATCCCGCAGGATGGCCTCGATCAAATCAAGGACGCGTAGCGCCATTTTCCGGTCGGTTTCAACCCAGTAGCGCAAATCTTCCAGGAATTCGGGCTGGAAGACCGCCTCACGCTTTTTCGGACTCAAGCCCCACCTCGCGGCTCAGTTCGGCAAATATGATGGGCTGGCCTTCATTTTTCAGGGCGCGGCCCAGCGCGGCAAGCAGGCGCTCGGCATTCCTGGGCGAGCGAAGCAGATATGCCGTTTCCATCAGGCTGGATAGCTCGTTTGCCGAGATCAGGGCTACATCCTCCGCGCCGCGGCGCTGGATGACGACCACTTCCCGGTCACGTGTGACTTTGTCCAGCAATTTTGCGAACCCGGCGCGCGCCTGGGTATAGTTGGTGTGCAGAGTCATGTTCTTCTCCATTCTGTACAGGAATACTGTACAGCAACGCGACCAAGATGTCAAGGCCGCTTCCGGCGCGTTTCTCGCGTCCAGCATAGGTTTCCTTACCAGCGCCGGTATCAGACCAGCGGTGTCAAGTGGCACGATTGGTAAACCGGGGCTCAGCGAGGGAGGAATGATGGATATCGTATGGCGGTATTAATTTCGCCGTTCGAAACGACCCCTACGCCAATTTCCTCACCTGGTTACAGCGTTCGCAATCCTCCTGCTGGCAGAGCAATGCCAGCGGGTCTTTTTTTATCCGCTCCACGACCGCCTCGAACAAATCCTTCAAGGCCATCGCCTGCACCTGCGCGCGCTTGATCTTGACCCGCCGGGTGGCATCCTCCAATTCCGGCGCGATGGCCTGGAAACCGGCCGAACAGCCGGGGAAGCCGGGGCACTCCCGCACCCCGTCCGCGGTCAGCGCCCAGCGGATGAACTGCCTGCGCCCTGCCAGTCTCTCGGCATAATGGATGCTGGTGTTGACGGCGTGGTCCACACCCAGCAGCAGCGCCCAGCCGCCGGATTCAGCCAGCGCGCCGATGGGCGCGAGCGGGTTGGACATCTCCTGCGCCGCCAGGATCCCGTCCGCCCGCAGGCCGGCAAACGACAGGATCGGGTGCATCGAGCGGACCGCGCCCGGCTGTTGGCGCAATGTCTCCGGCAGGATGCCCATCAGCGGGTCGGCTGGCAGGCCGGGATCGTAGAAATCAGCCATCCGGTTCAGGTCCGCACCGGAGCCGTAGGTCAGGCCGTTATCCGGCGGCCCGACCAGCGGCGTGACCATGCACTTGTAGGTAAATGTCGGCATGACCACCGCGCCAAACGCTTCCAGCAGGGCGTCCATCACCGCCTGCGCGCCGCCCGCCAGCGGAGCGAAGGCCTTCAACGAGGCATGGACGATCACCGGCTGGCGATCCAAATCCAGGGCGCGCAGGCCTTCCAGCAGGGTCGGTTGTTTGACGTCCAACCGGCCTATCTACCTTTCCATTCCGGTTTTCTTTTTTCGATGAAGGCCTTCATGCCTTCCTTCTGGTCCTGGGTGGCGAAGAGCATGTAGAACGAACGCCGCTCCGCTTCCAGGGCTTCGTTGAGCGGGAGTTCGTAGGCCTTGTTGACCATCTCCTTGCCCAGGCGTACTGCCAGCGGGGCGCGCCCGGCCAACTCGGCTGCCATGGCCAGGGCTTCATCCAAGAAACGCTCGACCGGCGTCACCCGGTTGACCAGCCCGAAATGCAGGGCTTCCTGCGCCGTCAGGGTGCGGTTGTTAAGCACCATTTCCATCGCCAGCGCCTTGCCGATGGCGTGCGCCAGGCGCTGGGTGCCGCCCGCGCCAGGGATGACGCCGATGGTCACCTCTGGCTGGCCGAACTTGGCCGTCTCCGAGGCCACCACCAGGTCGCAGGCCAGGGCGATCTCGCAACCGCCGCCCAGGGCGTAGCCGGAGACGGCTGCAACGACCGGTTTCCTCACCCGCCGCAGGCCGTCGAAGAGTTCCACGAAACTGCTCCGCACCATCTCGACCAGCGAGGCCTCGGCCATGGCTTTGATGTCAGCCCCGGCGGCAAAGGCCTTCTCCGAGCCGCTGATGACGATCGCCCCGATGCCGTCATCGGCGTCGAAATCCGCCAGCGCCTGGCACAGTTCGGCCAGCAGGTCGCGGTTGAGAGCGTTCATGGCCTGGGGACGGTTGAGCCGCACCAGCCCAACCCGTCCGTGGGTTTCGGTCAAAATTGATGTGTAGGACATCGCTCCTCCTTGTGGGGTATCTCCCATTTTCCCAGGGATTGGGTTCATGCTTTCAGCGTGGTGAGATGTTCTTCCATGTGCGCCAGCGCCCGCTCCACCCACCACTGGAAGGCGCGCGTCCCGAAGGATGAGTGCGTCCCCGGCCGGCTCCAGGAAGCAGGCGGCAGGCGCTCCAACCAATCCCGGGTCTCCTGACAACCCTGGGTGAAGGCTTCCACAAGCCGCGGCAGCGGTTCGTCCGGGTCGTAATGGGTTGCCATCCAAGCCTCGGCGTCGAAATTTTCGAAGAGCGGGTTCTCTTCTGCCTGGATGCGGCGCAGGCGCGGCAGGTAGACTTCGGCGTTCACGTCCCGCAGGTGAGATACCACCTGGTGGAAATTCCAACCGCCACCCGCCGGCTTTTCCTGCGGCCTGGAGGCTGCACCTGCATTCTCCAGCCGCCGGGCGGCCTCGTTGAATTTTGTAATCAAACGCTGGCGGTACTCCAGCAATTCTTCCATATCTACCATCTACCTCGCTCCGCAGGCCGAAAGGACGCGCGCCAGGAAATCCGGGCTGCGGGATGGAATGAATAGGATGCGGACGGATGAACCTTCCCACTCCAGACGGGCGGCGGCGGCGAAGGCTTCCAGCCCGGCCCGCCCGGCGGCGCAAGCGCTGCGGCCCGGACCCTCGAGCGGTCCGCCGCAATGGACGATGACTCCGCCGCCCTGTTCGCGCATCACCCGCCCGGCAACCTGGGTCAGCAGGAAGGCGCCGGTCAGATTCACA
>VGNO01000282.1 GCA_016865985.1 Chloroflexota bacterium | reverse complement strand
AAACCTATTGGATGAGATTGGCTTCGATCTTGCAGTCGATCCCACAACCCCGCTGCTCAACCGCGCCGCCCAGGGACTCTATCCGCCGGGCAGCCTGTGGAACACCCTGGCCGGGGCAACCGGGGCTGGCGGTATGCTCCTGCCGGAAGGAATTACGTCCATCAACCGGTTGTTGGGCTTCAGCGAGGCTCCCTCCCTGCGCTTGCAGGTGGCCGAGCCAACCGGTAATGGGGACCCTCTACGCGTCAGCCCGTTGCAAGTGGCGCTGGCCGGGGCCGGCCTGAGCGCCGGCGGCATTCGTCCGGCGCCCCTGCTGGCGACGGCAGTGAACACACCCATTCAGGGATGGGTCATCCTGCCGCCGCTGGGCGAAGCAGTACAAGCCATGCCAACTGTCGAGGCGGAAGAGACGGCCGCATCCCTCATCCCCGTTGGTGAAACGTACTGGCAGGTTAAGACTACCATCACCGATGTGCAGACAACCGTCTCGTGGTTCCTGGGCGGCACACCGCCCGGCTGGTTGGGCAGCCCGCTGGTTGTGGTGGTCCTGCTGGAGGAGGACAACCCGGCGCTTGCTGCTTACTTTGGGCTGGAATTACTCTCTGAGGCGGTAAGTCCGTAGGTCTGCTGATATAATCCCCATGTCATTATTCATTCAGGAGAAATTCAATGTCCTTCAAAATCAACTTCGGCACCGATGGCTGGCGCGGCGTCATCGCCGAGGAGTACACCTTCGACAACGTCCGGCGCTGCGCCCAGGGTTATGCCGCCTACATGCTCGAAAAAGGCCAGGCCGGGAAGTGGATTGTCGTCGG
This sequence comes from Chloroflexota bacterium, assembly GCA_016865985.1. Classification (GTDB taxonomy): domain Bacteria; phylum Chloroflexota; class Anaerolineae; order Anaerolineales; family Villigracilaceae; genus VGNO01. Next base: position 2,373 of record VGNO01000282.1, on the reverse strand, counting down.
GCACGACAAACGCTTCAGTTCCGAGCATTTCGCGGCGGCGGTGGCCGAGGCGCTGGCGGGGAACGGGTTCAAGGTTTACCTCACGGATGGGGCCACGCCCACGCCGGTCATCGCCTTTGCGGTCGTGGACAAGGGCGCCTGCGGCGCGGTCAACATCACCGCCAGTCACAACCCGCCGACGGATAACGGCTTCAAGGTCCGCGACGAGACGGGCGGCGCGATAGACCCGCAGGGTCTGCTGCGCATCGAGTCGTTGATCCCCGATGACATCACCGACGTTCGGCGTTTGACCTTCAACGATGCAACGAAAGACGGCTCGATAATCAAATTCGACGCCCACACCCCCTACATCGCCCACATCCAAAAACTGATCGACCTCCAGCCCATCAAGGACGCTGGCCTGACCGTGCTGGTGGACTGCATGTGGGGCAACGGCGCAGGGTACTTCCCGCGCCTGCTGGATGGCGGGAGGACGAAGGTCATCGAGATCCACAACGAACGCAACCCATCCTTCCCTGAGATGAAACGCCCCGAACCCATCCCGCCGAACATCAACGCCGGCCTGAAAGCCACCGTAGAAAACCGCGCCGACATCCTGCTCGTCACCGACGGCGACGCCGACCGCTGCGGCATCGGCGACGAAAACGGCCAGTTCATCAACCAGTTGCGCGTCTACGCCCTGCTGGCCTACTACCTGCTCGAAGTGCGCGGCGAGCGCGGCGACATCGTCAAGACCCTCTCCACCACCGGCATGTTGAACAAACTCGGCCAGATGTACGGCGTCCCGGTGCACGAGACCGGGGTGGGCTTCAAGTACGTGGCTCCCAAAATGACCGAGACGAACGCCCTCATCGGCGGCGAAGAGAGCGGCGGCTACGCCTTCCGCGGCAACGTCCCGGAGCGCGACGGCATCCTGGCCGGGCTGTACATGCTCGACTTCATGGTACGCACCGGTAAAAAGCCGACCGGCCTGCTCCAGACGCTCTTCGACAAATTGGGCAGTGAATACTTCTACGACCGCATCGACACCCCTTTCCGCGGCGACCGCAAGGACCGCGAAGCCGCCATCCTGGCCGCCAGTCCCAAAACCATCGGCGGGCTGAAAGTGACCGAACTCGTCACCGTGGACGGCTTCCAGTTCAAACTCGAAGACGGCGGCTGGATGCTCATCCGCTTCTCCGGCACCGAACCCATCATGCGCGTCTACTGCGAGACCACCCACAAGGACAAGGTGCAGGCGATCTTGCAGGACGGGCTGAAAATTGCGGGATTGAAATAACCACGTGTCAAGTGTTCCGGTGTCAGGTGTCACATGGCGCTGGCATACTTGACACCGGGTAACGTGACAGGTGACATTGATCGACACCCACTGCCATCTGGATTATCACAAATTCGATTCCGACCGGGAAGCCGTCCTCGAACGCGCCGCCCAGGCCGGGGTCGAACGTATTTTAATTCCGGGTCTCACCCTGACCTCGAGCCGGTCTGTCGTGGAACTGGCGCGGAGCCATCCCATGCTGTATGCGGCCATCGGCGTCCACCCGACGGATGTTGATACGTACCAGGTCGACACGTTGGAACGTTTGCGCCAACTCGCAATCCCTCACCCCAACCCCTCTCCCACTGGGAGAGTGACACAGGGTGAGGGAAAGATCGTTGCCATCGGCGAAATCGGCCTGGACTACTACTGGGACACGGCCCCGCACGATGTTCAGCAAAAGGCGCTGCGCGAACAACTCGACCTGGCCGCCGAACTGCAACTGCCGGTCATCCTCCACTTTCGCGAAAAAAGCGACGCCGCAGACGGTCCCTGCGCCAGGGATTTGATGAAGATCCTGGAGGAATGGGCGAACAGGCTCCAGCGGGGAAAGAGTCCGCTCGCCGAACGGCCCGGGGCGCTGCACTCTTTCTCTGGGTCACGGGAAACTGCCAGCCGAGCCATCAGCCTAAATTTTTACCTGGGGGTAACCGGTCCGGTCACGTACCGCAAGGAACGCCAGGAACTCATCGCAAGCCTGCCGCTGGAATGCCTGCTGATCGAGACCGACTCGCCGTATCTGTCGCCCGCCCCGCAGCGCGGCAAACGCAACGAACCTGCCTTCGTGGCCCTGATTGCTGATAAAATAGCGACGTTACATCAGATTCCATCCACACAGGTGGCGGAAACCACAACTGCCAACGCAGCCCGTTTATTCGACTGGTGAGTATTGAGTACGCCTACGTTCTTTACGCCTGTCCAGGCATCCATCAAGGAAGTTGAAGACCTGCTGCGCGCCCAGGTCGGCGCCGAGCACCATGCGGATTTGCGCGCCGCCCTGGAGCACCTGCTGGCTGCCGGCGGGAAGCGCATCCGCCCTGCGTTGGTGCTGTTGG
>VGNO01000281.1 GCA_016865985.1 Chloroflexota bacterium | reverse complement strand
TGCCCCTATCGGAGACTGCTCGATGGAAACCCGGAACTCTGCCGGATGGACCACGACCTGTTGGAGCGCCTGGCCGGGGCCAGCGTCACCCAGTCCGCCCGGCTGGAGCGCACGAAACGGGGGGATTTTATCTGCACCTTCCTGGTCATGGGCGGTGATGCCGGGAAAAGAAATCCCCCGGGTTGATGGGGGCGTCCGGGGGATTCTACATTACTCCACAGTTACGCTTTTTGCCAGGTTGCGGGGCTGGTCCACATCCAGGCCGCGTAGCGCGGCGATATGGTACGCCAGCAACTGCAGCGGTAGGACGGTCACCACCGGAGACAACATCCAGGGCGTCTCGGGTACATAAAGGATGTGGTCGGCCATTGCAGCAGCCAGTTCGTCCCCATCGCTGGCAACCGCGATCACCGTCCCGCCGCGCGCTTTGGCCTGCTGGATCTGGCTGATCATCTTGTCGTACCATGGGTCTTTGGGCGCCAGGCAGACGACCGGCATGTGCTCGTCGATCAATGCGATCGGGCCGTGTTTCATCTCGCCGGCCGGGTAGCCCTCGGCGTGGACATAGGAAATTTCCTTCAACTTCAAAGCGCCTTCATAGGCGACAGGCATGTTGATCCCGCGTCCCAGGAAAAGGCAGTCCCGCACATCCTTGAGGGATGCGGCGATCTTTTCCACTTCCGCTTCGCGTTCCAGCGTCCGCCCGGCCAGGTCGGGGACCAGCCTCAGGTCCGATACCAGGGCGCGCCGTCCCCCGTCTGGAAGGACGCCGCGCAGGTCGGCCAGCAGGACAGCCAGCATGTACAGGTCCACCAGGGGGGCGGTGAATGCCTTGGTGGAAGCCACGCCGATCTCCGGGCCGGTCTGCATCGAGATGTACCCGTCCGCCAGGCGCATCGCCTGCGAACCGATGGCGTTGACGATGCTCCAGAGGGTCGCCCCCTGCCGCCGGCCTTCCTCCATTGCCGCCAGCGTATCGGCTGTCTCCCCGGACTGGCTGATGGCCAGTACTGCGTCGGTCGCCTTGAGGAGCGGGTTGCTGTAACGGAACTCGGAACCGATCTCGACCGAGCATGGGATGCGGGCGATCCTTTCGATCAGGATCTTGCCGACCATGCCGGCGTATGCCGCCGTCCCGCAGGCGGTGATGAAGATGCGCTCGACCTGCCGGGCTTTTTCCGGCGTCAGGTTGAGTTCGGGCAGGTTGACTGCGCCGTTCTCGAAATCGACCCGCCCGGCCAGGGTGTCGGTCAGTGAACGCACCTGTTCATGGATTTCTTTCTGCATGAAATGACGGTACTCGCCCTTTTCGGCTGCCACAGGGTCCCAGGAGATCGTGTGCACTTGGGCTGGAACCGGGTGGCCGTCCAGGGTCTGGACCTGTGCTCCGCTACAGTCGATGACTGCCATCTGGCGCGATTCCAGGAAGATCACCTGACGGGTGTGTTCGAGGATGGCTGGGATATCCGAAGCGGCGAACATTTCCTCCTCTCCGATTCCGATCACCACCCCCCCGGCGTTTCCAATCCGGGCTGCCACGATCTTATCCGGTTCGGCCAGCGACATGAGCACGACGACATTTGCGCCTTTCAAGCGGCAGAAAGCCTGGCGGGAAGCGTCGGCCAGGTCCAGCCCGGAAGATTGGAGGTGCTCCACCAGGTGGACGATGGTCTCGGTGTCTGTCTCTGAGTCGAAGCGGACGCCTTCAGCATCGAGTTCTTCCCGCAGTTCGAGATAGTTTTCCACGATCCCGTTATGGACTACGACCACCTGTCCACTGTTGCCGAGGTGGGGATGTGCATTACGGGCGGACGGCGCGCCGTGCGTCGCCCAGCGGGTATGGCCGATGCCCGGCGCGCCGGCGATCGGGTCCTGTGCGACGATCTCTTCCAGCCGCGCCAGTTTCCCGGCGTCGCGCCGGACCTCGATCCTGTCTCCGTCCAGGACAGCCAGCCCCGCTGAATCGTAACCGCGGTATTCCAGCCGCTTGAGGCCATTCAAGATGATCGGTGTCGCGTTGCGCGGCCCGATGTAGCCAACAATTCCACACATGGGGGATCCCTCCGATAAGAGTCGTGTTGCGGGTAGCCAGTAGAGCCAAACCCTACCGATGGATAGGGCTGGTCTGTTCGTGCTCCCTGCAACGGGGTGAAATACGCCATTTCCCGAGGTTTTGTTTCACAGTTGCCTGTAGATATTTGTCCTCAGGATCGTTTTGGAGGGAAAGATGAGCAGGCAATGGCATACCTGGAGGGCTTCCGCTGATCATTCGATTTTCCTGCCAGTCTCCCCTGGTGGGGGCGGCAGTTGGCTCCACCTCGATGGTGGAGAACCCTCATCCTCGTCACCCGGGGTTGTACTTTCCCGGGCCATGCGCTATCTTTCCTTTTGGAATATTTCCGGTTCACCTCCGGTCATGTGTAAACTGGGTAGATTATACTCGATGAAAAACAGACCGGCAAACAAGCCGGTCTGTTTCGTGAACACCCAATCGGGTTTCTTTACTGAGAAATCTCGATTGATGCGGGTACGAATATCTGGTACTTGGAATTGGCTGTGTAATTGATTTGCGTGTCGCTCGTGCCTCCCAATTGGACAGTATAGCCGATCAACTGGATGTCGGATTTTTGGATCTGGCCGCTGCCATTGAACTCGATCGGGGCGGCAGGCATAAAGATAGTTCCTGATAACAGGGAGTCCGAGTCGCCATTGATCGTCATTCGGTTCGTGTTGGACAGGGGCGAGAAGAATAACAGGCCGGCATAAGGACCGGAATTCGGGGCGGATAATTTTATCTGGCCTTTGCCGTTCCAGGTAATACCGCCTGTCATCATGAAAATGGTTACCCCCGAACCGCTGAGTTTTTCTTTTGCATTGACCCTGAAATCACCGTAAATGCAGTACACGCCGGAATTCAGTGTATTCACGCCGCTTGGGGGAAAAGTGCCGGTATAGTTCCCTGGCGACATGGATGAGCCCGTTTTCTCGGCGTTCCCGGTGCAATTTGGGACGGGAAGCGTAGTCTCATCAGGAGGGTAAGGAACTTGGGCGACTCCACCATGGATACCGGTTTTGGTCTGGATTTGCGGATTGCCGTTTATGGTATAACCGCTAGCCACCATGGTAACCCCGGCATCGAAGATCTGGAGTTGGGGGTTGCCATTGAACCTTAGTCCACAATTCAAGGATGAATTGGAAAAGACCCCG
>VGNO01000280.1 GCA_016865985.1 Chloroflexota bacterium | reverse complement strand
AGGCTCTACGCGAGCATAAAAAAGTCAACGCCGGGGCACAGTTCTTCCAGACCAACCTGGTATATGACGCCGACCAGTTGGAGGTCTGGCTGAACGAACTCGCCAAACGCAATATCCTGGACAAGGTCTACATCCTGATCGGCATCACGCCACTCAAGAATTTCAAGATGGCGAAGTACATGAACGATGAAGTGCCGGGTGTCTTCATCCCGGATGCTTTGATGAAACGCATGAGCGATGCTGAAGCAGCCGGTAACGGCGAAGAGGAAGGCGTTCAGATCGCCCTCGAACTGATGGCGAAGATCAAGGGCAAGCAGGGAGTGAACGGTTTCCACTTGATGGCTGTCGGTTGGGAGGAGATCGTGCCCCGTATCGTGACCGAGGCCGGTTTGCTGCCGAAGGGCTTCGTACCCCCCGAACCGAAGAAGCCCGTTCCTGTTGCCGCCTCCTGATTGGTACAAACAGGCGGGTCCGTCTGCCTCAGCGGACCCGCCCATTCCATTCATTGGTGAACAGATGCTGACATTACACCGACTGGTACAGGAGAAAACCGGCAGTCGGTTGCAGGCTTGCCAGGGGTGCTTGTTCTGCGATTCCCACACTTCAGCTGAAATGGATATCACCATCTCTGCCCTTGTCCAGATGGTGATCTACAACGATTTCGAGGTATTGACCACCCGTACGCTATGGTCCGATGCAGTCCTGGACGGGGCGCGGAAGGCCTGTACCCACGGTTTCAACCTGCACGGCGCCATCCTGGCTTTGCGGGAAGAAGCCACACGGCGCGGTGTAACGGATGGCGGAGGCGCGTGATGGACTCTACGAATCGCATCAGTCACCTGGTCGGCAGGATCGATGAATTGCGCGCCTCCCTCCGGTCAGGTCCCGAAATCGGCGTGCTGTCTGAACGCACGGGCGCTGCGCGCCAGGCGTGGCATGACAGGGAGGTCCTGGCGTTGGCTTTCTTTGGCGCGCCAGTAGTTGTCACGCTCCCGGAATTCGAGGTGCGCGATCCGGTCACAGGAGTAGGAGCGCCCGTACCTGTCCAGGCTGTTATGGCTTATTATTTCCACGCCAGCGATGGGACCCCATTGTCCAACCGCTGGGTCTCATTTGGCGATCTCCCGGGCGGAAGGTTCTACAACCAGGCTTTTCAGGGATACACCGGGGTCGAGGTCGTAAAGCGGTATGGCAACAACCTCGAAGGGTTGAGGCATGCTGCTGCTGGTGCGGGAGGGTCGCCATTATCATATGGAGACCTGGGTTTCGCCTTCCAAGCCCTGCCACGCGTCCCGCTTGCCATCGTCTATCATCTCGGCGATGATGAATTTCCAGCAACCTGTAATGTACTGTTCGATGGCGCGACCGGGCATTATCTACCAATCGATGTCAGCGCAATCCTCGGCAGCATGTTGACTCGCCGTTTGGTGGAAAAATGAAGGAAGCCTATTTCACTCCAGAGAGTATCCGGGCCTGTTCGCGGCGAATGCTCAAGGATCTGGAGCGTTTCCGCCAGCGCCATGCCAGTCAACGCTTTTCCCCACGGCGAGCGGCATTGTTGGTATTGGACATGCAGGAATATTTCCTCTCCCCGGATTCCCATGCCTTCATACCGAGCGCTCCTGCAATATTGGCGGGGATCCAGGGGCTTGTGCGACAGTTTCATACCTTCATGCGTCCTGTAATTCTTACATGCCATACAAATACACCAGCCGATGCCGGGATGATCGCTGAATGGTGGCAGGACCTGATCGCGCCGGGTTCACCTGAAAGCAGGCTTGCAGCCGGGCTGGATACGACTTTGGGCCAGGTTCTGCGAAAGAATCGCTATGACGCATTCCAGGGCGCTCCTTTGCTCCAGATACTACAGAACCTGGCAGTGGACCAGCTCGTCATCACCGGCGTGATGACCCACCTGTGCTGCGAGACGACTGCCCGTTCGGCGTTCGGGCTCGGATTCAATGTCTTTTTCACGGTCGACGGTACGGCCACTTACAACGAGGAATTCCACCGGTCCACCCTCCTGAACCTGGCGCATGGGTTTGCGCTCCCGGTACTCGTCTCGGAAATCGCCTCCGGTTTCGAGGGCTGCGATGTATGAGGTAGCCATCATCGGCGCCGGGCCGGCCGGCCTGGCGGCAGCCATCCAGTTGCAGCGCTACGGATTGTCGCCGCTGGTTTTCGAGCAGGCCCAGGCTGGGGGCTTGTTGAGGAATGCCAACCTGGTCGAGAATTATCCCGGTTTTCCCAGGGGCATCACCGGTATCGACCTGGTGGCGCGCTTCGAATCCCAAGCCGTGAATGTCGGCGTAGAGATCATCTACGAGAGGGTGACCGGATTGGATCTAGATGACGGGAATTTCTCACTGGCTGCAACTGGCGGTACATATTCTGTCCAGACAGTGGTCGTTGCCTCGGGAACATGCTCCAGCCCCATCCCGATCCTGGTTCCAAAGGCTGTCGCGGAAAGGGTCCTGTCCGAAGTCTGGCCGCTGCTTGGATTGAAGCGGAAATCCATAATAATTGTCGGGGCCGGGGACGCAGCCTTCGATTATGCCTTGAGCCTGTCCCGCCGGAACCGGGTAATGTTGCTTAACCGGGGGACGGAGGTCCGTTGTCTCGACTTGTTGAAGGAACGCGTATTCCACGCCTCCGGTATCAGGTACGCCTCCGATGTCCGTCTCAAGAGCGTGGAAACCTCATCAGGCGGAAGCCGGTTGAAGGTCCGGTGCGAATCGGGAGGCGTTGAGGATATAATCGAGGCGGATTACCTGCTCTACGCAATCGGCCGTGTCCCGCAATTGGAGTTCCTTTCGGGGACCGTCAAACAGGCAGAGAGGCGATTGGTATCGAGCGGCAGGTTGTTCTTTATTGGTGATGTGCGGAACGGACTTTACCGCCAGACGGCCATCGCAGCCGGCGACGGTCTCCGGGCCGCAATGACGATCTTTCATAGCATGAGGAGAATCTCGTGAATGTATTTGCCATCGCAGGTGATGCGGAAGTCGCGACAGTCTATATGGCTGATATGGGGCGGGGGCGTTTGATCGAGTTCGTAGAAGCCCTCCAACCTCCGTACAGCCGGGACGAGCGGTGGATCATGATGGTCTCGACACTTTTCGGCTGCCCGGTGAAATGCCAAATATGCGATGCCGGTGGGCAATACCAGGGGAAGCCAGATGCCGAAGAAATCCTGGCGCAGATCGATTACATGGTGAGACGCTGGTAT
>VGNO01000279.1 GCA_016865985.1 Chloroflexota bacterium | reverse complement strand
CCCCGGTGAGGGTCATCATGGCGTGGAATCCAACCAGGTCATCCCAGGGACGGACGGTCACCCCTTTCTTCCCGGCCAGGCGGATGTTGTAACGGCATTTCTGTTTCATCCGCGCCAGGATTTCCTTCTCACTGCTTGTCAGGTCGACCAGGATGGTGCGGCGCGGTTGGATGTTATGGGAGCCAGCGACGATCGGAGGGTAATGGATGCCAGACTGTTGACGATGGAGGATGGGTGGTGAGTTATCGTCCCACGAGTCCGGTTCGACTTTGAGAAACGCCGCGCGGCGGAGGCGGCAGACTTCGTCCACTTCTGCCCAAAACTCCGGAGGTAGATCGCCTGGCGCCGAATGCTGGCCACCGGTCACGGGTCCTTTTGGGATATAGGCGACCGTGAAACCGAGGGGCAGGCGGCGGAAGAGTACCTGGGCGCCGCTCTCACCGGCCACGACCCGAACCGGATCCCAGCCGAAACCCTTCTTCAACTCCCCCCATTCTCCGGTCTGTAGAAAATGGGTATCGGGAAAGCGGGAGAGGAATTCATTCCACTCGGCAAGGGTAATCACAGGCATTTCAGCGGCCTGCTTTCATCCAGTCCAGGGTTTGTTTCAAGCCGTCGGCCAGAGACGTGGAAGCGCGGAAGCCAATCACCGCCTCGGCCCTGGTCGGATCGCCGAGTGAGCGGTAGATGTCGCCCGGCCGCGGCGCGTCGAACCGCACCTCGGGCTGGCGCGGCGCGATCCCGCTCAGTTCCTCCAGCAGGTCGAGGAGGGTCGCCTCGCGCCCGGTACAGACATTGAATGCCTCGCCGGCCGCGTCGGATGCAGCGGAAAGCAGCAGCGCCTCGACTACATCTCGAACGTAAATGAAATCCCGGGTTTGTCTCCCATCTCCGAAGATCGTGATTTGCTGGTCGTCCAACAGGCAGCGCAGGAAGATGGGGATGGCGGCTGCATAGTCCGAGTCTGGGCGCTGGCGCGGGCCATAGACGTTGAAAAAGCGCAGGGCAACAACGGGAAGTCCCATGGTCTGCGTGTAGAGACGGGCATAGAGTTCGTTCACCTGTTTGGAGACCGCATACGGTGAGAGCGGTTGGAGCGTTGTCCCCTCGCCGGTTGGGAAAATATCGGTATTGCCATAGACAGCCGTGCTGGAAGCCAGCAGGACTTTCCGGACACCGGCGCGACGGGCCGCTTCCAGCAGGCCAACCGTCCCACCGGCATTGACTTCGAAGCAGGTCTGTGGATCCTGCATGGATTGGGGGACGGAGACGAATGCCGCGAGGTGATAAACGTAGTCGATTCCGTGGACTGCCCGCGCAATGGAGGAATTGTCCCGCAGGTCGCCTTCGATGAGTTCGATATCTTCCAGACCTTTCAGGTTTTCACGCCTGCCGGTGGAAAAATTATCGAATACTCGCACGCTGTCGCCGCGCTCCAGCAGGACGCGCGCGAGGTGCGAACCGATGAATCCGGCCCCCCCGGTGACGAGCGAGGCTGTCATGTCAGCGCCCCTTCAGGCCGATCACCTGGCCGACTGTTCGCAGAAGGATGACCAGGTCCAGGCCCAGGTTGCGATGCTTGATGTAATACAGGTCGTATTCCAGTTTCATCGATGTCTCTTCGACAGTCGAGAAGTAACTGTATTTGATCTGTGCCAGGCCGGTGATCCCCGGTTTGACCAGCAGGCGGGCGCGATAGAAGGGGATCTGGCGTTCGTATTCGGTAATCAGTTCAGGGCGTTCGGCGCGCGGACCCACCAGGCTCATCTCTCCCCGCAGGACATTCCAGAACTGGGGCAGTTCGTCCAGGTGGGTGCGGCGCAGGAAGGATCCGGCGCGGGTGATGCGTTCGTCCTTCTTCTGGGTGACGCGCGCTTTTCCATCCGCCTCGGCATCCTGGCGCATGGTGCGGAACTTGAGGATATCATACAGGCGCGCCCCTTTCCCGGAACGGACCTGGGTGTAGAAAATGGGACGCCCGCTATCCACCAGGATGACGAGGGCGATCAGCGGGAAGGAAAGGACCATCAGGACCAGCCCCAGCAGCGCTCCAAGGATGTCCATCAGGCGTTTGGCAACCTCGTAGAAGCGGTTGACGCGCGCCTCCATCACGAAAGAGCGGATGATCCAGTCCGATTCGAGATGGTGGATGGGGACCCGTCCCAGCAGTTCCTCGTACATGCTCGGCATGGGCGTTACCTCGACCCCTCGTTCCCGGGCATCGAGGATGGTCTGGAATGTTTCTCCCCGCAACTCGCCGCCGATGGCGATCACCAGGTCAGAAATCTTCTCGCTGGCTGCCGTTTCCAGTAACTTGTTGCTGCCGGCAATGACCGGGAAGCCTGCCAGCAGGGAGCCGATCTTCGACGGGTCATCGTCGATGAAACCCACCAGGTGGAAGGGAGGCGGTCGTAATCCTTTGTATACCTCGGCCAGGCTGTTGCCAGAAACACCAGCGCCGACGATCAGCACCCGCCGCGTAAAAGCCGGCGCGGTGAATATGCGGATATATACGATGCGCCAGGCGGTTGTCAGGGATGCCGCACATGCCAGGAAAACACCGACTCCTGTACGGGGCAACGAGCCTTTGGGTGATATGAGGTAGATGACTGCGTAAATCAGGGCGCCTGCCAGGGTCGCTATGGCGATCCCCTGCAGGGTCTTGCGCCAGTCCCGGGCGTGGTTTGTATCATAGATTTCGAAGAGCATCATCACCCATAACAACGGCAGGAGATAGAACCAGAGCGGGACACGCGCCTGGAGGAAGTCGAGGCTGAATTCCCCCAGCCATTCATCCCCCGTGCCCCAGATGTAAAGGGCGGGGAGCAGGGCGGCAATCCCGGCGAACAGATCGCCCAGTAGGAGCAGGGTAAATGCTTCACGTGGCCGGATTCTCCAGCCAGGATCAGGGTGGTTGTTGGCGAGTTTTTCCATCGTCACTTGGATGGTTGGTTGGTTTTTCTTCCATCCGCCCTAATCATACTCCATAAAAAGCCTGCCCCCCATGACGTATGCATCACGGAAATCGCCAGCGGGAGACCCGGTAGGAGACCCCATTTTTTTTCCCGGATGGATGACAGGGTCGACACGCTGAACAGGACAAGTACATAGAGGGCAATTTCACCTGCCGGCAACCAGAGCGCTACCGGAAGGAAGGCCCCGGCCAGCAAGCCGAGCAGGAGGCTGAGGACGAACAAGGGAGGCAGCCCCTGCCGCCAGCGGAGGGTGTCG
>VGNO01000278.1 GCA_016865985.1 Chloroflexota bacterium | reverse complement strand
GGAACATGCCTTCCATGTCCTGCGGCGCCTGGTTGCGGAAGGGCGCGGCGACCCGCACCTGCTGGCGGCGGCGTTGCTGCATGATGTGGGCAAGGCGCTCTATCCACTGGCGCTTTGGGAGCGGGCGCTGGTTGTGTTGGGGAAGAAGTTCCTGCCGCGCCTGGCGAGCCGCTGGGGGCAGGGACGGCCGCGCGGGCTGTCCCGCTCGTTCGCGGTGGCAGCCCGGCATCCCGCCTGGGGCGCGGACCTGGCGGCTGCCGCCGGCGCCACCGCCCGCGCCTGCGATCTCATCCGCCGTCACCAGTCCGCCCCGGTTGCGGACGATCCCCTGTTGGCCGCGTTACAGGCTGCGGACGATATTTCCTGAATGAACAAGGAGTTGACCATGCCGTTGGACCTGACAGCCATCCGTGCCCAGTTCCCTTCCCTCGACCGCCCGGCGGTCTTCTTCGACAACCCCGGCGGGACGCAGGTCACCCGCCGCAGCGCCGAACGCATCCAGCGCTACCTGCTGGAATGCAATGCCAACCACGACGGAGTCTTTGCTACCAGCCGGGAATCCGACGCCATCCTGGACGCCGCCCATGCCGCCATGGCTGATTTCCTCAATGCTGCCCGGCCGGAGGAGATCGTCTTTGGCAATAACATGACCACCCTCACCCTGCACCTGTCGCGCTCGCTGGCGCGCCGTCTGTCGCCGGGGGATGAATTGGTCGTCACCCGCCTGGACCACGATGCCAACATCTCCCCCTGGCTGCTGGCGGCGGAAGAGCGCGGCTGCAAGGTGGATTGGGTGGATTTCGACCCGGAGGATTGCACCCTCGACCTTGCCGGTTTCGAAAAGGCGCTCGAACGCAAACCAAAACTGGTCGCCTTTGCCTATGCCTCCAATGCCGTCGGCACGATCAATCCGGTGAAACAACTCACCCGCCTGGCGCAGGATGCCGGGGCGCTGGTCTTCATTGATGCCGTCCAATACGCCCCGCACGGCCCTATTGATGTGCAGGATATCGGGGCGGACTTCCTGGCCTGCTCGACCTATAAATTCTTCGGGCCGCACGCCGGTGTGCTCTACGGGCGCTATGAGTTGCTGGACGAACTTGAGCCCTACAAGGTCCGCCCGGCGACCAATGTCCCGCCCGGAAAGTGGGAGACCGGGACGCAGAACCATGAGGGCATCGCCGGGGCGCTGGGGGCGCTGGAATACCTCGAGTGGCTGGGAGCAACGTATGGCGGCGGGCAGGAGGCCGGGCTGCGGGACCGGGGCTACGCCGGCCGCCGGCTGGAGTTCAAGAAAGCCATGTCCGCCATCCGCGCCTGCGAGTTCGAGTTGAGCCGGGCGCTGCTCGAGACCTTCCAGGGAGTGACGGGCCTGCGCCTCTACGGGCTGGCGGATAGTCGCCAGTTGGAGCGGCGCGTCCCGACCTTTGCCTTTAACCTGAAAGGCATCCATCCCCGCCGGGCAGCGGAGTCCCTGGCCGAGGCCGGGATCTACGTCTGGGATGGGAACTACTACGCCCAAGCCGTGACCGAACGCCTGGGCGTGGAATCCAGCGGCGGGATGGTGCGGGTGGGCGCAGTCCATTACAACACGCTGGATGAAGTCCACCGCCTGGGAGAAGCATTGCACCGCATCGCGGGCTGATGAATCAAAACCACCCGCTGCACGGCGGGTGGTCTGGCCTTAAAAGCAACAGATGCCTGGGTGAGGGGGGCACCCAAACATCTGTCGCACTTATATTACCTGATATGCAGGGAAATTGCAAGACTTTTTATCTTAAAATTTTGTTTGTGCCCCAGGCAGGAATTGAACCTACATTAGAGCCTTAGGAGTGCTCTGTTCTGTCCGTTGAACTACTGGGGCGGCTGCGGCAGGGATTATAGCATCCTTGCCCGCTCCCGCCAAGATTCTTGCTCTTGGGAGTGGCTAATATGGTGGGTTATCCTTTTTTTTTACCGCAGAGTACGCAAAGTGCGCAGAGATTTTCCTTTGATTTTTTACCGCGAACTCCGCGCTCTCTGCAGTTAAATGTTTTTAACCCATTTTATTCGCCACTCCCGCTCTTTTCATCTTCCGTGCTATACTTTGTCCAACTTTTCCGGAGTGCGCCAGCAGCCGGATGCGACGCGAAGAACAGACCAGATCGGGCTATCGGAGAACCAGGCATATGGATGTCGAGAAAATCGGACGTTACGAGGTCAGGTCGGAACTGGGCCGGGGCGGGATGTCCACGGTCTACTGCGCATTCGATCCGCAGATGAGCCGCGAAGTGGCGTTGAAGGTCCTGCCGCGTGAACTGCTGCACGACCCCCAGTTCCGCGCCCGCTTCGAGCGCGAGGCGCGTACCATCGCCATGCTGGAACACCCGGCCATTGTCCCCATCTACGATTTTGGGGAGGAGGACGGCCAGCCCTACTTCACCATGCGGTATATGACCGGCGGTTCCCTTTCCGAGCGCTTGAAGAAGGGGAAGTTGACGCTCCAGGAGGCTGCCCGCATCTTCGACCGCCTGGCCCCCGCCCTGGACGAAGCCCACGAGAAGAATATCATCCACCGCGACCTGAAACCAGGCAACATCCTCTTCGACCGTCTCGGCGACCCCTACGTGTCGGATTTCGGCATTGCCAAGATCGCCGAGAGCCCGGCCTCGTATACCGGCAGTTCCATCATCGGCACCCCGGCTTACATGAGCCCGGAGCAGGCCCAGGGCGAGAGCCTTGATTCCCGTTCGGATATCTATGGCATGGGCGTGATCCTGTTCGAGATGTTGAGCGGCCGGCAGCCCTACGAAGCCGATACGCCGATGGGCGTGGCTGTGAAGCATATCACCGATCCCGTGCCGCGCCTGTTGGATGCCAACCCCGACCTGCCGCCGGCCATCGAACCCGTCATCCAGAAGGCGCTGGCGAAGCGCAAGGATGACCGCTTTTCCAATGCGGCCGAACTGGCCGTCGCCCTGGGTGCAGTGGCGCGCGGCGAGTCGCCCGATCTCAAGACCTCGGCCTCGGCCACGCGCCTCGCCCAGCCGGGCACGCGCAAGTCCGGGCGGAAAGCCCCCGAACAGGCGGCCACCGTCCTCCGCCCGGCCCGGCGCAAACGGGGACTTTCCTGCCTCATCATCCCGCTGCTGGCGGTCGTGCTGCTGGGAGGCGGGACAGCCGCCCTGTATTTCACCGGCGTCCTGGACGATGTCATTGCCCTGGTCACCGGTTGGATCTCCGGCACGCCGCCCGC
>VGNO01000277.1 GCA_016865985.1 Chloroflexota bacterium | reverse complement strand
CTGCAGGTTGCTCGGTTTGAATGGGGGAGGGGGATGCGATGACAGTTTCGACCTCGGTTGCATCTTCAGTGGCCGCCAGATCCGGAAGGGTGAACCGCATCAACCGGTTGTTACCGGCGTCGCTGACCCAGACCCGCCCTTCGGAATCGACCGCAACCCCCGCTGCCAGGGCAAACTGGTTATCGCCGATACCGAGACTTCCCCAGGAACGGAGATATGTTCCATTGGACGAGAATTCGATCACCCGGAAAAGTTCCGGGTCGGTGATAAAAATATTCCCCTGGCGACCGGCTGCGATGAACGGTTTATTGTCGAGTGATTGACCGTACCATCCGACAACATCCCACTGGGACAGGGGGAAGTACTCAGCTGCCCCAGATATCGGGGCGAAGGATTGGATGCGCTGGTTCCAGGTGTCCACGACATAGACGATGCCTGCTGCGTCGATAGTGATCCCCACCGGTTCGTCGAACTGGCCTGCCCCCAGGCCGGCTGTGCCGAACTGGGTGATGAAACCGCCATTGGCGTCGTAGACGATGACCCGCTTATTGCCGGTATCCACCACCAGGACATTGCCAACCGGGTCGACGGCTATTCCGCGCGGTCCCCAAAAACCATACGGGTCTATGTTCTGGCCGAAGGAATCGTATCCCCACATGGTAACCGGCCCCCCGCTGGAGGTGAATTTCTGGATGCGGTGGTTCCAGGTATCGGCGACATAGACCCACTGACCGTCGGGCGAGACAGCCACACCCCAGGGTTCATAGAATGTGCCAATGGGAGCGTCCATGCGGCTGGCGTCGGCAAAAGTACCCCAAGCCGTGAGCAGTTCCCCCGATGGGGAGAAGCGCTGGATGCGGTGGTTGCGCGAATCTGCAACATACACACTGCCGTCCGGAGCAATTGCGATGCCGCGCGGCGCCTGGAGTTGGCCAGGCAGGGTCCCCGACGATCCAAAGACCAGGTCGGCGGCCAGGTCGGTATGTCCGCTCTCGTATGGGTCGGCGGCCGGGGCCTCGGTCGGGCTGGAACCATAATTCCAGATCATGGCGGCGATATCCTTGCGGATGTAGAGCCGCATTTTGTCGGTCGGTTCCCAGGTGGCGTCAGTCATGTATGGGGAGCCCACCGCCCCCGCGTAACGGGTGAAATCCCGGTTGTACCATACCTCGAATATGCCGGCCCGGATCTCGGGATTGGCAATTGCATTGCGCACCCGGTCCCAGGTCAGCCCGAAATAGTCCTGGTTGGGCCAGACCATGCGGATATAGTCGAACCGGTAATATGCATCGCCCACCACCGGTTCGATCTTTGTAAAGTTCTTCTGGTCGACGATGATGATGGGGGCTTCCCGCAGGGTCTTGCCTGGCTCATCGAACGGGCGCAGGTTGGGATAATCCCGCAGGTACCAGGTGAATGGCCAGGAGACTCCCGTATCCGGAGAACTGACATCGTAAGCGATCAGCATATCTGTATAGCCGCCGGAGGTGCGTTCCGAGATTTCGGCTGCCTGTTTCATGATATCCTTGATGCCGCTTGCACCGTGGGCATATACCAGGTATTCCTGGCCGCTTTCAGGTTGAAGATATGCAGCCCGAACCGCAGCCCTGGCGGTCAGGACCGCCAGGAACCCGAACAGGAGCGCCAATCCCAGGCGCGCCAGATGGATCAAGGCAGGACGGGTGAGTTCCCATCCCAGGGCGGCCAGGAAGGCAAAACCGAGCAGGATGGCAAAGATGAACAGGTAGGTCATCAGCCGGTGGTTCGGCTCTGCGCCGCTGAAAGGAGGGGTGTCGCTTGCCACGATTGCAAATGCGCCGAAGAAACTGCCAAGCACGCCTGCCAGGTAGGTAAACAGGAGCCAGAACCGCCGGTTCCCCACCAGCCAGGCCAGACCGAGCAACCCGCCCAGGCCTCCCAGGCAGGACAAGAGGAATGTCGCGGTTGCCTGGAGATGGACCAGGTCCTTCCCGCTGAAAGGCCGGATGGAACCGGCGCCGGATGCGATGGCTCCGGCGGTCCCGGCGCCGAAGATGACCAGCAGGACCGCCAACAACCAGCCGCGTTGGTCCCGCAGCCGCTGCCAGTCCATCCGTTCGATTACTTGCCCCAGTCCCCACCCGCTCAGGAGGATCATCGGAAGGGTGATATGGAAGGTCAGCCAGGGCATTTTTTCACCGGCGATGCTGAAGGCTGCCAGGCTGCTTACCGACCACCAGAGGAGCAGGGCGAATACCAGCCGGCTGGACGGTTCATACTCAATCCCAGTCTCGATCGGGGTGTTCGGGCGGACGGTGTCGTCGTGGAAAGGAACTGCCGGCGACCGGCGGCGGATGGCGAATAGGACCGCCAGCAGGAAACCGAAGAACGGCAGGAACTCGTAGAGGGGAATCTGGACCAGGATGTAGAAGTACCAGGGTTGCCCGCCGCGCGCGACTTCCTGCTGTGCCAGCCAGTAACCCAGGGAGCCGACTGCGCCAGTGAAGAAACCCTGGCCGTTGGTAAAGAAAGACGTATACAGGAGCGTGAAGGGGACATACCAGACGGCTGCATTTTTCAGCCACAGATTTCGATTCCACCAGAGACCGATCGCGATCGACAGGGCAATAACAGCGACGAAGACGATCAAAGTGCGGACCATGCCGATCTGCAGGATGGCATTCCAGTCCCAGCCGGACCAGTTGAACGAGTAGTCGAGGGGGTCCCAACCCAGGAACTGGATCACAAAGGCGGATAGTTGCGGCAGGACCATCGTCCCGAGCAGGATCAGCATGTCGAACGAACGCTCCCGGCGGACCTGCTTCCAGCCATAGCCGATGATGAGCATGATCCCGGCTGCCACGAACGCCAGGATCGAAGCCAGCGATAAGCCGCTGGCGAGGGTGATGTGGAATCCGCTTGACAGTGCAGCCCCGGGCGTTCCAGTGGGATCGAGTGGGTCCATCGTCTGGAGCGGGTCGACGGGGGCGGCCTGGCTGGCGCTCAAAGCGGGTACGGCCGAGGCGCCCAGGAGCAGTACCGCCAGCGCCAGGAGGACTATAAAAGCGTTGTACAAAGATATATTTGCCCACGGGCGGCGCGTCACCCGGGCAACGAAGAAGAATGCCAGGAAGAGCAGCGCCTGCGCCGTGTAGATGAAAGCGGTTTCCTTGGCGGTGAAATGGAGGACAGTCGAGGCAGTCAGGAGATAGAGGTAGCGGTGACGGCCGGTTTCGAAGTAGCGGAGGATGGCGTAGAGCATCAGGATGCCCAGGA
>VGNO01000276.1 GCA_016865985.1 Chloroflexota bacterium | reverse complement strand
GGGCAGCCAGCAGGGCGGACATCGCATCCTGCCCATACGCCTCCAACAGGAATTTCACCACGCTGTAGGATTCGGCGTACGAGAGGCTGGCGCGTTCGTATTCCTCCGAGAAACCGCCGCTCAGGGACCGCAGCGACATCAGTTCGTCGCTGGCAATGGCCGCCTCCAGGCGGGACTGGTCTGTGGCATCCAACCCGCCCTCGCCGTACATGGCAAGCCCCTCGCTCAACCAGGTGGGCAGGAAACCGAGGCAGGAGAAGGTCAGGTGGCCGACCAGGACGTGGGTCAGTTCGTGGGCTTCGGTCAGTTTGCCCCACTCCAGGTCGTTCTGCGAGATGCCGATGATGACCACGCTGTTTTCCGAGAATGCCATGCCGCCGGTCCAGGATGGTTCATAGAGGATGGCGTCTCGCATGTCGGTGGTGTTGCCGTAGATATAGAGGTCGATCGGCTGGGGAGGCATGATCCCGACTTCGTCCGCCAGGCGCTCGAGGGCGTCCACAGCGGTCTGGTGCAGGTCCTGGCCGAAAGCCTGGTCGCCGCGGTACCAGTGCAGGTTGATGTTCCCCCCGCTGATGGTCTGCCAGTCGTGGACATCGTCCAGCCAGGTGACGGTCTGGCGCGGGCTGGTATATTCCCCCCCACTGGCATCGATAATGTGCCACTGCCACCAGATGACCGCCCCTGGCGGTTCGGATCCGGACTGGCGCATGTCCCAGGTCCATTCGACCCGGCTGCTCGTCCCGGCAACGAACTCCGGGAAGGCCTTGCCGACCACTTCGCCACAGGTCAACTGCCGGACACCGTATTCCAGGATGACCGAGGCGATCCCGGCGGCGGCCTGCACCTCGGCGCTGAATGTGATCGTTTCCGGGAAACCGATGCTGGTCTGCTCGTCGGAAACGGCGATGCCCGACTGCGCCCGGGCGGACAAGTTCGGGATGAACATCAGGCTTATTAGCAAGAAGAGTTGTAGATGGCGATTCTTCATAACCAGACCTCTCACCAGGGGGATGGATTTTTCTTGGCGGAGTATATCACTCCTGAAAACTGGCTGCCGGGGAATAGGAAAAATGGACGCACCTTGCAAAAGGCCATATCCTGGACTATAATCCCCGTCACTCCGGGCGCGTAGCTCAGTTGGTCAGAGCGCATGTATCACACACATGAGGTCGGGGGTTCGAGCCCCTCCGCGCCCACCAAGAATAACGGGACCAGGCGGTCTCGTTTTCGATTCGGGGGTTTCCCCTGCGGGGACTGCGCGAGTCCTTCCGCGCCCACCAAAAATAACGGGACCAGGCGGTCTCGTTTTCGATTCGGGGTTTCCCCTGCGGGGACTGCGCGAGTCCTTCCGCGCCCACCAAGAATAACGGGACCAGGCGGTCTCGTTTTCGATTCGGGGTTTCCCCGGCGGGGACTGCGCGAGTCCTTCCGCGCCCACCAAGAATAACGAGACCAGGCGGTCTCGTTTTCGATTCGTTAGAATCGTTCAATCGCTCGCCCTCGCCACAGATGAACACATATCGGCGCTGATCTTTGGCTTCATATTAATCGCAGGACGGGCTCCCAAAGCGCCCCGAAGGGGTATGCCCGTCCTGTTCTTTCTTGAGCCGCTCTATGCAACCCTTACAACCAGCGTAACCCGCGCTCAAGGCCTGGTTCTTTGGTGGAAAATCTCACATCAGGGAAGCAGGATTTGCAGCCTCCCCGGGTGGATGCGGTATTCCAGGTCCTGGATGCCGGTCGAGAAGAGTTCCCCGTCCGTGTGGGCGGGAGTGGGGCTTTCCACATGGATCTTGAGCCAGGTCATGTGATAGGAATACACTTCCGGTTCGTGGATGTAACTGTTCGGCTCCGGTTTCATCGTCTTCGGCAGCATCGCCAGCAGCTGCATCCGGGATTTGCGGTAGGCATGCACAAAGGACAATCTCCCGTCGAACGGGTCGGCGTGCGGGATCATGTAAAAACCGCCCGTGCGGGGCGCATTGCCGACCGTTACCAATGACACCGGGCCTTCGTAATGGCCGCCGTCCCATTCCAGTCTGACATTCCAGGATGGGCCATCCATGATCCCCTGCACCGCCGCCACCAGGTAACGCAGGACACCCTTGATCCTGGTGATGCGCTGCTGCTTGATGGTGACGTATGGCTCCAGTCCCATGGCCGAGTTATTGGCAAAATAAAAACCGTTCACTTCCCCCACGTCCATGGCGCGGATTTTTCCGGCCGCGATCGCCTGCGCCGCGGCCTGCAGGTCCATCGGGATGCCCAGGCTGACAACCAGGTCGTTGGCGGAGCCCATCGGCAGGATTCCCAGCGGACCGAGCAAGGCTTTTTCGGATTTTGCAGCCTTCGCCATACCGTTGACCGCCTCGCCGATCGTGCCATCCCCACCGGCGGCAATGATCGGCGAAAAACCATCCCGCGCAGCCTGTTCGGCCAGTTCGGTCACCTGCCTGGCTTTCTGGGAGATCGTGAGTTCGAATACGACACCGGCTTTCTTCAGGGCAGTTTCGGCTTCCGGCCAGCGCGCCTGCGAGTTCCAACGGTTGGAATACGGGTTGAGGATGACTTTTGCGGTCATAGGCTGGAGGAGTCTCTCCGCTTCCTTTCTTTTTCTCATGGAAGGATGGGATCCGTGGGCTTATCTTACCACTTTCCACTGCGCCAACGCAATGCCAGCCAGGATGGCTAGCGCGCCAAGCGCCTGCAACAGGGAGAGCGCTTCCCCCAGGAGGACGTAACCAAAAAAAGCCGCCAAGACGGCTTCGGCGCTCAGCAGCAGGGCGGCGGTCACCGGCGGGGTATGTCGCTGCGCCCAGACCTGCAGGGTGTAACCCAACCCGACCGAGATGATCCCGGTGTAGAGGATCGCCCAGGTCATCCCTGCCAGGGATGGCAGGTCGACCGGCTCCGTCCACAACCCGATCCCCATGTTCAACAGGCCGCAGACGAGGAACTGGGCGGTCGAGAATGCCAGCACATCCAGTCCGCGGGCGAACTTTGCCACGATGACCACGTGCAGCGCCCAGAAGACCGCCCCCAGCAGTTCAAGGTCATCTCCTGGATGCAGTTGGAACGACCGACCGCCAGTGCTCAACAGGTATGCCCCCGCCCCGGCCAGGAAGATGGATAACACAGCCATCCTGGAGGGACGTTCACGCCATCCCAGCCACAGGATGAGCGGTACGAAGACCACGTACAGGCCGGTCAGGAATCCGGCATTCCCGGCGGTTGTGGTGCGCATCCCGGCCTGCTGGAGGGCGGCGCTGATGAACAATACCGTCCCGGCTGCCAGAG
>VGNO01000275.1 GCA_016865985.1 Chloroflexota bacterium | reverse complement strand
ACAAGGCCCAGAAGGTGAAATCGTTCTGGCCTTCGAGCAATGGGACGGGGGCGGAGGCGCCCGGGAAGGCGAAGGAGACGCCGTTGCGAGCGCCTTCGACGGCCAGGATGCTGTAGCCGGCGAGCGGTTCGCTGCCGGTCAGGGAGAGCGAGGCGCTGCCCCGACACCAGCCGTCACTGCCGGGCTGGGAGCATTGCAGGGAACTGGAGACAGTGGCGGGAGGGTGGGTGATGGTGCGCGTGCCGACAAAAGTCTCAAGTTTATAGTTGGGGTTTTTTAGGTAATACGCATAATAATCGTCACAGGTACAACCGGGAGGACCGGTCATGGAAAACTGCGCACAGGCCGTAGTATAGTTCCGCCAGGCTTCTTTAGGTGGGGACCAGATGACGCAGAGCGGGTTCCAGCCATAACCAGGAACCCATTTCGATTAGCGCCAATATTCGTAGGCTTCTGTCACCGTCCGGTCGGGGCCGATGTATGCGGCCAGGGCCGGGACGGCCAATGCCAGGGCCAATCCCAGGCCGGCCAGGGTTGTCATGATTTGGATTGTCTGCCTGCGAGTCTTCATCGTGGATTGCCTCCTGTGTGGGGATGAAGTCAGTCACAGTATAGGCAGATTCACAAGGATGTCAAGGGTTTTTCCAGATCTGGGCAGATGTTCGGGCACTCATTTCTCTTACTCTTCTGCGGTGAAAAACCGTTTCCCTGATCCATGTCTTAAACTCAAACCCTGTTCCTGAATACCAGTGGGTTTCTAACACTCCTCTTATTGACGCCATTTTTTCATCATGATATGATTCTTGGCACCTGATTAGCGCTCTCGCCGCTTGAGTGCTAAAATGCTTTTGTGTGTTCTTTTACACGAATTCCATGTTGATATTATGTCCGATCTCACCGAACGCCAGCGCCTGATCCTGGCCCTTGTGGTGCGCGATCATACTGAAACCGCCCAGCCGGTCGGTTCGGCGCGGCTGGTGGAGCATTACAAGATCGACCTGAGCACAGCCACCATCCGCAACGAGATGGCCGCCCTGACCGAGATGGGCTACCTGCGCCAGCCGCACACCTCCGCCGGGCGCATCCCCACCGAGGAAGGCTACCGCTATTTCGTCACCCACATCGTCTACCAGGCAGACCTGACCAGCGCGACGCGCGACACGATCAGCCACCAGTTCTACCAGGCGCGCCGGGATGTGGACCAGTGGATGCCGCTGGCCGCCTCCATCCTCGCCCACCAGTCCAGGGCTGCTTCGCTCATCACCGCCCCGCACGCCGAAAGGGCGCGTTACAAGCACATCGAGTTGATATCGACCCAGGGACGCCAGGTGCTTATGGTGTTGGTCCTGGCCGGTGGGGAGGTCAGCCAGCAACTGTTGACCCTGGCAGAGCCGGTCTCCCAGGAACGCCTTTCGGGGGCGGCTATCGAACTGAACAAGGCCGGCGCCGGCAAGACCACCGAAGAACTGGCCGCCCTGCCGCCGCGCGCCGATTCGCTCGAAAAGGATATCCTGACCATCATCCTGGCTGATATGAACCGCGGCGAGCAGCGCCCCTCCGGCGAGATCTACCTCGACGGCCTGACCAACGTCCTATCCGAGCCGGAATTCCTCGAGTCGGGCGACGCCCGCCGCGCCATCCGGCTCTTCGAGGAACGCAGCCTGCTGCAAAACCTGCTGGCGCGCGTCATGCCCAATGCCGGGGTTGGCGGCGTGCAGGTGTTGATCGGCGGCGAGGGGAAATGGGAGGAACTCAAGCAATGCTCGGTCATCCTGGCGCGCTACGGCATCCCGGGCCAGGCCACCGGCATGCTGGGCGTTTTCGGCCCGATGCGCATGGCCTATTCCCGCACCATCCCCACCGTCCGCTACATGGCGGACTTGTTAAGCAGCCTGGTATCTGAATCCATCGTTGGAGAGGAATATGAGCAATAAGAAGGAAAAAACGCGCCGCGCCGAAACCGGCGACGAGTCTGTCCCGGAGGCTGTTGCCGGACCCGCAGCAGGCGTCATACCCGAGGCGGCGCCGGAGCCTGCCCCCGCCCTCGATGAATTGCAAAAGCAACTGGCCGAATGCCAGTCCCAGGCCGCTGAGTTCAAGGACGGCTGGCAGCGCTCGCTGGCAGACTTCACAAACTACAAACGCCGCACCGACCAGGAACGGGTCCAGATGTACCAGAATGCGGTTGGCGACATCGCCAAGCGTTACCTGCCCATCATGGACGACCTGGAGCGCGCCTTGCAGAACAAACCGGCCGACCCCTGGGCGGGTGGGATCGAGTTGATATACCGCAAACTCCAGGGCATCCTCGAAGCCGAAGGCCTTCAGCGCATCGAGGCCGAAGGCAGGGTCTTCGATCCCAGCCTGCACGAAGCCATTTCGCAGGAACCGGCCGAGGGGGTGGGAAGCGGCGCCGTCATCGGCGTTGTCCAGCAGGGCTATATGCTGGGGGAACGCGTCATCCGCCCGGCGCTGGTGAGAGTCGCCCAGTGATCCGCTGTTCGCATGTCACGCGCTTCCATCCTGCGTGACACCGGCCCACTCGACACTGTAGCGCTCTAACCTGGAACACTCAATCAGGAGCATTCATGTCAAAGATCATCGGTATAGACCTCGGCACCACCAATTCTGTCTGCGCGGTCATGATGGGCAGCGAACCGGTCGTTGTCCCCTCCTCGGAGGGGGAACGCCTCGTGCCGTCTGTGGTGGCGGTCAACAAGAACCACGAGCGGCTGGTGGGACGGGTAGCCCGCAACCAGGGAATTGTAAATTCCCAGAACACCATCTTCTCGATCAAGCGTTTCATGGGCCGGAAGTATGAAGATGCAGAGGTCCAGCGGACCCTGCCGCGTGTCCCCTATGGCGTGGCGGCGGCCGAGAACGGCGATGTGCGGGTGGTGATGGACGGCAAGGATTATTCCCCGCCAGAAGTATCGGCCATGGTCCTGGCCAAGATCAAACGCGATGCCGAGTCCTACCTGGGTGAGACGGTCACGCAGGCGGTCATCACCGTCCCCGCATATTTCAATGACGCCCAGCGCAATGCCACCAAGGATGCCGGGCGCATCGCCGGGCTGGAGGTGCTGCGCATCATCAATGAGCCGACTGCCTCCTCCCTGGCTTACGGGTTGGATAAGAAAAGCAACGAGATCATTGCCGTCTATGACCTGGGCGGTGGGACATTCGACATCTCGATCCTCGATGTGGGTGAAGGGGTCTTCCAGGTGCGCGCCACCAGCGGCGATACCTTTCTGGGCGGCGACGATTTCGACCAGCGCCTGATGGATTTCTTCGTCGATGAG
>VGNO01000274.1 GCA_016865985.1 Chloroflexota bacterium | reverse complement strand
CCTCGAACCGAAGGATGTAACGGCGGGACAAGCATCCTCCTCGGGATATGTGCGGGCGCTCGACCGGATCGGTCCGAACTCGCTCGATTTCGTCCTGGTGGATGGCACCTATCGCGACCACTGCGCCTTGGGGGCATTGGAAAAACTCCTCCCCGGCGGGATCCTGGTAATCGATAATGTCAACCGTTACCTGCCCTCGGGCTCGCGTTCGCCCAATTCGCGCACACCGGCCCAAGGTCCGGCTGGAGACATGTGGCGGCAGGTGGCCGGCCTGGTCTCTGGCTGGCAGGTCCTGTGGACTTCGACCGGCGTCAGCGATACCGCCATATACTTCAAACCATCTGATGAAATATAAACATCCGGCATCCCCCGGAATGGCGTATAATCGCCATGCCTCGACCGGGCTGCTGGGCCGGTCCCCCATCCGTCCGGAGTTGGCGGAAAATCATGAACAAGGAGCAATACATGACGTCGAAAGAGAAAGAACCGCAGGTCTTCCACAATACCAATGCCGTCCTGCGCATCTCACTGTGGGCCAATATCGTCGCCTGGATCATCCTGGCTCTCTCCCTGCTGACCTTCGCCAACCAGGCATTTTCCATCATCCAGAACTGGGCTTCGATCGCCGCCTCCCTGCCGGCAGCCATCTTCGATAAGATATCGGCCTTCGCCTCCCTCTTCCTGGAACCGCTGACAGGTGTCTTTTATTTCATCGCCTTGCGAGGCATTTCCCTGGGCCTGAACCTGGGACTCGATATCTTCCTGCAGGACACCCCGGAGGACGCGGAAGCCGCTCCCGAAGCCTGAAACCAGAGTTACTGATGTTACTGACTATGAAACCGGCGTTGCGAGCGCCGGTTTTTCATTTTGGTGCGGATTTAGACGACCAGGCTCACGAGCACGATCCGGACCCCGATGCCGATCAATAGAATTCCTCCAATAATCCCCATCGTCCGGCCGAACTTCTTCCCCAGCCCGTTGCCGATCCGCAGCCCAAGCCAGGACATCAACCCGGTCACTACCCCGATGGCGATCGCCGGGTACCAGACGAAGACCCCGATCAACCCCAGGCTGAGGCCTACTGCCAGGGCGTCGATGCTGACGGCAATGGATAACAACACCATCGTCAGGCCGCGTGATGGGTCATCACTCCGCCCGGTGGATTCCGGATGGAGTGCGGCATAGATCATCCTCCCGCCGACGAAGGCCAGCAGGCCGAAGGCAACCCAGTGATCGAAGGAGGCGATGTAATGGGCGATGGTCGAACCGGCCAGCCAGCCGAGTACCGGCATGATGAACTGGAACAGCCCGAAATGGAATGCCAGCCGGAAGGTGGACCGGGGACCTTCGGCCTTCCCACCCGAGGCCGCGCCGAGGCAGACCGCGAAAGCATCCATCGCCATGCTGAGGGAGATGAGCAGGATTTCGAGGATGCTCATGCCTTCCAGACCTTGAAGTCTTTCAGGATCGAGCCGCCGATGAACTCACGCACGATGGAATCGTCCGGGACCCATTCGATCTCCATCGACAGGAACCATTCCAGGAAGGCCAGCAGGCGCTTGGCTTCGATGAATTCCGGCGTGGTATGCGCCACCTGGCGCAATAAGGGTTCGGCAAAAGGTTTCAGGGCCGATAGTTCATAGACCAGCGCCGAGTTGAACATCACGTCTGCATTCTCCTGGTAGGGGAAGATGTAGCGTTCCTCGCCGCGCCGTACCGATTCCCAACGGGCGATCGTCTGCTGGGCGGTGTAGCCCCTTTCGCGGGCGTCGCGCACGATGCGCCGGATCAGGCGCGAGTCGGTGGTGGAGACGCGGTTGTGCCGGTCCAGGTTCAACTGGGTAAGTGCGGATACATAAATGCGGAAAGCGCGCCGCGCCAGGGAGCGGGGGAACAGGTCCGGGTTCAGGCCGTGGATGCCTTCCAGGATGATGATCTGTTCCGGGTGCAACTGGACCACCTCGCCGCTCTCCCGGCTGCCGGCTTTGAAGTTGTAACGCGGCAATTGGACCGCCTCGCCGGTCACCAGGCGCTGCAGGTGGTCCGCCAGCAAACCGAGATCGATGGCCTCCAGGGCTTCGAAATTCAACTGTCCTTCCCCATCGACCGGGGTCTTGTCACGGTCGACGAAGTAACTATCCAGTTCGAGGGCAAATGGCGAAAGACCGAGCGCCAGCAGGTGGACGGCCAGCCGCCGGGAGAAAGTGGTCTTGCCGGAGGAGGATGGCCCGGCGATCAGGATGACGCGCGCCTCCCCGCCTCGTCCGGCGATCTGGCGGGCGATGGCAGCCACATGCTGCTCGTGGAGCGCTTCCGAGACCAGGATCACCTCCCGGCTGCGTTGCGCCTGGATGGCGTCGTTCAATGCCCCGACCGAGTCGATCCCGAGACGTTCCAGCCACTGTCCGTATTGGCGGAAGGTTGCCAGGAGTTTGGGATATTCCTCCAGCGGCTGGAGGGCGGTTGGCTGGCTGCGGCGCGGGAAATGCAGGGTGAATCCGTCTTCGGTTGGCTGGAGGGCGAACCATTTCAGGCAGCCGGTGGCAGGCGCCATGTAACCGTGATGGTAATCGAGGTGTTCTTCCAGGCGGTAGAGGGTGACATAGTCCTTGCGGCGGTGCGAAAGCAGGCGGACTTTATCCGGGAAATCCCGCTCCTGGAAGTAAGCCAGCGCCTCCGCCAGGGGGAGCTCCAGCCGCTCGAAGGGCAGGTTGCGTTCGACCAGGCTCCGCATGTGAGATTCGAGTTGCTCCAGTTCGTCGCCGCTCAGCGGGGCGCGGCCGGTGATGTGGCAGTAGTAACCGCCGGAGGAGATGGAATGGTCGATCAAAAGTTTCCCTTGCGGGAACAAGGCGGTAAAGGCAAATTCCAGCAGGAAAGTAAGCGACCGGCGGTAGATGCGCGCCCCATCGGCATCGGCCATGGTGACCGGCGCCATTTTGGAATCCATCTGGATGGCATAGGTCAGTTCGCGTAATTCCCCGTTGACCACGGCCGCCACCGCCGGGGCGGGCAGGGTGGCCGCGATGGAGTACAGGAAGGACCCGGCGCTTGCGCCGCGCGGGCCGGCTAGGACCCGCCCATCGGGAAGGTGCACTTCCACTTCCTGGCGGGGTTGGACTTGCTGGATCTGGTTTTTCTTCATACTCCAGGTTCCCATGGGAAGGCAATTTTATCACTTCCTGGGAAGGAGCCGTTTGGAAAATCGGCAAGCCCCATCGGTTCCGGATGGGGCTTGCCGAGTAAAACACAATAGCTGTGGATTTACGGCCGTTCAGGTACAGGCTTCGAGTAACCTACCCTAGTGTA
>VGNO01000273.1 GCA_016865985.1 Chloroflexota bacterium | reverse complement strand
CTCAATCGTCTCTGGTCGCGCACTATCGATCCTGGCATCCATCGGGACTATCATTATCTCCTATGCTCTGGCAAACGCTGTCGGGAATCGCAAGGCAGCTGCCTTCACCGCCATATTGTTAGCGACCTCGCCGTTCCAAATCCATTACAGCCAGGAGATACGGATGTACGCCTGGCTGGCCTTCTGGCTGGCGGGCGCAGCGCTGGCGTTTTGTATCGCCAGCCGGACACACAAACCCGGCTGGTGGATAATCTTCGCTTTCAGTTCCGCCCTTGCCCAATACACCCATACCCTGGCGGTATTTTTCCTCATCCCCCTGGCAATGATCCCGCTCTGGCGCAAGGATTGGAGAAACCTGCGGGCAGTGACCCTGGCAGGCGCTGGTGCGCTGCTCCTTTTCCTGCCCTGGCTGGTGCAGGTTCCAGCGCAGATCGCCAAGGTACAAACCTCATATTGGATGGAGCCACCCGGCCTCGACCGGGTCTTCTCCGCGCTCACGACCTATGTCACCAATCTGCCGCTCCCGGATGGATGGCTGGTTGTTGGGCTCTTCGTCACTCTCAGCACGTTCAGCCTGCTCACGCTCGAAACCGCGAAATCGATCCGCAGGCGCGATCCATACAGCATCGAAATCTCCTGGTTCGCATACATGGCAATTGCGCCGCTCGTTCTGTTGCTCCTGTTCTCACAGTGGATTCCTGTATTCACCGAACGGGCGCTGCTCCCTTCGGTTGTATTTTTCTGCCTGTGGGCAGGTGGTATCATCGCCCAGGCGCGCGGACCGCGCATCATGAAAGTCTCTGTGACTGCCTGCCTCCTGATCGGAGCAGTCATCGGCATTTACCAGCATCTCGCATACACCGGTTTTCCCTATGTGCCCAGGTCTGCGTCCACAATCCTCCAGGATATGCAGTCCGGGGATGCGGTCGTCCACTCGAGCAAGTTGTCCGCCCTGCCCATGATCTACCAGCAACCTGCCTTGACGCAGCGCTTCGTTGCCGATCCGCCCGACAGCGACAGTGATACATTATCCCCGGCCACCCTGGCGGTATTCGGCCTCTCCGCTGACCCGCAGGTGGATGAAGCCTGCCATGGAGCGGATCGCGTCTGGTTCGTCATTTTCACCCGCTCGGTCGAGGAGTACCGTGAGGCAGGCGCGGACACCCATCCGCATATGGAATGGCTGGCTTCACATTTCATCCACCAGTCGGGTTGGGTTTTCTCCGGGCTCGAAATCCACCTGTTTTCCATGAATCCATGAACGCCAAGCGGTTCAACCAGTTTATCGGGTCGGAAAATTTCAAGGAGTGGGGTTGGGTGTTGGGAGCATCCATCCTGGTCTTGGTTCTGGCCTCGCTTCCCACCCTTGCCGGTTACCTGGCGCAAACTCCGGAGAAAGTCTTCTTTGGAGCATTCTTCGACCGTCAGGATTACGCGGTCCATCTTTCGATGATGCATGCCGGTTACCAAGGGGAATGGTCGTATTCTCTCCGTTTCACTTCCGAACCGCACCAACCGGCATACATTCGCATCTTCTACCCTGCACTTGGACAATTGTCGCGACTGTTCGGAGCATCTCCGGAAGTCATGTTCCAGGTTGCCCGCCTGTTCTTTGGCATGGCTGCACTTCTGGCAATCTACCGGCTCGTCCAACAGACGATCCGGGAACGATTCTGGCGGCGGCTGGCCTTCCTGCTGGCAGCCGCCGGTTCTGGTCTAGGTTGGCTGGTACAGGCGCTCGGTTGGACTCCCAACCCGTCCATCTCACCGATCGACCTGTGGTTGATCGATGGGTATGTATTCTTTGGAATGATGCTTTTCCCGCACTTTTCAGCGGTCACCGCCTTCATGGTGTACGCGGTCTCCGAGTTTATGGTGTACATGGAACGCGGCTCCTGGAAAAGTATTCCGGTGATCGGCGCCTGCGCCATCCTGACCCAACTTTTCAACCCCATCATCTTTATTGTTGCTGATGCAGCCATTGCCGGTTTCTGGTTCATATCGTTCTTGAAGGAAAAAGGCCTCCAAAAAAAACCTGTCTTTGGGTTGGCGTGTATCGCCCTGGCCCAAGTCCCTCTCCTGGTCTATTCCTGGAACATCCTTTCGAACGACCCTGTTTGGTCCCGTTTCACGAGCCAGAACGAGACCCTGTCGCCGCCGTTTATCTACTACCTGCTGGGATTTGGCCTGCTCTGGCTATGGATCACACCAGGTTTGCTGAAATTGTTGCGCAAACGCGATCCTGGCCTGTTGTCGATGCTGGCGTGGCTGGCAGCAGCCTTCCTGCTGGCATATTCCCCGACCGAAATCCAGCGCCGTTTCCTGCATGGCATTACCATCCCCTTCGGGATCCTGGCGGTTTTCGGCATGAGGACGCTTTTCGAACATCCGAGGCTGGCCTCACGCCGGTCATTCTATGCCATCCTGTTCACTGGCCTGACCCTTGTGACTTCCCTGACTCTCAGCCTGAGAGCGACGCTGGATGTTGGATCCCGTCCGGACGAACTATTTTACACAGTTGATCTCGCGCAGAGCGTGGATTGGTTGGCAGAGCAAGGTAACCCGGATGACTTCGTCCTGGCATCCGAAACCACCAGCCAGGTGATCGCGGCCAGGACCGGATTAAAGGTATATTTTGGGCATCCAATGGAGACCATCGATTACGAGGGGAAAAAAGCCCAGGTGACATCCTTCTACCAGGGAGCGAATGACCCCGGATGGTTGCCAGGCTCCCCGGTCCGGTTCGTTCTCTTCGGTCCGCAGGAGCGAGAGCTGGCAGGTGGAGAGTTTACCGCCAGTGATGAC
Source organism: Chloroflexota bacterium (assembly GCA_016865985.1). GTDB lineage: Bacteria > Chloroflexota > Anaerolineae > Anaerolineales > Villigracilaceae > VGNO01. The sequence continues at coordinate 508 of VGNO01000273.1, read as the reverse complement.
ATGTTGCTGGTCTATCAGAACGATTCGGTGTTGATCTACGAGGTGGAGAGATGACAGATAGCGCCAGGCGCAACCTGCTGATCGGACTACTCGCCACTCTCTGGCTGCTGACACTGCTGGTTGGATATGCATACCTGCATAAACCTTTCAGCGGCGAGTCTCTTATTAACCTGGCGAAGATCTTCTGGCAGGTAACGATCATCCTGCTCCTGACCTCGCTCGCGGGAGGGATCGGTTACGTTGTCCTGAAGGGCCGGGCGGGGCAACCAGTCCATCAAGCCGTGGCGCAGGCAGCCTTGGGATATGGGGTCATCGCGACCGCAACCTATATCACCGGCGCAACTGTCGGCCTATCCTGGCTTCTCCTCGCAACACCATTCGTATTGAGCGCGGCCCTCCTGCAAAAATCCATTCGTGGTTGGTGGTCATCTCTTGGCCGGGTGAAGGGCTGGCTTGCCAGGGCCGGCTGGTTCGAGAAATGCATTTCGCTTGTCACACTGGTCCTCTA
>VGNO01000272.1 GCA_016865985.1 Chloroflexota bacterium | reverse complement strand
CGGGATTGATCCCGCAACCACCAAACCCGCCTGGTACATCGAAACCGGCCAGGGCATGGGCGCCTCCCTGATGATCGCATCCGAGACAGGCGCATATACCCTGACCGACCGCGCCACGTTCCTCGCCAACAAAGCCAACCTGCAACTCGAGATTTTAGTGGAGAGCGACAATTCCCTGATGAACGTTTACCATGTCATCACCGTCAACCCCGAAAAGTGGCCCGAGGTCAACTATGAGGGCGCATCAGCCTTCCTGAACTTCCTGATCGATCCCGCCACGCAGGAAGTCATCGGGCAATTCGGCGTGGACATATACGGCGAGCCTCTGTTCATCCCCGACGGCGATAAGACAGACGCCGAACTTGGCCTGCCGTAAATCCGGATTATTCCTGCCTCGCCCTCTTCCCTTGCGCTTTCTTCGCAGGTGGGGGAAGAGGGCTTTTTATCCTCCCCAATAATTTATGGAAGCCATCTGGAACGGCCTTCAAAACGCATTCACATTGCTCTTCGGCGGCGACTCCGAAGTCTGGCAGATCACGGCCCTTTCGCTGGGCGTCTCAGGCACGGCGACACTCATCAGCCTGCTGCTCGGCCTGCCCGGCGGTACTTTACTGGCTCTGGGGCGCTTCCCTGGCCGCTCATTCTTGATGAGCATCGTCAACACAGGCATGGCATTACCGCCGGTCGTGGTGGGGCTGGTGGTTTCGATCTTTCTCTGGCGCAGCGGACCACTGGGAGACTTGCGCCTGATCTATACCCCGGCCGCCATTGTCATCGCCCAGGTGGTGATTGCCGCCCCTGTCGTCACCGGGTTGACAGCCGCCTCGCTGCAACAACTTGACCCGCGCCTGCGGCTGCAATTGCTGGGCCTGGGCGCATCTCGGTTGCAAATGATCCTCGCGTTGTGGCGTGAAGCCCGCCTGCCCCTGCTGGCCGCCTTGATGGCAGGGTTCGGCAGCGTCATCTCGGAGGTGGGCGCGTCGATGATGGTGGGCGGCAACATCCGCTTCCAGACCCGGGTGTTGACTACCGCCATCGTGCTGGAAACCAGCCGGGGCGAGTTTGCCCGCGCCATCGCCCTGGGCGTGCTGCTGCTCTTCCTGACCTTCCTGGTCAACCTGGGGCTGACCCGGATCCAGCAGCGGGGTAGGCGCCGATGAACAACTGCCTGGAAGTGGACAACCTGGTTGTACGGCGTGACAGGAAAACCGTCCTGCAGGTAGGTCATTTGACGGTGAGTAAGGGGGAGGCGCTGGCAGTCATCGGTCCCAACGGGGCGGGTAAAAGTACCATGCTGCTGGCGCTGGCGCGGTTACTTAAACCGGCGCAGGGGCGCCTGGTATTCGACGGCCAGCCGGTTGAATCTATGCCGGATCTGGCTTACCGCCGCCGGATTGGACTTGTGTTGCAGGAACCGCTCCTGTTGGACCGCTCCGTGTTCGAGAATGTCGCCCTGGGTCTGCATTTCAGGAAAACACCCAATAACGAGACCGCCCGCAGGGTGGATGAATGGCTGGAACGGTTGCAAATTTCCCACCTGCGGCAGCGCAATGCCAGCCGCATTTCTGGCGGCGAGGCGCAGCGGGTCAGCCTGGCGCGGGCCTTCGTCCTTGAGCCGGAACTGCTCCTGCTGGATGAACCGTTCAGCGCCCTGGACGCGCCCACCCGCAACCGGTTGCTCGACGACTTGAGCAACATCCTGAAGCAGACCTCCACCACCACGGTTTTCATCACCCACGACCTGAACGAAGCCAGCCGCATCGGACAACGCCTGGCTGTCATCCTGGATGGGCGCTTGCAGCAATGGGGGACTCCGAAGGAGGTATACAGCCATCCGGTCAACCCGGCTGTAGCGGCTTTCCTGGGATTGCCCCATAATTAGCGAAACGGGGTGTTCATTTCTCGCTACAATTGCTGCATAAGAATCCAGAGACCATCTTCACAGTGGTCTCTGGTTAATTTTGCGACCTTGTTGGATACCTCTTACGCCAATCAGGAAACAAGGCTATGGGGCAACGCCCGTGTCGATCAACCCGGCTGCCAGGTCGTCCATCATCCGCTCCACTTCGCCCTGCTTGCCCTCCGGTAGCAGGTTCGGGTTGATATCGGTCAGGTAGAGGGGGGTGGCGAGGCTCTGGCCGCCCACCCCGGCCACCAGGTCCGGCCAGATGCGTTCGATGGCCGGAGCGACATCCGGCTGGATGCTCGCCACCCAGTTCGGGCGCAGGTCGTCATAGGGCAGGCGTTCGCCGATGATCTTGAGGTTGTAGGTTGCCATATAGTTCAACAGGTCGACCGTGGCAATATCCGGGTGGACATACGCCACTTCGACCAAGTAATCCAGCATGAAGTCAGTATAGAAAGGGTACTGTTCCAGTGGGGCGCCGAGAGGGATTTCAGGATGGGCCGGATACTTGTACGTGAAGGGGGGAAAGGCCGGGTTGCACAACCCGCAGTAGAATGTCCGCCCGTTGCTGAAGGCCTGGATGACCTTTTTCCCGGCATCGGTCTCTGGCGTGATCAAGCCCACCCGGTAATCGATGGATAGCATGGCCGCCATGTACCCGGCCACGAAGGCCTGCTGGATGGATGTCTCACTGGCGGAGCCGATTGCCGACAGGTTCCCGCCCGGGACCAGGCCGGGGATCCCGACTCCCAGGAACTGCACCCCCGGGGCGGCGGCGGCCATCGCCCCGAGACCCGGGTCGGGCGGAAAAGCGACCACCACGGCCAGGCCGGGTTCGTTCTGGATCTCGCTTTCCGTCAGGCTGCTGCGCATCTGGAGACGATGGCCGGAGGCCTGCGCCAGGTCGTAGATCAGGGTCTGGTAGACGGCGGCGGTTGCGGCCGGCATGTCGCCCGGCAGCGCCAGGATGACGAGCGGCTTGGCCGCCTCCGGCGTGGGGCTGGCCGTGAGGACCGGGGGCTCGCTGGCCGGCGGCGGGGTTACGGGTTCAGCGTTCCCGGATGGATTGCAGGCCGCCAGGAAGAACAGGATAAGTAGGGAAGCGATACGGATTCGCACAGTGGGTCTCCAATTCAGAGGGATGCCGGATATTTTACTGTAAAAAAGACGAAGACGCCTGGTGGCAGGCGTCTTCGAAATGGAGGAAAAGCGGATCCGCTGGGTTATTTGACAGAGACTTTGATGGTCTTCGGGCGGGCGGACTCGGCCTTGGGCAGGCGCAGGGTCAGCAGGCCGTCGGTGATCCGGGCTTCGGCCTTGCCGGCTTCGACCGGGGTGGAGAGGCGCAGGCTGCGGCGGAAGGAACCGTGCGGCAGTTCGCGCATCAGGTATTCGTTCTCATCGGCCTTGAA
>VGNO01000271.1 GCA_016865985.1 Chloroflexota bacterium | reverse complement strand
CGGCTGCTGCGGCCGGGCGGACCGTCTACCTGGGCCAGTTTCCGGAGGCTTTCCACTTCCTGAAGCGTCAGGTGGCGCCACTGGCCGGTTTTGAGCGTCCCCAGGCCGAGGGTCCCAACCCGCACCCGCACGATGCGCACGACCGGCAACCCGCTGGCGCGACCCATCTCGCGAATCTGGCGCTTGTGTCCCTCCCGCAGCACGACCCGCAGCCAGGCGCCCTTGCCATACCTGGAATCCACCCAGGTCTCTGCCGGGGCAGTGTGGAAGCCGTCTTCGAGCGCCAGTCCCCGCCGCCAGAGCGACAGTTGTTCGGCATCCGGCTGGCGGGCGACCAGGACGCGGTATTCCTTTTCATGTTCATAGCGCGGGTGGGTCAGGCGGTTTGCCAGTTCGCCGTCGTTGGTCAGCAACAGCAGCCCTTCGCTATCGAAGTCCAGGCGGCCGACCGGGTAGAGCGTACCCGGCAGCGGTATCAATTCCCGCACCGTGCGGCGGTCGTCCTGCCCACCGACGGCAGAGATCACGCCGCGCGGTTTGTAGATCATCACGTACACCAGCGCCTCCGGCGCATGGAGCAGCCGGCCGTCGACCGAGATCTTGTCCACTGCCGGGTCGGCTTTGTCCCCCAGGCCGGCAACCTGCCCGTTGACGCGCACCCGCCCGGCCTGGACGATCAACTCGCAGGCCCGCCGCGAACCAAGCCCGGCGCGGGCCAGGATCTTCTGTAAGCGTTCTTCCATGATGGGGGATTATAACCGGTATCACGGGCGAGGCTCTTGGGATTCCTGCCGCCCCCGGATAATCGGGTATAATCTGCGCCATGGAACTGAACCCGCTCCCGGCCCCCGCCCCAAGAAACCCTGCCAGGTCTGGATAGGTTCGGTTCGTCATGCAACGAGGCGGCTCCCAGACTTGGAGAGCCGTTTTTATTTGCCCTCAACACCACCCCTCTCCCGTCGGGAGAGGGGCAAGGGGTGAGGGGAGGAAAAAGATGGATATCAAAGAATTAACCGAACGCATGAACGAGTTCGTCCGCTCGAAGGGCTGGTACGAGGCAGACAGCCCGCGCCCGCAGACGCCGCGCAACCTGGCGATCTCGCTCTCGCTCGAAGCCAACGAGGCGCTGGAACACTTCCAGTGGGGCGATAACCTGAAAGACAAGGGCGAACTTGCGGGCGAACTGGCGGACGTGGCGTTATACTTGCTGCAACTTGCGTCGGTCTCCGGGATTGATTTGGAGCAGGCAGTTTTGAGAAAATTGGACATGAACGCGAATCGGTCGTGGGATTCTTAACACAAAGGACACTACGAACTCACAAAGGAACACAACGAGGTTCCACTTCGTGACCTTCGTGCCAACCTTTGTGACCTTCGTGTTGAAAGGTTTTTACCTTGAATATTACGATCTTTGGCGGCGCGCAACCCAAAACCGGCGACGCGGCGTACGCGGAAGCCTATGAACTCGGCAAACTACTCGCGCAAGCCGGGCACACCGTCCTGACCGGCGGCTACATCGGCACGATGGAAGCCGTCAGCCGCGGGGCAAGTGAAGCGGGCGGACATGTGGTCGGCGTGACCTGCGACGACATCGAAGCCTGGCGCGCGGTCAAGCCGAACGCGTGGGTGAAGGAAGAGCGCCGCTTCCCCACGCTCAACGAGCGGCTGGCGGAACTCGTCCGCAACTGCGACGCGGCGATTGCCCTGCCCGGCGGTCCCGGCACCCTGACCGAGGTCGCGTTGGCGTGGAATTTGATGATCGTGGACTCAATGCCGCGCAAACCGCTGATCCTGGTCGGCGCAGGCTGGAGGTCCGTTTTCGAGCGCTTCTTCCAGGAATTCCACACCTACATGCCGGTCAATCAGCGCGACCTGCTTCACTTCGCGCCGCATGTCCAGGCAGCAGTCGAATTGCTAAAAGATTCAAACACAACGGTCACAAAGGTTCACAAAGTCTCACAAAGAAATCCTTAAACATTCGTGCCCTTCGTGATCCTTTCTGTCCTTTGTGTTGAAAAGGTTTTCACTCCAGATACTGAGGTTCTTATGTCAGACGAAAAACTCACCCCCCGCAACGTTGACTTCTCCGAATGGTACAACCAGATCGTCCAGCGCGCCGAACTGGCGGACTACGCCCCCGTGCGCGGCTGCATGGTCGTCCGCCCGTACGGCTGGGCGCTGTGGGAAAACATCCAGGCCGCGCTCGACCGGCGTTTCAAGGAAACCGGCCACGTCAACGCTGCCTTCCCGCTCTTCATCCCGATGTCGTTCCTCGAAAAGGAGAAGGCGCACGTGGAAGGCTTCTCGCCCGAACTGGCCGTGGTCACCATCGGCGGCGGTGAGAAACTCGAAGAACCGCTCGTGGTGCGCCCCACCTCCGAGACCATCATCGGCGCGATGTACTCGAAGTGGATCCAATCCTACCGCGACCTGCCCGTGCTCATCAACCAATGGGGCAACGTGGTGCGCTGGGAACTGCGCACGCGGCTCTTCCTGCGCACACTCGAATTCTACTGGCAGGAAGGACATACGGCGCACGCAACGGAACAGGAAGCCCGCGAAGAGACGATGCGCATGCTCCATGTCTATGCCGACTTCGCCGTGAACGAAGCCGCCGTGCCGGTCATCCCCGGCGTCAAATCGGCGGCCGAGAAATTCGCCGGGGCGAGCATGTCCACCACCATCGAGGCTATGATGGGCGACACGCGCGCCCTGCAATCGGGCACCTCGCACTTCCTCGGCCAGAATTTCGCCAAAGCCTTCGACATCAAATTCCTCGACGAGAACAACACCCTGCAATACTGCTGGACGACCTCCTGGGGACTCTCGACCCGTTTCATCGGCGCCATCATCATGACGCATGGCGATGACCAGGGACTGATCCTTCCGCCGCGACTCGCCCCCATCCAGACTGTCATCGTCCCGATCTTCAAATCGGACGCCGAAACTACCGCCGTTATGGAGACCGTGGACCGCATCCAGGCCGAACTCAAGGCCGCCGGCATCCGCGTCAAAGTGGACGATCGCGCCGAGGTCACGCCCGGATTCAAGTTCAACGACTGGGAAATGCGCGGCGTTCCCCTGCGCATCGAGATCGGACCGAAGGACGTGGAGAAGGGCAGCGTCGCCCTGGCCCGCCGCGACCGCCCCGGACGCGAAGGCAAGTCCTTCGTCCCGCAGGCCGGGCTGGCTGCTGCCGTGACCGACCTGCTGGCCGATATCCAGAAGTCCCTGCTCGCCCGCGCCACCGCCTTCCGTGACAGTCATATCTTCGACCCGAAGGATTACGCCGAACTGACCGATGCCGTCCAGAACGGCTGGGC
>VGNO01000270.1 GCA_016865985.1 Chloroflexota bacterium | reverse complement strand
AATTCATCAGTCTCTTCGTCCGGGATGTGGCGCTGACCCCTGAGGAAGTGGACGGCCTGATGGCCGGGCTGCTGGTCTCGTCCGAACCGCCGCGCGGGATAACGCGTCTCGCTGACTGGTTGGCCGAGAACGAGTCCACAGTCGGCGCGAAGTACGCCTCGGAGATCGCACGTCACTTCAAGTGAGTATTTGTGGGATCAGAGTGAACAATCCCCGCCCAACCGGGGGATTGTTTCTGGCACGGGACGCTCCTCGCAAACGAACAAAAGCGCAAGAATCGGGTGGCAATCCAGGCGGAAGTCGGTACAATTAGCGCATGACCGGCTTCCGCCAACTCTCCGAAGATTACGACCGCGTCGAGCAAGCCATCCGCTTTCTCGAGCGGAACGCCCACCGCCAACCCGAACTGGCGGAGGTGGCCGCGCAGGTGGGATTGAGCGAATACCACTTCCAACGCCTCTTCACCCGTTGGGCGGGAATCAGCCCCAAACGCTTCCTCCAGTTTCTTACCAAGGAAAACGCCAAAGCGCTCCTGGTACGGACCTCGGTCCTGTCCGCCGCCTGCGAGGCGGGACTCTCCTCCGCAGGCCGCCTGCATGACCTGCTTGTCCTGACCGAAGCGGTCACACCCGGCGAGGTCAGGTCGCGCGGCGCGGGTGTGGCTATCACCTACGGCTTCCACCCCACCCCTTTCGGCGAATGCCTGTTGGCTGTGACCGGGCGCGGCATCTGTTTTCTCGGTTTTGTGGATGGCGAACGCCGGGCGCTCCTGGAGGATCTCGAACGCGATTGGCCGAACGCCGTCCTGGCCGAGTCCCCCGCCCGCACAGCGCCCCTGGTGGAAAAAATCTTTACGCCTCGACCAGGCTCGACGTTGACCCTCCACTTGAACGGGACGAACTTCCAACTCAAAGTCTGGGAGGCGCTCCTGCGCCTGCCTGCGGGAAGCGCGGCTACCTACCAGGACCTGGCTGTGGTCTTGGGGGAGCCGGCTGCAGCCAGGGCGGTTGGGAACGCCCTTGGGCGCAACCCGGTTGCCTTTCTTATTCCCTGTCACCGCGTCATCCGGAAGACCGGGCGGTTCGGTAACTATCGCTACGGGGAGTGTCGAAAAAAAGCCATCCTGGCCCAGGAATGCCTGGGTGGAACGGGATGAAACCAGGTAGCCGGGAATCTGGCGCTTGCCTGTCAGTTGTTGTACAATTCGGGCAAGGAGGACCACTCCGATGGCAGAAGATCAATTCACCAATGTTACAGTCATCAAGAAGGCCAACATCTATTTCGATGGGCGGGTCACCAGCCGGAATGTCATCTTCCCGGATGGGACGCGCAAGACCCTGGGCTACATGCTACCCGGTGAATATGAATTCGGTACGGGCACATCCGAAACCATGGAGATCATGATTGGCGAACTGCAGGTATTGCTGCCCGGCAACGACCAGTGGCAGACCTACAAGGCCGGGGAATCATTCTACGTCCCACCCAATTCCAAATTCAAACTCATCCTGAAAGGCCCGGTGGATTACTGCTGCTCCTACGGGTGAGTCCCGCTTGCATGCACACCTGTTCCTGACTTCCGGTTGGATCCCTCGCCGGAAGTCTTCGTTTAAGGTGGGTCTCAGGATAGCCTGATAACATTCACTCAATATGATAATGGAACTTTAGAGGCCCGGATGAGAAAAAACACAGCCGCCCCATCCATATCCGCTTCCGAGATCACACCAAAAGCAGTTTATCTATCCCGCCGTGATTTCATCAAATCCGCCGGCTTGTTGGCCGGGATTTCTGCGCTGGCCGCTTGCGGGATCCGGGCGGAGGCGGTCGGTGAACCGCCTGATGCCAACCCGGCAAAACCCGCTGCCGATGAGCCAACCCCCTACTACTCCATTACCGGGTATAACAACTATTATGAATTTTCCACAGACAAGGAAAGTGTGGCGCCGTTGTCGCAGGGATTCTCTACCGATCCATGGAGCGTTGAGGTGGGTGGGTTGGTCCACAAACCCGGTACATTTCCACTCGAGGAGTTATTGGAGTTCGAGCAGGTAGATCGCGCTTACCGCCTGCGGTGCGTCGAAGGCTGGTCGATGGTCATTCCGTGGCAGGGCTTCGAACTGGGAAGGCTGATCGCGGCGGTCGAACCCATGACATCCGCCAGGTATGTCCGTTTCACCGCCCTGATGGACAGCGACCAGATGCCGGGCCAGCGCAATACCCTCTTTCCCTGGCCTTATAACGAAGGATTGCGGCTCGATGAAGCCTACCACTCCCTTACCCTGATCGCCACCAGCTTATATGGCGAACCGCTGCCAAACCAGAACGGCGCACCCCTGCGGTTGGTAGTACCCTGGAAATACGGTTTCAAGTCGATCAAAGCCATCGTACGCATCGACCTGACCGAAGAGCAGCCTCCGACCCTCTGGAATACGATCGCCCCGCACGAATACGGTTTCTATGCCAATGTCAATCCCTTCGTGGATCATCCCCGCTGGTCCCAGGCAAGCGAACGCCGCATCGGGGAACTGACCCGCCGCCCGACCCTGCTGTTCAATGGATACGAGGCGGAGGTGGCCTCGATGTACAGTGATATGGACCTGAGTGTGGATTATTAGGATGCACGATGGATTCATCCCTGGTGGACGAAACGGGACGTGACCGGGAGCGCGGCCGGGCAACCCGGCTGCGGGTCCTGGTGCATGGGCTGGGGCTGCTGCCTGCCGCGTCGGTACTGGTCCGAGTCCTGGACGGCGACCTGGGGGCCAATCCCATCCAGGCCACCGAACAGGCTCTCGGCCGGGCGGCGTTATATTTCCTGTTGGCGTCCCTAGCGTGTACGCCCTTGAATACGGTTTTCGGCTGGCGGGAATTGCTCAATCACCGGCGGACGCTGGGCCTATATGCTTTCCTCTACGCCTCCCTGCATTTCTACACTTTCAGCGCTGTGGACTATGGGCTGAACTGGACTTTATCGAAAGAAGCCATTTTCGATAAACCCTTTACCCTGGTGGGTTTCATAGCCGGGTTTATCCTCCTGGTCCTGGCAATCACCTCCTTCGATGCCTGGAAAGAGCGTCTCGGCAGGCATTGGAAATCCCTGCACCGCCTGGCCTACCTGGCAGGCGGCATGACAATCCTACACTACACCTGGGCAAAGAAAGGCAACCTGCTCTCGCTGAGCGGGGACATCCTCCAGCCGGTATTGTCTGGCCTGCTGCTCCTGTTGCTGCTGGCGCTGCGCATCCCCTTCATCCGCCGGCGCCTTGCCGCACACAGGAGCGGTTCGCGGCGCACGCGGTAACCGTCCCTTTCTCTACCGGACAAAAGTAGTGGTTGAGGTCTGGTAAGCTTAAGCTCCCACCACGGAGCGAGGAGCGAACCATGAGCGACAACCACCAGCGCTATCGTAGCATA
>VGNO01000269.1 GCA_016865985.1 Chloroflexota bacterium | reverse complement strand
TGACCTCCACCCGGCCTTCCAACACATGCACCAGGGCGTCGAACGGGGCGGTGTGCTCGCTCAGTTCCTGGCCCTGGTCGAATGAGAAGAGGGTCACATTGCCGGTCTCGCCCTTCAGGACCACCCGGCTGACAACTGCCCCAGACTGGTACTCCACCAGCCCGGCCATGGAAAGGATTTGCGAATGTGGGGTTGCGGTCATTGGTAAGTCCTTTATCTAGGGTGTCTCGATTGTAACCGAATATGCGGCCGGGATGCGCGTCAGGCGGGTGACGGCGGTCACAACCAGCGCCACCTCCTCCACCTGGTCATCGACCGTGACCGGGACCAGGGCCGTCTGGGCGGCCGTCAGCGGGATGACCTGCACGGTCGCCCCCTCCCGGCTGCGGATGACGAGCGCCAGGCGGAACTGCTGGGGCAGGATGTTGGTGACGCGTACGAAACCGGCCGCCTGCCAGCCCCCATCGTCCGTCTCGAAATCGGACCGGTAACCGGCAGCCGTTACCGAGACATCGTCCAGCAGGAAGCCCTCCCCGTTGACCGCCGCGTCGGTGATGTAGTCGAAGCGGATGTAGACCTGCTGCCCGGCATACTGCGAAAGGTCGACCGTCTCTTCGATCCAGCCGCCGCTCCGGCCATTGTAGCCCCAGCCATAGGAATTGCCGGTGGGGTCCTCGCCGGTCCCGGAGGGGGTTGCCAGGATCTGCCAGCGCAGGCCGTCGGTGGAGGCTTCCAGGTGCAGGTAGTCGTAATCGGCCTCCAGGTCGTACCAGGTCCAGTACGACAGGTGGATCGGCCCGGCCAGGCTGCGGAAGTCGAACAGGCGGGTGAGGGTCATGTTCGACTCGTCCCCTTTGTTGGACCAGAAGGCATATTCGCCGGAGTGGGCTTCGACCGGCAGCAGGTTTGCCAGGGTGGCGCCTTCGAAGCGCAGGGTGAAATCCCGCGGGCAGTCGAGGCGCAGGTAATCCGCGCCGTACTGGTGGACCGTGGCGTTGACGGAAACCTGGCAGCCTTCCAGCGTCGCCGCCTGCTGGACGGTGGGTGAATCCGGGTAGTTGTGATAGGTGTACCGGCCATCGGCGGCGCGGCCATCGTCCAGGTAGTTGGTCACGGCCCAGTCCAGGAAGAGGTCGTCGGCGGTGACCGGCGCGCCGGTTAGGGCATCCCGGGCGTTGTGGGCGGACAGCGCCGCGTCCACGCTGTCCATGCCATTCAGCGGGTGGGCTGCCAGGGCCTGGGTCATCTCGTCCCCGAAGCGGTCCAGGAAGTAAGCCGCGAACAGGAAACTGGCCCCGTAGTGGGCGTAGTTGTTCCCGGCTTCCGCTTCCCAATCGGTCAACTGGAGGTCGGGGTTGGCAAGGAAGTACGCGTCTGCCCCACCGGGGTCGTAACCGCTCAGGAAGGCCGAGAGTTCCGAGAAGCCCTCGTTCAGCCAGGTGGTCTCATTGCGGTCGAGGTGCCAGTGGATCATGTGCTGGTACTCGTGCGCCAGGACCCCGGCGATGGATGGATCGTTCAGATGGATGCTGTCGGCGCCCAGCAGGAACATCTCATGGGCGTTGGAATACTGGACGGCGAGCGGGTGGTACTCGTCGGCGGATGAGAAGGCGCCCAATAGTCCCAGCCCGAGGTTGCGGGCGTACAGGATGTAGAGCCGCGGGTCGCCGTCCACGCCCGGCGACCACTCGCTGCCGAAGAAGGAACGGGTGGTGGGATGGACCACCTGCTCGAATTCCTGCGCCAGCGCTTCCAGGTCGGCCGGGTGATAGGTGATCCCATCTTCGATCCAGAAATAGGCGTGTTCGGAGACCAGTTGGAGGGTCGCCTGCGCCTGGATGTAGTAATTGGAGTCGATATTGAGCGCCCAGAAGGCCTGTTTTTCACCGACGGCGCGCGGCGCAGCCGGCGGGGCCATGGTGGCGGGGATGTTGCACTTGCCCTCCAGGCGGCAGGCCAGGCCGGCCAGGTCGCTCAGCGGGACATCCATGCCCTGGACGGCGGACTGGGTTTCGTGCGCCGAGCCTTCGACCTCCGGGCGGAGGATCTCGATCGTCGGGGTGGGTTCGAACGGCGCGGCGGATGGAACAGGTTGGGTCGCGGCCGGGAGGTTGGCGAGGATGATCCCGCCGGCCGAGAGCACGACGATGCAGCACCCGCAGAGGGCGAGCAGGACGACAAGAAGGATGGGGATGGCGATGGTTTTCATGGGATCCTGCGGTCACCCTCCGATCTGGCTCATGACCCGGTTGACTGCCAGGTCGCCCTCGGCCAGGCCGTGGCCCCAGGGCTTATTCCAGACCGCATCGAGCGCCAGCCGCCGCATTTCTTCGGGCGAGGCCCCGGCGCGCAGCGGTGCGAGCAGGTCGACCTCGAATTCCCGCAGCAGGCACATGCGCAGCACGCCATCGGCGGTCAGGCGCGCCCGGGTGCAGGAGGCGCAGAACGGCCGGCTGACGGTCGAGATGAAACCGATGTCCCCGGCCGCCCCGGGCAGGCGGTAGACGCGCGCCTCGCCGTCCAGTTCGCCGTCGTTGACCGGTTCCATGCCCCCCAGGGCGGTCTCGATCCGCTGGCGGGTCTGGTCGCTGGTGACGACCTGCTGCAACTGGAAATCGGTTGCGCCGCCAAAGGGCATCATCTCGATGAAGCGCAACTGCCAGGGATGGGTGAGGGAGAGGCGGGCCAGGTCCACCACATCCGCCTCGTTGTAACCGGCCACCACCACCGCGTTGATCTTGACGGGCGTCAGCCCGGCCTCCTCCGCCGCCAGGATCCCGTCCCAGACATCCTCCAGGTCTCCCCAGCGCGTCAGTCGGTGGAACTTCCCGGGATCGAGCGTGTCGAGGCTGATATTGACCCGCTGCAGGCCGGCTTCAGCCAGGGGACGCGCCAGGCGCGGCAGGAGCAAGCCGTTGGTGGTCATCGTCACGGAGCGGATGCCGGCGGTGTGCGAGATGCCGTCCACCAGGCCGACGATATTGGCGCGCACGGTCGGCTCGCCGCCGGTCAGCCGCACCTTGTCGAAACCCAGGGTGGCGAAGAGCCTCGCCAGGAGCAGCGCCTCGTCGTCCTGCATCAGTTCGGCATTCGGCCGGAAGGTCATTTCCTCCGGCATGCAATAGACGCAGCGCAGGTTGCAGTGGTCGGTCAGGCTGATGCGCAGGTAGTGGATGTGTCGTCCGAAGCGGTCCAGGGCCATGGTTCCTCGTATACCGGTAAGGTGCCCCGATTATAACAATAACCGCAGTCCCCTGAAGTTAGGACAGGAGTTTGGAGTGGCGAATTTCGTGGGCTTCCTCGGGCTTTTTACCGCAGAGTGTGCAACTCCCACAGTTTGGGGGCGGGCGGGCGCAGGGAAACCCTTTGTTTTTTCTCCGCGAACTCCGCGCTCTCTGCGGTTGGAAAGAAAGCC
>VGNO01000268.1 GCA_016865985.1 Chloroflexota bacterium | reverse complement strand
ATTGTTTGACGACTGCGGGGACGAGTTACAGTTTTACGCCCCTTTACAGCAGTTATTATTACCGCGTGCAGGGCATCAACACGACTTGGGGGGCAAGCGAAGCCGGGGCGTGGGGGGCGGCGAATTTTACCGTTTACGGTCTCAAGAGCAGTTGGCAGGGATTAACCGCAGAGTTGGCGGAGACCGCCGAGAATTGCGAGAATCCAAAGTGGAACTCTGCGCACTCTGCGTTCTCAGCGGTTCTAATAATTGCTCAGGCCGGCAGGATCCCCTCGATAGCCGCCGTGCGCAGGAATTCGCGATAGGCGGCTGTCTCCGACAGGCTGAACTCCAGCGCCGAGAGCCAGCGCGCCTGCGCCTCATGGTCGGGGGTATTCCGGGCTGCGCGCAGGATGAAATCCTCCGTTGTTCCTGCTTCGATTCGGACCTGCCCCCCGGCAGCCAGCCATTCCAGACCGGCGCGGATCGCCTCGTCGCGCGCCGCCATGGCGGCCGCCAACCCGCCGAGGGAGGCGCGCCCGCCGCGCTGGTTGATGGCAAACTTGACCAGGCCGGCCAGCCTGGACAGAAACGGCGCAGGCTCGTCCGTTCCGGGAGACAAAGCCGCCAGCGCCACCCTGCCCGGTTTGACCTGTCCCAGGGCTGTTTGCAGGCAGGCAGGCGAAGCCGGGGCGGTCCAGACGACCAGCAGCGCGGCGGGTTCCAACTGGTTCCGGTCGCGGCCCTGCACGCCGTCCTTGTCCGGCCCTTCGGCCCACACCAGGTACGGAAGGGGCAAGGCGGCCAGCAGCGCACGCGGCTGCGCTTCCACCCGCCAGTCCACGAGCTCCGGCCGCTGCCGGGCGATGACGATCTCCTGGTCTTCCCGCGGGCGGACGGCTACCAGTTCGATGGAAGCCTGGCGCTGGCCGCGGAAATTGCTGGGGCGCAGGGTGTAGGCCAGGTCGATCCCGCCATCCGGCAGCGGTTCACCCGCCCCATTCCACCACAAGACCTCCCGCTCGATCCCATCGCTTCCCTGGACGGTCAACTTGCGGTGTTCCCCGGCGCGCCCGATGGGCAGGTCACGGACTATCGCCAGGCCGCGGGCAGCCAGGATGGGTTGTTCGTTCCCGGACCCATAAGGCGCCAGGGTTTCGAGGGTCTCCGCCAGGTCGAGGCTGGCTTCGTCCAACGGCAGCCAGGCATCCACCTGCAGGGTGGGTTCGGGTGGGATTTCGCCGGCAGCCTTCGCGACTGCTTTGTCCAGGCCGCGTTGGAAGGCGGGCAGGTTTTCCATTGCGAGGGATAACCCGGCAGCCATCGGGTGACCGCCGAAGTTCAGCAGCAGTTCCCGCTGGGTGGCAATGGCATCGGTGATATGAATACCTTCGATAGAGCGGGCTGAACCGCGCAGGATACCGTCCGCACCGGCGGAGAGCAGGATGACCGGTTTTTGGTAACGTTCCACCAGGCGGCTGGCGGCAATGCCGATCACGCCCCCCGGCCAGCCGTTCCCGGCCAGGACGATGACCGGGTGGGTGAGCAGGGCCGGTTCGGCGCGCAGGCGCGATTCGGCCGCCTGGTGCACCTGGCGCGTCAGCAACTGGCGCTGGGTATTTAGCCCCTCGAGTTGGGAAGCCAGCGCCCGGGCGCGCCCGGCGTCGCCGGTCGTCAGCAGTTCCACCGCCGGGTTGGCGTCCGACAGGCGGCCGAGGGCGTTCAAGCGTGGGCCGAGGGTGAAGCCGATATGGGTCTCGTTCAACTGCGCCGGGTCTACCTCGGCCAGTTCCAGGATGGCTTTCAGGCCAAGGCGTTCCGCCCGGCGCAGGCGCGCCAGTCCGCGCTGCACCAGGTAACGGGTATCGCCCTCGAGCCGGGCGAGATCGGCCACCAGTCCCAGGGCGGCGAGGTCGGTCAGGGAATCCGGTTCCAGGCCGGAGGCGAAGGCTCCCAGCAGCGCTTCGGCCAGTTTATAGGCCACCCCGACCCCCGCCAGGCCGGCCAGGGGATGCTGCGGAGGGAGCAACTTCGGGTTGACCACGGCGGCGGCTTCCGGCAGGGTGGGACCGGGGTCGTGGTGGTCGGTGATGACCATCTCCACCCCGCGGCGGCGGGCATAGTCGACGGCTTCATGGGCGGCGATCCCCGTGTCGCAGGTCAATACCAGTTGCGCGCCAGCGGCGATCACTTCCTCCAGGCGGGGGAGGTTGACGCCATGGTTCTCACGGGCGCGCACCGGGATGTGATACGTGACGTTGGCCCCGATGGCGGCCAGGGTGGAGACCAGCACGGTCGTGGCGGTCTGCCCGTCTACATCGAAATCACCCCAGACGCAGATGGAGTCCCGGGCGCGGACGGCGGCGGCGATCCGCTCGAGGGCGGCCTCCAGGCCGGGCAGCGCGGCGGCAGGCGCCGGTCGGTACGCATCCGGGTCGAGGAAGGCGCGCGCCGCCTCCCGGCTGGAAATCCCCCGCCTGGCAAGCGCCTGCGCCAGCAGGGGATGGATTCCGTCCAGGATGGAGGTTTTCCGGTGGGGCGGGTCGAGCCAGCGCATGGGCTAGAACTCGATCTCCTGGATCTGCTCCAGGTCGATTTCGATGGGTTCGGGGTCATCAGTATCTGGCTCGCCCTGGCCGGCCTGCACACCGCGGTCGCAGTAGGAGCGGTAGGCGCAGTAGGAGCAGCGCGCCGTGTCATCCGTGGGCGGAAATTCGCGCCTGGCGCGGATCTCTTCCACCATCTTTTCGAGCGCATCCCAGTCGCGGGTTGCCTGGGCGGAGGTGGCGGCCAGGCGCGCCGGTTCCCCCGGGAATTCGGCGAACCAGTAGACCATGGCGACGTTTTCAGCAGGGATGGGTTGGCCGCCGTTCAGGCTGCTGCCGGCGCGCAGCAGCAGGGAGCGGTAGAGGCGCGTCTGCCAGCGGGCGGTCAGGCGGTCGTTGCGGGGACGGCGCTGGTAGGTTTTCCAGTCGTAGATCTCGAAGCGGCCTTCGGCGGTGCGCCCGACCAGGTCGAACTTTGCCAGCAGGCGGGAATCGTCCAGCGGGGCGGAGAGGGTCAGTTCCGCCCAGCGCTCGGTCAGATGCGAAAGGTCGAGCGCCAGGAAGTTCTCCCACCAGCGCTTCAGGTCGGCGGAATTGGCCAGGGGCGCCAGCCGCCCGGCCGGGATGCCGCCCAAGTACTGCTGCGCCAGGCGGTGGAAGGCCTGTCCCTGCTGCTGGCGGCGTTCGTTCTCCAATGCCGGCTCGCTCTCGACTGCGGGATAGTCGAGGCGTTCGATGTAGCGCAAGTGGAAGCGGCGCGGGCAATCGTCGAAATCCTGGATGGAGGACTGCGAGAAGGTGAATGGAGTCGGGAGCAGGTTGTTCATGTTTACTTCCCTCCAGCCGGCGCCTGCGGCTGCCGCAGGCAGGACAACACCATCTGGCGGCGGGTG
>VGNO01000267.1 GCA_016865985.1 Chloroflexota bacterium | reverse complement strand
GGACAAGTTTCGGGTCGCCCTTCGAGATCTTCGCCAGGCCGGGGATGTTGATCTCGACGTTGAAATGACCGGAGTTGGCGACGATGGCGCCGTCTTTCATCACCTCGAAGTGATGGGTGTCGATGACGTTGATGTCGCCGGTCACGGTGCAGAAGATGTCGCCGATCCTGGCCGCGTCCATCATCGGCATGACCTCGAACCCGTCCATGACCGCTTCAAGCGCCTTGAGTGGGTCCACCTCGGTGACGATGACCAGCGCGCCCATGCCGCGGGCGCGGGAAGCGAGGCCGCGTCCGCACCAGCCGTAGCCGGCCACAACGAAGCGCTTGCCAGCGAGCAAAACATTCGTGGCCCGGATGATGCCGTCAATTGTGGACTGACCGGTGCCGTAGCGGTTGTCGAAGAAATGCTTGGTCATGGCGTCGTTGACGGCGATGACTGGAAATTCGAGCATCCCGTCGGCGGCCATGGCGCGCAGGCGGATGACGCCGGTGGTGGTCTCTTCGGTCCCGCCGACGATGTCGGTCAGCAGTTCGCGGCGCTCCTTGTGGAGGGTCGCCACCAGGTCCGCGCCGTCGTCCATCGTGATATGTGGCTTGTGGTCGAGCGCGGCGCCGATGTGTTTATGGTAGGTCACGTTGTCCTCGCCTTTGATGGCGTAGGTCGGCACCTCGTAGATATTGACCAGCGCGGCGGCCACGTCGTCCTGCGTCGAGAGCGGGTTGGAGGCGGTCAGCGCCAGGTCCGCGCCGCCGGCCACCAGCGTGCGCGCCAGGTTGGCGGTCTCGGTGGTCACGTGCAGGCAGGCCGACATACGGATGCCCGCCAGCGGCTTCTCCTTCTTGAACCGTTCCAGGATGGTGCGCAGGACGGGCATTTCGCGCTCGGCCCACTCGATGCGTCGGCGGCCGCCTTCGGCCAGGTTGATGTCCTTGATATCGGAATTGGTCATTTGGTTCTCCTTCAGAATGTAGGGCGGGATTTCATCCCGCCAAATTTTCAGCGGGTTATAAACCCGCCCTACGAAATTAATCCGCTCAACTTGCCCTTGTCATCGAAATGTTCTCGGAACCGGGTAACGAATTCCGGCCGGGTGTAACTGTGGTTCTGCGTGCCTTTTTGCTCCAGGCAATAGACCGCCGCCAGCGAACCGATCTCGCCGCACAGTTTCCAGTCGAAGCCGCGCGCGTACCCGGCCAGGAAGCCGCCCCGGAAGGCGTCGCCCACGCCGGTCGGGTCGATCACTTCGCGCTCGGGCACGGTCGGGATGAAGTGGTCCTCGCCGCCCACGTAGACGTTGGCGCCGTCCTTGCCGCGCGTCACCACCAGCACATGTACATGCTCAAGCGCTTCGGCCAGATTCCAGCCGGTCTTTTTGGAGATCAGCCCGAACTCGTAATCGTTGACGAACAGGAACTGCGCCCCGTCCATGTCGCGGATCAGTTCGGGACCCTCGAGCCGCAGGATCTGCTGCGACGGGTCGTACAGGTACGGGATGGACAGGTCGCGGCACTCGGCGGCAAACTTGGTCATGGCGTCCGGCGCGTTTGGGGAGACAATGACCAGGTCGGGGCGGGGCTGGACCCAGGTCAGGCTCTGCTTCGAGGCGACGCCCATCGCCCCGGGATAGAACGAGGCCAGTTGGGCGCTGGACCGGTCGGTGGTGGCGAAAAACGATGCGGTGAACAGTCCCGGCACCACTTCCATCAGGGACGTGTCCACGCCAGACTGGTCGAGCCAGGCGCGGTAGTCGGTAAAATCCTCGCCCACAGTCGCCATCACGCGCGGACGCTCGCCGAGCAAGGCCATTGTATAGGCGATATTGGGAGCGATACCGCCGCGCTGTTTGGACATAGAGTCGACCAGGAATGACAGGCTGATCTTCTCCAGCCGTTCAGGCAGGATCTGTTCCTTGAACAGGCCTGGGAAAGTCATTAGATAGTCGTAGGCTACGGAGCCGGTTAACAAAATATCCATTTTTATATTTCCTCGCAGGGGCGGGGTTTCCTCGCCCTGGCGGCAGGATGCCGCCGCCGCCCCTACACAATAAATTCCTTCAAATTCACCTCAAATGGCGGATGCACAATCCCATTCTCGGTGACTATCGCCGTAATCAACCGGTTCGGGGTCACATCGAAGGCCGGGTTGCGAGCCTTCGCCCCTTCCGGGGCCACGCGTTCGCCGTTGAGTTGTAATCCCAACACTTCGCCGGGGTCGCGCTCTTCGATGGGGATCTGGCTCCCATCCTCGAGAGACAGGTCGATGGATGATGTCGGCGCAACCGAGTAGACCGGCACATCGTTATCGTGCGCCGCCAGCGCCAGCATGTAGGTGCCGATCTTGTTCGCCACATCGCCATTGGCAGCAATGCGGTCAGCGCCGAAAAAAACTTTCTGCACCTGGCCGGAGCGCAGGAAATAACCGGACATGTTATCGGAAATGATCTCGTAGGAGATGCCGTACTGCTGGAGTTCCCAGGCGGTGAGACGCGCCCCCTGCAGGCGGGGACGGGTCTCATCCACCAGCACATGGAGGCGCTTGCCCTGCCCGTGCGCCGTGCGGATGACGCCCAGCGCTGTGCCCCAGTCCACCACGGCCAGCGCGCCAGTGTTGCAGTGATGGATGATGGTGTCGCCGTCTGCGATAAGCGCCGCGCCGTGCTCCGCCATGCGCTTGTTGATCTCCACATCTTCGTCGGCGATCCTCTGCGCCTCGTTGATCACCGCCTGGCGGATGCCATCCACGCTCCTTCCATCCACCTTGTCGCCCAGTGACCTGAGAATTCTATCCACCGCCCAGGCCAGGTTGACCGCCGTCGGGCGGGAGGCTTTCAGGGTTTGCGCGGCAGTTTCGATGTCCGCCAGGAGATATGCAGCGGACCGGGCGCGGGATCCGTTGGCGGCCAGCGCCAGTCCGAACGCCGCCGCCGCGCCGATGGCCGGCGCGCCGCGCACGGTCATGTTTCGGATCGCATCGGAGACTTCCCCGTACGTCCGGCAGACGGCAACCTCCAGCGAACCGGGCAGGCGGCGCTGGTCAATCAGTTTGAGCGAGTCATCTTCCCAGAAAACGGTGCGCATGATGAGTAGCAGGAAAAGGCGCTCTCGGGTGAGAGCGCCGGTGGAGACGGGCACAGTTTAGCACGGGAATGCGAGAATGTCAAAGAGTCCCGGCGGTAAATAACAATCCAAAGGGACAATCATGAGGGGATCCCAGCGAGTTATTCCAGCCTGCCGAGTGGAGTTCCCGGTCGCAAGATTCCATTGACAGCCCCCCGCTTAGGAAGTATAAGGTCTGGCATGGAACCCAGAGCGATCTACGGCGCCTGTCTCTCATTCGTGTTGGTGGCCTGTGCCTCCATCCCGTCGGCAGTCGTCCCAGCCGTCACCAGCGAGACTCCCACGCCAGCCGCGGCTGCCAGCCCAACCGAGGCGACCCCTGTCGTCCCAATTGCCGTACCA
>VGNO01000266.1 GCA_016865985.1 Chloroflexota bacterium | reverse complement strand
ATTCTTCATCCAATGTTTTCCAGTCCGGATCATTCACCTGCCGGAGATAAACATGGTCGTAAAGCACCTGTTTGATTGCCCTCTCGCTAAGATATGGTGACGGTGCAACTGTGAAATACAAATCCTCCTCGCCGCTGGATAACAAGGGATAATCGAATACAGCCGGTTTATCGAAACCGATGAAAAGCGTGGCTGGGGGCACGTACTCTCCATAGTAGGCTTCGATGAGTTCCTCGCGGCTGGGAAGCCTGCCATCTGTTTCGATGCGCCTGGCGGTTACCTCGAGGATGGTGCGGATGGCATCGTTCCCAAAAAAACCAAAGAACAAGCGGCGTTTTTCATACATAGAAGTGGATGTAGATACACGCTCCACCAGCCCTGAAATTGCCTGGGCGTAAGGCGTACCAGCCAATGCCTGCTGGTATTCCCCGTAAAAATGGACGCGGATGTCCATTCCCTGGTAGAACTGCAACATGCTATCCGACTCCAGGACAGATATACCCCCCAGCGCAAGTTGTACATATTCCGCTCCCCTGCCCATCAACTCACCACCAAACAACGGGCTGATGATGGTATCAATCCCATTTTCGAAGAGTAAACCCAACAGCCGCTTATGCTGGCTCGTGGCGATGCGGATGTAATCTTCCAAGCCTGCATCCGGGCGCTCCAGCGCGAACCAGCGCCGCGTCCCGTTGATGGGGAAGACGCAGACCTGTGGTCCGGCCCCGCGCACGATCCGGGCGACTTCTTCGGTGGGGAGGGACAGGAATTCGTCGAGGCTCAGCATGGTATTAAGTCACTTTTCCCGGCCGGGTGGTTTCGCCTGCTGGCAGGCGCCGGGCGAGCAGGATGATGTATAACGAAAGTAGAACGATCAGGGTCGTCGGGATATACATACTATAATCCCAGGCCAGGTAGGCGTCCTGTACCAGTGGCGCGCCAGCCAGGTAGGCAACCAGTCGCCAGATGTCCAGGATGGCATATGGGATAAAGGCTGCCGCGACGAGCCAACCCTCCCAGCGTTTTTTCCCGGTCGCCAGCGCCCAGGTGAAGATGGCAATTGCCAGGGTGGCTTCCCAGAGGATGTCGAGCCAGATGAAGGCGGCCAGGTACAGCAGGAATGCCAGTTCGAGCAGGGCCGGGACCTCCCCGTCAGCCTGGCGGGACGGGCGCAGGATGGCCCGGATGACGATGAACGCTGCCGGGAGGAGCAGCAGGAATTTCATACCGGTTGCAGCCGACATGGCCTGCGCGTCATTTCCAATGAAGTAGGCAAACACCTGTTTGATGGAATGATTGTATCCCAGGAATCCGGCCCCAGCCTCCCGCCAGGGAAACTCCCGGCCCAGCCGGGCAAGCAGGTCGAAGTAGTCCCGGTACTGGCCCCAGGCATAATCGGCTCCACCGCCAAGGATGGCGAGCAGGGCCAGGGCGGCATATCCCACCAGGGAGGAGAGGATTACTTTGGCGAAAAAACGCCTCTGGCCGAAAAAGAGCGGCAGCAGGACGGCAAACGCCCAGTGCGGTTTGGTGGACAGGATCAGGGTCAGCCAGGTGACAGCGCGCGGCAGGTCCTGCTCCAGCAGGGATTCGATGAGCAGGGTGCCCAGCAGGGCCATCAATGTGTAGATGTTCAAGTAGAGCAGGTCATCCCAGAAGGCGGAAAAGACGATCCAGAGGGGCAGGCTGAGCGCCAGCATCCGGCCAGCCTGGTCCAACATCCAGCGCTGGAAGATCCGCCCCCAGTGAATGAAAAGGAGGTATGTGAAGAAAATGTGAAGCAGGGTATGGATGACGACGACTGCCTGGAACGGCAGCCAGGTGAAAGGTATGAAGGCCAGCGCAAAGACCGGCGGGTAGGGGAAATGGCTTTCGAGGACTGCAAGGGATTCAGGGTAGAGGTCGGCGCTGCGCAGGAAGTTGCCGGCTGCCTCCAGGTATACTTGCAGGTCGACACCGACTTGCATCGAAACAGGGTCTGCCAGCAGGTAAGCCTGCATTGCCAGGCGAAGCGCCAGCCAGACCAGCGAGGTAATCAAGAGCCCCCGGAACCAGGGCGATGATTGCCAACATTCCTGCAGGATCGGCTTGTAATGGCCGATGGTAGTCTCTCCGCTTTTAGCCATGCAACCTCCTTTCAGTTCATCCAATAAGACGCGCCAGTGTCCTGGGCAGGCGCCCGATTGCCTGGAAGTGGACCTGGTCGTTCGTCTCGAGCCGGAATCCCAACCGGCGTTTGAATTCATAGGCGCCGCTCCCCCAATGTAATGTATGTATCCCTGGCCTGAAAGCATCCTGGAGGCTGGCGTAGAGCAACCGGGAATAGATAACCGGGGATTTTTCGTCAATGCCAACCGGGCCGAGTAATTGACTGTCTCGATCATACATCACGAGGCCGCATCCTGCCAGCCGTTTCCCGATGGATGCTTCCAACCAGGTACCTTCCACCAGGTCGATGTTTCCCAGCATCCCGCGCAACCAGGGGTTGGCTGCGGTTCGGTGCCTGGCTTCGACCCGCCGCACCAAATCGACGGCCAGGTCGAGGTCCGGGACATGCTCGAGTCTTTCCAGCCGCAGTTCGAGTTTTTCGGCTTCGCGCAGGGTTCGATTGTAATGGTATCGTTTTCGGCCGTTCCTGGAGGCGAGGTAGGCCTCGAAGGAATCCCATTGGAGTTCCATCACTGTCCCAGGGTTGGGGAAGGAGTAACAGGTGAAACCCTGCGGCCAGCAGGGGACCAACCCGGCCGGGATGAAATCGAATACAAGGAAAGACCCGCCCTGCCGTTTAACCTCATCCCTGGCAACCCCGATGATGGCCTCGATCGCTGGCGCCTGGAGCGGTGGTTCCGGCAGCGCCATGCCGGGAGCATAAGCCAGCGGTGAACGGCAGATGAAAAGCGGCCTGTAATGAAGGTAAGCGCTGAAGATGCGACGTAGCGGGCTCGGTAACGGCAGGGGTTCGTTCCGCACCAGCCAGAAAGTGGCACGCGCCACCGCTGTTCCGCATTTATACACGGTAATGATGGTGGGATGACAATCCGCCATCACACGCTCGCCGAAAACATACCAGTTATGACTGGAGAACGGCCTGCCCCGGCTTAGGGCATCCCATTCATCCGGGCTGGATTCCTCCAGCCGATGGGTGACCTGGGTTTCGAGGAACATCCTTGCGGTGTATCCACCCACTGCTGAGGGCGTGTTGTGGGTGTCCTTTTCAGCGAACTGTTGTGCTACCGGCAGGGGAAGCGATAGGCATCCAATGCCAGGTTCTTGTGCAAGGAGTTGAATTGCATTTGGATGGCCTGGGGACAGAAATCCCCGGGCTCCAATTCGTACTCGATGTTGAAGACCGGTTTCCCGGCATCGATGAAGGGCTGGAGTAAGGCGCACTCCTCGTAGAGGAAACATTGCTCGTTGACAGCCCAATCGAAATAAGGCAATAGTTCAGGGATTTGGGGTAGG
>VGNO01000265.1 GCA_016865985.1 Chloroflexota bacterium | reverse complement strand
GGAATGCCAGGGTGATGTAGAGGACGATCGCCAGGGCTGCCACTCCTACAGCCAATGCTGCCCGTTGGGTTACCTGTTGCCCGATGGTCGGCCCGACGTTCTCGAACCGCAGGACGGTGATGGCGTCGGAGAAAGTCCCTTCGAGGATCGCGACCATCTGGGCGCTGGCAGCATCCTCGCCCTGCTGTTCCTCCAGGAAGGCGGCCCGGATGAGGAGGGTATTATCGGCTGTGGTGCGGACTTCAGCGTCCTGGATGCCGGCTTCATCCAATGCGGCGACAACTTCGCCGGTGGGGGGGAGGCTGTTGGAGGAGAAACTGACTTCCATCAGGCTGCCGCTGGTGAAGTCGATCGAGAGTGGCGCGCCGTAGATGACCAGGGTCACCATGCCCGGCACGATGACCAGCAGGGACAGGGCGAAATACAGGTAACGTTTATTGAGGATATTCATGGCAACTTCCTTAGATCCCGAACCAGCGGTCCAGGTTCCTGGGTTTGAAGACTTTGAGCGCCAGTGCAAGCAGGCTGCGGCTGACGAAGATGGCTGTGAAGAGGCTGATGATCACTCCCAGGGCAAGGGTCAGCGAAAAGCCTTTTACGATGGTGGCGCCAAAGGTGGAGCCGAACCAGAACAGGATGCCGGATGTGATGATGGCAGCGATGTTCGAATCGCGGATCGAAGACCAGGCGCGTCTCCAGCCCTGCTCGACAGCCTGGTCGAGGGTACGCCCGTTGCGCAGTTCCTCCTTCAGCCGTTCGAAGATCAGGATATTGGCATCCAGCGCCGCGCCGGTGCTGAGCAGGAAACCGGCGATCCCGGGCAGGGTGAGCGTGAAGTGGAAATACTTGAATATGGCGAAGGCCAGGGCGGCGTAGAACAGGATGGCGAGATCGGCGACGATGCCCGGCAGCCGGTAGTAGATGCCCATGAAGAGCATCACGATGATCATACCGATCACACCTGCGATCAGGCTTTTCTGGAGCGAGTCTTCTCCCAGGGTGGGACCGACGACGCGGGTCTCTACGATCTGGAGTTCGACCGGCAGGGAACCGTACCGCAACTGGATGGTGAGGGCGTTGGCTGATTCATAGGTGAACCGGCCCTGGATGATACCATCTCCGGTTGTAATGGCGCCGTCGATCGATGGGCAGGATATGACTTCCTTGTCGAGCACGATCGCCAGGAATTTATTGATATTGTTGGTGGTGTGCTCCCCGAAGACCGTTGTCCCATCCGGGGAAAGCGTGAACCGGATGTAATAATTCCCCAATTCATCCCGCTCGACCATGGCGCTGGTCAGGTCGGCTCCGGTCATGACGGTGTGGTAGACGGTCTGTTCCGGGTTTTCCGGAATCTCTGTCAATCCAAAATCGGTCTGGACCACGGTCCCGGCTTCGAGGAAGGTATCTCCCAGGTCTACGAATTCGAGCAGACCGGTCTTCTTCAGGATGTTGATGATGGTGTCCGTATCTTCCAGGCCGGGGAATTCACCCACGATGCGGGTGTCACCGGCCAGTTGGACGATGTTCTCCGAAACGCCGAGGGCGTTGGTGCGGTTCTCGATGATCGTCCGGGCAACTTCCATGCTTTCACGGTCGACCGCCTGGGTGGCTTCCATTACAATCTGGGAACCGCCCTGCAGGTCGAGTCCCATGCGTGGGGCCACGTTGCGGTCGATGATCAGTTCCCCGGTGAAAGGGTTGGCAACCAGCAAGTTGTCGGTGAAATCGATCCACAGCGCCAGCGCCAGGATGAGGATGATGAGGATCAAGCGGGTAGTGAGGTTTTTCATGCAGCGTACTCCGTCATAAAAATGCCAGCCTTTGGCTGGCTGCGTGCAAGGGGGGATTATACTCCCATTTCAGCGTGATTTTTCCAGCCATTTTTCCAGAAACTCGCGGATCTGCTCCAGGACCCGATGTACATCCAGGGGATCTGTCAGCAGGTAGAGGTCGGCATGGGCGCGGGCGTGGGCCAGGCGGCGTTGTTGCTCGGCGTAATCGGCCTCGCTCCAGTCCAGGTTGCGCCTGGCGCAGGTGACCGGGTAGGAGGCGTCGAGGAAGACCAGGATGTCTGGCTGGGTGATCTTCTGCCACATGTCCGGCACATAGGAGTGTTCCTGGGCGATGTGCCGGACGCGATACCCCATTTCCTCCAGCCTGGACTTGATGGTCGACTTGCCGGAAGCGCAGGGTCCCACCAGGCCGACCAGGAGGTCATTGGTTGTCATGCACCAGGGCGTTGATCTGTTCCGGGCTGCCCAGGACAGCCAGGGTGTCGCCCGCCTCCAACCGCCGTTCGCCGGTGGGATGCAAGTCCGGTTCGCCGGCGCGCTTGAGCAGGATGATGCTGAGGTCGTATCCCTGTTCGACCCCTGTGACGGTATTACCTGCCAGCGGCGAGCCGGGTGAGACGCTCAAGCGCGCCAGGCTGAGCGAATGACCCTCAATCGAGATCGGGCGCGTAACGTCCGCCCCGGCGGCTGCGGCGGCAAAAGCAGGGGCAGCCATCCCAGTGGCGCTCAGGGCCAGGAAACCGAATTGCTCCTGGAGAGACTGGGCGAAATCGTCGTCGAAAATGCGCAATACGACCTGGATCTCCGGGTTGAGGCTGCGCGCCTTGACAGCGATCTGCAGGTTGAGGCTGTCGTTCTGGGTGCACAGGACGATCGTCCGGGCGCGCCGTACCCCGGCTGCTTCGAGCGCCGCCTGGCGGATGGCGTCATCATGGATGACCGGCACATCCATTTTCTGGACGGTGGCGAAGAGGTCGGAGGAAGGATTGAGTTCGATTGCAACCACCTGTTCACCCATCCGGTGCAGTTTCTGGACCACGCGGAAACCCAGGTGGCCGAGGCCGACCAGGATCGTGTGTTTGCTGAAAGTCGAAGCAACGGCCATTTCCCATTCCTTGCTGCGCGCCCGGCGGTTGAAGAGCAGAATGCCAAAATCCGCCAGTCCTTGCGCCAGGATGCTGAAGCCTATGAGGGGCATGATGAAATAGAATGCCTGCAATAGCGGGTGGTAGGGGAATGCCAGGGTGGGTTGAAGGAAGGCCAGGGTCAGGATGTGGTAGAAAGCCTGAGGCAGGTTGTCCAGCGGTTCCCCGACCGAGATTGCCAGTACGGCATAGAGGCTGCTGAAACCGAAGATAGCGACGATGAACAAGAGCAGCGGTTTGCGGAACTCACCCAGCAGCAGGAGCGTATCCCGCCAGGAGGCGCGCCACTGGCTCAGGAGGTGTTCCATCTTCCTCAGGCGACCGAGATCGGCAGCCGGACGGTCATACGCCGGAAATTGTCGCCCTGGCGCGGGTGGACCCGCAGTACGACCACGCTGATGTCATCGCCTGGGCGACCCTCGTCCAACCTGATGGCGTGGGAAAGCAGTGAATCGGCGATCTCCTGTGGGGAGGGTTCCTGTTCCTCCAGCATGGCTTCCATTGCGGTGCAGACATCCATCGGGGCGCCGCG
>VGNO01000264.1 GCA_016865985.1 Chloroflexota bacterium | reverse complement strand
AGAAGGTCCGGGAGCGCGACCTCGAAGGCGCTGACCTGTCTTCCTGGCGGTCGATCAGCAATTGCTCGGAGCCTATGCGTTGGGAAAGCCACCAGGTGTTTTATGAGCGTTTCAAAGACTATGGTCTCCGCTATGATGCCTTGAATACCTGTTATGCCATGGCGGAAAACGTCTTTGCAGTCACCCAGGGCGGCGTGGATGCCCCGGTCTTCGTGGATCTGATCGATCGCGAGAGCCTTCAAGTCGAGCGGCTGGCGCGACCGGCTGCCGATGGCCGCGAGAGCCTCAAGATGTTATCCGCCGGCCGGCCGATCCGCAATGTCGAAGTAAAGGTCCTGGATGAGAAAGGCCGGGAAGTCCCGGAGAGGCAGGTCGGGGAATTGGCCTTGAAGAGCGATTCCATGCTGACAGGTTATTTCAACCGGCCGGATGCGACTGCCAGGGCTTTTCACAACGGCTGGTATATGACCGGAGATTTCGGTTACCTGGCCGGAGGGGAGGTATTTGTCACCGGTCGGAAAAAGGACCTGATCATCGTCGGGGGCAAGAACATCTATCCCCAGGATATCGAGCAACTGGCGATGGAGGTCCCCGGTATTCACCCGGGGAGGGTGGTTTGTTTTGGCGTTTTCAATGAAACAGCAGGGACCGAGGATGTGGTTGTCGTTGCCGAGGTGGACACCAACAACGAACAGGAAGGCTACCGGATTTCCGACGAAGTCCGCAAGGTGGTCACTCGCGGTTCGGCGATAGCGTTGAGACAAGTCTACCTGGTCAGTCCGCCCTGGTTGGCAAAAACCTCCAGCGGTAAGATTGCCCGACTTGCCAACCGGGATAAGTACCTGGCTGAAACCCAATCCTGCTGAAAAACGACGCCCCGCTTCTGCGAGGCGTCTTGATTTTGTGTGAAATGCTTACCCGGTTGTTATCCGGTTTTCCAGGGTGCGGTTCAGGATATCCTCCTGCTCACCCTTTTTATCGTGTTTTCCTTTCTTACCCTTCCGGTTTTTCTTATTCTCGGCGCGCGCCAGGGCTTCCTGCCAGGCGATCTCCATCCCGGTCAGTTCGGGCACGCTCGGTTCGTTCGCTTCGTAACTTTCATCGGAACGCGATTTGCCTTTCTTGCTGCGACTCTTGCGGGGTTCGGATCTCTTTTCCTTGATTGTCTCTTCCGGGGCAGCCAGGGTGGCTTTGATGCTCAGGCGAATTTGCTTCTTGCGCCGGTCGACCCCCAGGACTTTGGCTTCGACTTCATCGCCTTCCTTCAATAATTCAGCCGGATTCTTGACGAAACCATGGGCGATCTCGCTGACATGCACCAGTCCGGCGCGCTCGGCGCCTATGTCGACGAAGGCGCCATATGTCTCCAGCCGGGCAACCTTGCCTTTGACGATCATTTCCGGCAGGATCTCGCGCCAATCGAGACCCAAAGGCTCGATCATTGTCAGTTCGATGCTGTCCTTGCGCACCCGGCGTACCCAGACAACGACTTCCTGGCCTACCTGGACTACATCCTCGACCCGGTTGACCGGTTCACTGCTCAATTGCGAAATGTGTAGCACACCCGGAAGCGTCTGCCCGATATCCACTACCGCCCCTGCCAGCGTGGTCTTGACTACTTTCCCTGAAAAACGCATCTTGGGCTGGATGCTGTTTTCAGGGGCGTTATTCGTTGTTTCCATAATCTATCTCTCCGAAAAACAGGTATTATGCCGAAGGCCGATTATACATGTTTCACAGAGAACCGTCAAACGGATTATGCCGGATTAACGAAAAAGGTGTTGCGGTTGATCTTCATCCGCAACACCTCTGGGATCAAGTCAGGACGATGTCTACATGCCAGCCATGTACGCCAAGCCTACAGTGCCGGGTCCGGCGTGGGTGCCAATCACCGGGCTGACGCCAGCGAAGACGGTCTCGACCGGTTTTATCTCCGCGGCTGCTTTTTCCAGCAGGGTTTTTGCATCCGCTTCGGCATTGGCATGCAGGGTTGCCAGGCGGACTGGGGACCGCCCGGCGATATTCTCGGCCAGGAGTTCGATTACCCGGTCGTATGCCTTGGCTTTTGTACGCACTTTTTCGATGGATTCCACCCGCCCTTCGCGTAGTTCGAGGATGGGTTTGATATTCAAGGCAGTCCCGAGGAATTTTTGTGCACCGCCGATCCGTCCACCGCGGTGCAGGAATTCCAGGGTATCCACAACAAACAACACACCGGTATGGCTTTTTGCCTTCTCCGCCAGTTTCCTGGAATCCGCCAGGCCGGCGCCATCCTTGGCAGCCCGGGCAACCGCCAATACCTGGAAGCCCATCGCCATGGCGGTGGACTCGGAATCGACGATTGCGATTTTATCTTTTACTTTCGGCAGCATCTCGATCGCCTGCATAGCGGACTGGATGGTGCCGGATAACTTGGATGAAATAAATATACCGAGGACATCGTAACCCTTTTCCACCAACTTCTCGAAGGTTTCTTTCATGGTCATGATCGAAACTTGGGAGGTGGTAGGCATGACCTTTGCAGTCGCAAGACGCCGGTAGAATTCCTCCGGCAGGATGTCGACTCCGTCCTTGAAGGTCTCCTCGCCCCAGATTAAGACCTGCGGTGTAACGGTGATATTGAATTCTTTGAGTTGGTTTTCCGGGATATAAGCAGTGCTGTCGGTGACGATGGCTAACTTGGACATGGTTCCTCCTTGGCTGAGTGAACATCTCAAGTGATATAAACCCGTTTCCTCCGGCTAGTTACGCAATTGCCTTGACCGGTAAGGGCAAATGGACTAAAATCGGACGGCTTTAGGGAATGACCTACGCATTTAATGAAGAATAACTCTTGTTCGAGAATCTCACCGGACGCCTAAACCAGGTATTCGATCAGTTACGGCGGCGTGGAAAACTCTCCGCTGCCGATGTCGATTCTGCCATGCGGGATGTACGCCTCGCGCTGCTGGATGCGGATGTACATTACCTGGTCGTCAAGGATCTGGTCAACCGTATTCGTGAACGCGCTGTTGGCGCCGAGGTGGCCAAGGCGCTCAATCCAGGACAGCAGGTCCTTAAAATTGTCAATGAAGAATTAATCTCAACCCTGGGGGAGCCAGTCGGGCTGAACCTGGGCGGAGCAAAACCGGTTGTCATTCTCCTGGCAGGTTTACAGGGCTCCGGAAAAACAACCGCAGCCGGGAAATTGGCCTACCTGCTGCGCGGGCGCGGGGAACGGGTATTGCTGACCGCTGCTGATCCCTACCGGCCTGCTGCCGTGCAGCAATTGCAGACCCTGGGGTCACAACTGGATGTGACAGTCGTAGCCGACCCCACTCTCAAACCACCGGATTTGGCAGCGCGAGCCCGCCAGGTGGCCGAACGGGGCGGTTACACCGTATTGATCCTGGATACCGCCGGGCGTTCCCAGTTGGACCAGGAATTGATGGATGAATTACGGGCCATCATCGAGAAGGTTCCTCCGACGGAGACCTTCCTGGTGGTGGAC
>VGNO01000263.1 GCA_016865985.1 Chloroflexota bacterium | reverse complement strand
CCCTGCAATGGCGCCTTTCACCACCTCCTGCGGGAAGGTCGCTGCCCGGTCGCAAACCTGCCCGAGCAGTTTATTGATGGTAGTCACGACCCTGGTTTGCAATTCCTCCCCCCCACCCTCCCGGGCGGAATAGATAATGCGGGAGATGACATCCTCTCCGCGGGCTATCTGCCCGTTATATTCCGATTCCTGTGCATGGACACGACCGGTCACCAGGTCCACCAGCCAGACAGTGACAGTCGTAGTGCCAATATCCACCGCCACCGCCCACAGAGGCTGGTCTCCGTCGCAATGACCCGGGCGGATGTCCAGGAGCCGCGGCATGGAATCTCCGCCACCGATTCCATCATCCAGGATGACGTGCACCCGCCACTGCCCCTCCCGCAATGCAGCGCCCAACTTGCGCAGCAAATACACCGAGCATTCCAGACGCTGGGTATTTCCCTGCAAACGGAGGGCGGTCGACAGGCGGCTCCAATCATCGGTCTGGTCTTCCATACTCGGGGCGGACATGGTCAGGTTGATGCGGCGGATGGACTGGGAACGGGTGAAATCGTATCCATCCGGGACCCGCACTTCGGCCGCCACCCGGTCGGAGGTCATGCGGCGGGCGACCTTGTCCTGGGAAGGGATGAGGACTGCTGCGTTCCCCTCCACCACAGTCTGGCAGGCCAGGGCGAACCCGTCGGCTATGTCCGCGCCAGACAACCGCAGCGAACTCCTGCGACGGACAGCGCCGGATGCCACCTGCACGACGCAGCGCCCGCAGCGCCCCTGTCCACCGCATGGTTGGCCGATATCCAGCCCGGCGAGACGCGCCGCTTCTGTCAGCAGCGCGCCGCTTGGGACGTCCACCTCGACAGGCTGGCCGTCCCCGGTGGTGAAGGCAACGCGGAAATCGGTCATGTAGGAACAGTGTAACGAGTAATGAGTGTCGAAAACAAGTGCTACTCGTCACTCATTACTCGTTCTAAAACTACCTACTTCTGATAGATGTTTGTCACAAGGCTTGTTTCATAAAGGCCGGCAGGTCCACCGCCTCGCGTGGTCCGACCCTGATCTCCCAATCGGGAAGTTCTGCTTCCAGTTCGCCGGAGAGCACCGCCACGTGCCCGGGCAGCACCAGGCGCTTCTTCGCAACCTTGCCGGCGATATCCGAGCCTTTTACCGACTTGGCGATCCTCTCGGCGTCGAATTTACCGGCCGCCCAGGCGGTAAGTACGGACATACCCTCCGCATCGCAGACCAGCAGCCAGGCCGGCAGGCCGGATCCTTCCACTTCGTTCGCCACCGAGAAATAGGTGATGCTGAAGTTGGTCGTCACAAGCACCGGGCTTTCCGCTTTCGGGTGGTTGATCTCGTAGATGCCGGGCTGGACCTGGATCGGTTTCTGCGGGTCGGTGTAGATGTTCTGGCGCAGTACCAGCAGGGGGTAGAGCAGTTCCGGGGCGAAGCGGTCGAGTACCACGAATCCAGCGTACTTGGCGATGGCGTGAGCGGCGTAGACTGCATCCCGCCCGCCGCTGCCGGAGGCGAACGCCACCAGTGGGTGACCGAGGGAACGGAAATTCTTCAAGGCCAGCCGGCGCACCTGGGTGGACAGCCCGAGGTGGGCGCCCATCCCGGCAGCTTTCAGGTCGATGGCGATATCCTCCAGCCCCCTGGCTTTGACCTTCTCGGTCAGGTCGGCGATCGTCTCCAGGTTGTCGCCCGTTATCACCAGCGAAGCAGCGTGCTTCTTCGCCAGGTCGGTCATGGCTTCCCAGTTGGAGGCGTCCGCCCCGTGGACCATGGGCGCTTCGCCTGCCAGGGCCGCCAGGCCGGCATCCAGTACGGCAACATCCTTCCCGACCAGTATCAACGGACGCTTTGTACCGGCCCGTACGGCCTTGACTGCGGCTGCAAAATCACCACCGTCGGCTTCAACAGCAAAACCGTCCACGCTCAAATCGATACCCACATAACCGACCTTGAAGGCGTCGATCTCTGCCACCCTGGCCTGGATGGCAGCCGCGCCTTCGCTGGCCTTGACCTTGATGAACAAACCAGGTTTGTTGTAGAAGGTCTTCTCGTGCCGGAAGAGGACGGTCTCGTTCCCGGCCTTGACTTCACCGCCGGCGCTTTTCAAGGTAACGAGTCGGATGGGCGGAGCAGAGGATTCCGCCAGTTGCTTCTTGGCTTCCTCGGTCACGTACGGGCAGGCCGACAATTCCGCCTGCTTGGCTGCCAGTTTCATGGCAAATGCCAGGCAGGTTGGGTAACTGCATTCCTTGCAGTTCGTCTGCGGCAGCAATTTGTAGATTTGAATACCAGTGAGCGCCATGGTCGCCTCCTATGCCGTCATCAATTCGTCAATCGCCAGCCTTACCCGCTTGACACTCTCGGGATGGCGCAGCACGAGGATATCCGCCCCGGATTCGAGCAGGGCGACCGAGGTCAGGGTCTCCCAGTTTACCGCCCGTTCCTGCCAGTCGCCCCATGCTTCCGGGACGCCTTCACCGACCTTGGACTCTTTCGCCTTCCAGGCTTCGAACCCGGGAGTAACGATCATCGGGAACTGGGTCATCGAATCCCCCTGCAATGCGGCCAGGCGCAGGCGTTCCATGACGGAATAGCCGTATTCGATGCCGTATCCGAGCGCGCCAGTGGTCGGATCCATCAGGATGCGGTCGGTGGGCATACCCATGTCGCTGATCAGGATATTCAACTGTTTCGACAGGTTGACATCCATTGGAGCGCGGGCGGTGACCAGGTGGCCGTTAGCCATGGCTGTGGCGACGATGGTGCGGTAATTCTTGTCTTCGCAGATGCCAAGCGCCAGTTTCTCGCCCTTGGCTGCTTCAGCGACCGCCACCAGCAACTCATTATCCAGGTCCACCTGGCCGGGACCGAGAACGACCAGGGGCAGGCCTGTGGCAGCGAGGACGGCTTTCACCGCCGCCACCGCAGCGGCGGCGGTATTTGGCTTGCCATCCGCGCCATTGACGCTCAATGCCAGGACGACCAGGTCGGCTCCGGCAGCCTCGGCAGCCTTGGCCCAGGAGGCCGGGTCGTTCATCGCATCGCCCCAGGCTTTCGCCAACAACTGTGACCAATCCTCCGGCTTGCGGTCTTTGATTTCGATTGCTACCACCGGTCTATTGGGTGTGGGGTTCTCGAAATGCATGTACGGCAGGGACATTCCGCCGCCCACTGTGACAGCGGTTGCACGGGAACCGCCATCTGCGGCGGTGGCTCCCAATGTGACTGTCCGGATCTTCCCCGGCCATTTATCTTTCGGAATATCGATCGGCATGGCGCTCACTCCTCTCTTTGGATATGAACTCGCCGCAATGCGGCTTCTCGCTTCTGCTTGAAAGCCTCCACCGGGGTGCGGCGGAGCGCTTCCACTCCAAGGCCTTCCAGGTCACCCTCACTTCTGGCAGCCAGGTGACGGATGACCTGTGAATACGAAATCATCGCCGCCGGGTAAACTACTCCCCCGGCATGGTGCATCAGGAAAAATACACGCTCCTTCCG
>VGNO01000262.1 GCA_016865985.1 Chloroflexota bacterium | reverse complement strand
TCCTGTTTTGCATGTGGTGGGTCATTCCCCTTCCAGAGGGTGCTGCTGGAAGAACTCCCAGATCATGCGGGTGGCATCGATATCCATGTTGATTTCGCCGACCAGGAATCCCGGCAGGTAACCCCCGCCCGGCCAGGAGTGCCCGCCGCCGACAGAATAGAAGATCACCTCGGCATTATCGAGACAATTATAATAGCGCACCCCCGTTACCGTCCCGGTGGAGGGAAGATAAAGCGGAGGCGCATTGCAGCCGTTGCGCTGACCGAGTTCCGCCACCCAATCGGGGATGGCTGGAAAGGGGATGTCGAAACGGTGCGATGGCCCGCCATTGTAGGGGACAACCGGGTCGTCCGTGCCATGGAAGACGATGGTCGGGACCGGTCTGGTGGACCGGCAATCGCTCCACGGAAACGTATACGCGCCTGCCACCGTCCCGACGGCGGCGATGCGGCCGGGCAGGACGCAGGCCAACCGGACCGACATCCCGCCGCCGTTCGACAGGCCGTTGGCGTAGATGCGGGCCGGGTCGATATTGTATTCGCTTTCCAGTTTGGCGATCAGGTCGGAAATAAAGGCGACGTCCAGCGCCGGGTCGGTCTCGCTGCCGGGCTCGCCGTTCGTCCGCCAGCGTTTCGGGAAACCGGTCCCGGATGGGTGAACGACGATGAAACCGAATTCATCAGCCAGGTCATTCCAGCCGGTGAGTTCGCTCTGGTGCGCCGGCCATTGTAAAAAGCCGTGGATGCTGATCACCAGCGCCGTGGGCGTGGACGGGTCGTAGGTCGCGGGGACATAGAGCAGGTATTCCCGCTCCTCGCCTGCCGAGGTGATGGTCCCGTTGGTGCGGTCCGAGAGCAGGTAGGCGATCAGGAGCGCCAGCACTGAGACAACGAGCAGTCCGAGCAGGATGAGCGGGATGCGCAACAGCCATTTGAGCCAGGGTTTCATGATGCATTCTCCTTCGAATAATGCCACAACGCCCGGGCAAAGGTTCTCACCTATGCTATGCCGTCCCTATTATTGGGGATGTTCCTGTGATGACGATATTCATGCTGGAGGCTCCTTGCCGACATCCACAGTATAGCCAAGCACCAGTTTCAAGCGCTCGAAGTCTATTTGCCCGTTCTCGGCGCGGGTCTCCGGAAGCATGTACAGGAGTTCCTGCTGCTTGTCTTCGGGGAGGCTGTGAAGTGAAGGCTGACTCTTTCGAGTTGTTTTGGCATCAGGATGACTCTCTTTACTGGAGTCTCCAGATAATCTCGAAAGCAATTTCAGCAAATTCCTTTTGCCTTGCATTAATCTGCTCTTCTCCCCCTCCCCCGCGGCGGGAGGTATTGAGACGGGCAACGTCAGCGGATTTGACGAGGAGATGGGTCATACCCTTGCCAAAAACTCCGCCGGGCGCAGAATGGGAATACCCTCGAAGAGTGCCAGGTCGAGCAGGTCGGCATCACCCGAAATCACGCAATCGGCGCTGCCAGCCAGGGCGGCTTCTAGGAACTTGTCGTCTTTGGGATCGCGACACTTGGTTATTTTACGGGCGGGCATCACCAGGTCGCCGCGCAGGCGGATCAAGTTGATGAGGACGCTGATATCGTCCGGCTCGATGTGGTATTTGAGGCGCAGGGCGGGCCTTCCAAGCATGTCAACGATCTCCACAAGGATGTCGGTGGAGTAGACCGCCGTAAACCGTCCATCCCGCAGGAGGCGCAAAACCTCGCCGGTCGTCCCCTGGCGGCGGATCAGGGCGCTGACCAGTACGCCCGTATCGATGACGGCGCGCATCGGCTATCCCCGAGCCGCTTTGATGTCGGCGGCAAGTTCGTCATCGCTGACGGCGGCATTCAACTGGGCAAGGCGGTTCCAGACCTTATCGAAGCGCGCCAGCACTTCGCTCTCCTGCATCTGCTGGAAGCGCAAGTAATCTTCGTAGGGGATGATCACTGCTTCCGGCCGCGAGCCGCGCGTCAGCACCAGAGGGGTGCGTTTGCTGACCACGCCCTCGAAAAACGCGCGGAACTTACGCTGAAGTTCGGTCACACCGATGATTTGCTGCATCGCAGGCTCCTTTCTACATAGAACAATATGTATTATAGCACATATCAACAACAGCCTCCTCAACAGGGAAAAAGATAAGATGGAATAACCCATCCCCCGGATTGCGCCCGCCGCCCTCTCGAATATTATCAGCAGCGGCCCGGCGATTTATGAGATCATGATGTTGTGGTGAAAAAAGACTTGACAGGATACGGGCAGAGTGATATTCTTACTATAAACCGGTTTGTATAGTAGACTGGTTTATAAGGAGACGGCATGAAAGACCAAGACCCAACAACCCATTTCCAACTGCGCGCTGCCCAGTATCATCTGGTGGACGGCACATACGAAGTATTTTTCGGCGGGATCTGCATCCTCTGGGCGCTCTTCTTCTACCTGCAAGCCAAATTGTCGCCCATCTTTTCGGTTGGTCTGCTGCCGACCCTCGTCTGGACGGGAGGGTTCATCGCGGTCAGTTTTGCCGGGTCCTTCCTGCTCGACCGGCTGACGAAGGCCATCCGGGAGCGGCTCACCTATCCGCGCACCGGCTACATTGACCACAGGCGACCGCGTGGCGGAAGGTTGGCCGTCCGCATTCTGCTGCTGGGAATGGTAGTGGCAATACTGAGCGCCTTGTTCACTGCTTTCTTTGCCAGCCACCCTGCCTTCGTCAACTGGATGCCACTGGCAGGCGGCGCTCTATTCGCGCTGACAATGGCCATCGTTGCATGGCGGACGCAAATAGGGCGGTATTACCTGCTGGCTATGATTAGCGTCATCGCCGGGCTGGGAGTTTCGATGTTCGGATTGGACGAGTTGACTGGTATCGCGGTTTTCTATGGCAGCCTGGGATTTATGCTGCTCGTCATGGGTGGGGTTGTGCTGGGGTTGTACCTGCGCCGTAACCCGATGCCCGGGGAATCGCTCCATGAGCAGTGACCTGCGCGCCCTCGCGGATGTAGACCGCCTGCTTCACGAGCCGTCGCGCACGGTCATCGTCGCCATCCTGGCGACAGCGGAAAGCGCCGACTTTCTCTATCTCCAGCGCGAGACCGGCTTGACGAAAGGCAATCTTTCCGTCCACCTGTCAAAACTGCAAGAGGCCGGCTACGTAAACATAAAGAAGACCTATCGCGGTAAAACTCCGCTGACCCTGTGCCGCCTCACCGAACAAGGCCGCCAGGCTTTCGACGCGTATCGCAGACAACTCAGGCAATTCGTCGAGAATACGTAAAAATGATGAGATAACACTATGGACACAAAGTCATTCACCAAGTACCACGAAGGAACCCCCTACCCCTGTGAACCTTCGTGAGACTTCGTGACCTTCGTGTTGAGATTCTTCTTGAGGAGTTTTCCATGCCTGCCATCGAACTGACCCACCTCACCAAATCCTTCAGCGCGGTCAAAGCCGTGGACGATGTCTCCTTCACCATCGAGAAGGGCGAACTCTTCGGCCTGCTCGGCCCGAACGGCGCCGGCAAGACCACAGCCATCCGCTGTA
>VGNO01000261.1 GCA_016865985.1 Chloroflexota bacterium | reverse complement strand
GCCACAGGTTGGGCTTTCAATATTATGGCTGAGTAGTAACGAGAAATCAACCAAATAGCCTCTATATGGGGGTACTCGGCACACTGAAATGGAGTGTGCCGTTTTTCTTTATTCACCGACACCCGGCGGATATATGAAATATTAAGTGTCGATGATCACCGTCTATTCAGCATGCTGGATATGGCAACTTCATATTACACCTGACAATAAGATTGGGTCTTACAATGCTTGCCTGGCGCGTCGGCGGTTCGCCGGATTTCTTCCTATTTCTCCAACCGGCAGGATACGCCATCCGTGCTGCCTCAGCAGCCTGCTGGTTCGATAAATCATCTCCTCCGGAAAATCCGCTCTTCGATCAGGTCAGCAACGGAGGCTGCATCGTCAAGGCCAAACTGGGGGAGTGGGTCGGGCAGTGGTGTGTCCGTGACCAGCGCGAAGAGCGAGTTCAAGCCGGTAATGCGGCCCAGTCCATGGTTTGCCCGGACAATCTCGATGGTGGGCATGTTGGCATGCCGGTAGCCCTCCCCAGGATCAGTTCTACTCCACGGATCTCGCATGCAATTTCATCGAGGCTCAGTTCATGGTAAAGGAGACGGTAGGATGCGATTTTATCAGGCGCGGCAGCGACAACGTGTCGACTCCCTGCCCTGGCATGTCGCCACGAATCCCTGCTGGTTTGGTCGGTCTCGAAACCCGAGTGGGAATGGCGCTTGATGGTTGCCATACGTATCCCGCGCCGGCATAGTGCGCGGATCAACATTTCCATGAAAGTGATCTTCCCCAAGTCGGAGTGTGCGACAATGGTGACGATGGGGATGGATATTTGATTGTTTTCATGCCGGCAACAGGACGAGCAAGAGGATACCCAAAAGCGGCAGGGCCAGCCATAAATCCAGCCTGCCGCGCCTCAGGGGGATGAGCCGGCTGCATTCAGGCGTGTAGGCCCGAGATTCAGCCGCCAACGCAATTTCCTCACCGCGCCGCAGGGCATTTGTCAGGATGGTGACCAGCATCAGGCGCAGGCTGTGCAGGCGGCGGCGACGGAGACCGCCGCGCATCCGGAGACTGTTCCAGGTATTCGTGGCAGCATCCCTCAAGTTGGGTAGCAGGTTGAATGCTACCCCGATCGAAAAGCCAAGGCCGCGTAGACCCATACGTTCCACTGCGCCGGCAACTTCCGGGATTTGCACCGAGGCGGAGAAACCATCCATCGCCAGGAGCAGCACCACCGCTCGCAACACCATTTGCATGCCGCTGATCAACCCAGCCTGGTATGATGGCAACCCTGCCACTTGCTCACCGGTAGAAGCGCCTCCAAATAACAGGCTGGCAACCAGGACCATGCCTAAAAGCAGCATGGTGCGCCCGCGCAGCAGGCGGCGGAATGAGGCAGGGTACAGCAGGAGCGCTGCGAACAGGCACAGCCCGGCTGCAGGCAATATGCGCTCCACCGGCGCCAGTAGCACCATGGACATCATCCATGCGAGCAGCGCCAGGTGACCCAGGCTGCCCAGCCAGGTTTGACCGGTCCGCCACGTCTCTTTCATCGTGCCTGAACGGGCCAGGTTCACGGGATGACTTTTATCTCCACGAGCTGGCGGACATTCTGTTTTCCCTCACCCGCCGGCAGTACCATGCGGAATGGCAGTTCATCCTCCGCCAAAGGACCATCCAGCCGCGCATAAGAGACCAGGGTATCGGGAAGCAGGAAGAAATCCGGTTCATAGTTGACCGAATAGCCATCCAATGCTGTGACCTTCACGGCCCGCAGCGTTTGTGGGTCAAAACCGGCATCCTGCAGCAATACTGCGAGTGGAATGCCCAGGTAGGCAACATCGAGGAAGGATGCCTGCCCGGCGCCCAGCGCCTGAAGGTCTTCAGCCGTGTAGCGCTTCTCGTTGGCGCCGTCGGTCACCAGCAGGACAGATGCGCCGTCGTTTTCATCCCCGCCAGCCGAAGCGCAGGCTGCCACCAGGAGCGCCAGTAAGAGGGTAAGAAATAAGGTTGGTTTCATGAGTATCTCCTTTTTGAAGGTTCAGGATGGAGGTTGTTGCGGTTGTAATGCGGGCATGCGGGCGAGCAGGAGTTTGCCTACACTACGCGCCAGCCAGCCCCCCGTCATGCCGATCAGGGAGTGCGCCAACACCAGAACGAGTACGATGATCCAGGCTGCATTTGGATCCAGTCCGAATATCCGCTCGCCGGTATCGAGCAGGCTGAGCCAGATGGTAAACAGATCCCGACCGAACAGCAGTATGCCGGTGAAGAACGGCTGCACCAGCGACCAAAGTGAACCGGATGCTCCCGCCAGCAAGCAGGCGGGCAGGTTGGGTTTTTTGATAAGGGACAGGATGATTTCTGCCAGCAGGGCTTCCATCATAATGGCAATCATGGGACCAATGATGACGCTCCCGATGCTGAACAGTTTGAGAATTGTAGCAACCACCCCGACGAAGAGTGTAGCGCCGGGGAGCGGGACCAACTGGCGGGCTATGAGCGCAATCATTACGCCAATGGCAGATAACACGGCCCCGCTGAGGGGAATGTTGAGCGCCTTAAGCGCTGACCCGAGACTGATCTCCACGACGCCCCACAGTGCGCCAAAGATCGCCAGGGTCACCAGTTGACGAGTGGTAAATTTCATATTACCTCCAGTTGTGCATGGGGATTTGTTTCTGAGTGGACAGGCGTGTTTACTTTCGCCCGGCGTCCTCTACCCCGGGCAGGAACACGCCCATCCAGTGCAATGTGCCCGTTTTCAATTAATATCACCCGTCGGGCATAGCGGTGTACCAGTTTATAATCGTGAGTGATCAATAAAATGGTTGTGCCGGATGCGTTCAATTGCTGCAGGAATGCCATCATATCCTCCAGGCGCTTCCAATCCTGTCCGAGAGTTGGTTCATCCAGGATGAGCAAACGCGGTGCAAGCGAGAGGCAGGAAGCCAGCGCTGTACGCTGTTGTTGCCCGGTGGAAAGCGTCAGGGGTGGCCGGCGACGGAGGGGTAGCAGGTCGCTTTTCGAGAGGGTCTGCTCATGCTGCAGTTGGTCGAACCGGCCGTAGTTGCAGGGGGCGAAGGCGACCTCCTCCTCGACGCTGTCGGTGAAGAGTTGGTCGAGTGGATCTTGGAATAAAAGAGCGATCTCCAACCCGGGACGCAGGCGTTTGGTTGCGGGGAAGGTAATCTTTCCATGCCGCGGGCGAAGTAGACCGGATACAGTCAAGGCCAAGGTTGTCTTGCCGGAGCCATTATCGCCCACCAATGCCACGAACTCCCCTGCATGGAGGGTGAGGTTCAGGTCCTGGAGAACCGGCTTGTTTCGATAGCCTGCAGTGACCTCCTTCATTTCCACCAATGGAGCGCTGCCGGGTTCGGGGTGACCGTTGGGCTTCAGCAGTTGGTTCCAGGGGACAGGATCCTTTTCCACCGGGCGGCGCAGTCCATAGCGGGCAAGATGAACGGGATTGCCCAGGACTTTCTGAAAAGGACCATCCGCCA
Source organism: Chloroflexota bacterium (assembly GCA_016865985.1). Lineage (GTDB taxonomy): Bacteria > Chloroflexota > Anaerolineae > Anaerolineales > Villigracilaceae > VGNO01. The sequence goes on along the minus strand of VGNO01000261.1, from coordinate 42 downwards.
CCAGGCGGCCCTGATCCAATATCACGGCGCGCTCGCATAGGC
>VGNO01000260.1 GCA_016865985.1 Chloroflexota bacterium | reverse complement strand
TGAACCTGGCCGGGCGCACCCTGGTTGGGATCGTCCAATTTGGGACATCCATCCTGTGCCGCATCGACCGCGCCCCGCTGAAACAGGTGCCGCGTCGCGGGCCGCTCATCCTGGTCACCAACCATATCGGCTCGCTGGAGGTGCCGCTGATGTTCGCCCATCTCCAGCCGCGGCCCCTGACCGGCTTTGCCAAGATCGAGACCTGGGACAACAAGTTCATGGGCTGGCTCTTCGATCTCTGGCAGGCCATCCCCATCCGGCGCGGCGAAGCGGACCTGGAAGCCATGCGGCGCGGCCTGGAAGTTCTCGAGAGGGGCGGCATCCTGGCGCTCTCCCCGGAAGGGACGCGTTCCCGTCACGGGCGGCTGCTGCGTGCCCGTCCCGGCGTGGCGCTGGTGGCGCTCCGCTCCGGCGCGCCGATCCTGCCGATGGCGCACTGGGGAGCCGAGGATTTCTCTTCCAACATCAAACGCGGCAGGCGCACGGATTTTCACATCCGGGTCGGTAAACCGTTCCGCTTGAAAGCCGGAGACAGGCAGAAGACCAGCCGTGAGGCGCGTCAGGAGATGGTGGACGAGATCATGGGGCAGATCGCAGCCCTCCTGCCCGAGGAATACCATGGCGAATACGCCGGGCGGGTCCCGGGCGCTCCGCGTTACCTGGAGTTCCTGGATTGAGGCGCGCCATGGTGCGGATCGTCCTGCGCGAGCGGGAATTCGAGGTCCGTCCCGGCATGACTTTGCAGGCGGCCCTCGACAAGATCGCGATCCTGCCGGAGGCGGTGCTGGCAACCCGCAATGGGGAGTTGATCGAAGAGGATGAGATCCTGGTGGAGGGGGAGACGATCCGCCTGGTGGCAGTCATCTCCGGCGGGTAAAGTTGCAGCCATGAAATGCCGGAACTGCAGCCAAAAGGCGACAGTCAACATGCGCCAGCATAAACTGGCGCTCTGCAAGGAACATTACCTGGAATGGGTCCCGGCCCAAACTGAACGGATCATCAGAAAATATGAAATGTTCACCCGCCATGAGAAGGTGTTGGTGGCTGTCTCCGGCGGCAAGGATTCGCTCTCTCTCTGGGATATCCTAATCCGCCTTGGTTATCAAGCCGATGGCCTGTATATCGGCCTGGGCATTGACGAAGGGCTTCATTATTCGACCGAGTCCCGCCGCTTGAACGAGAAGTTCGCCTCGGAGCGGGGAATGAAGTTGCATGTCGTGGATGTCGCAGAGGTTTACGGCGAGACCATCCCTGCGATTGCCGCCCGCACCCATCGCGGCAAGGAAAAACCCTGTTCTGTTTGCGGCCTGACAAAAAGGCATGTGATGAACCGCATCGCCCGCGATATGGCGTACGATGTCCTGGCGACCGGCCACAACCTCGACGACGAGGCGGCCGTCCTGCTGGGCAACACACTGACCTGGTCGGGGGAATACCTGCTGCGGCAGGGGCCGGCGCTGCCCGGGACGCCGGGCCTGGCGCGCAAAGTCAAACCGCTCTGCCGCTTCTACGAGCGTGAGATGGCTGCCTATGCCATCCTGCGAGGGATCGAGTATGTCTATGATGAATGTCCCTTCGCGGCCGGTTCCACGTCCATATTCAACAAGCAGTTGTTGAACGACCTGGAGCATGAACGCCCCGGCGCCAAACTGGCTTTCTATCTCAGGTTCCTGGAAGCGCGTAAGGCGGGTCTGTTCGCCGGGCGGGAGGATGTTCAACAGGAATTACAACCCTGCGCCAACTGCGGCCAGCCGACCTCCGCTCCCGGCCTGTGCGCTTTTTGCAGGATGGTTGCGACCGGGAAAGCGGTCGTAGCGCCAGGCCCCGGCCAGGAAACGGAGGCATGATGCAGAAACAGTATCGCTATTTCGATTGGATCATGTCCGTCTTCGTGACAGTACTCGTGGTGAGTAATATCGCTTCATCTGCCAAGATCGTGGACTGGGGTGTCTCTCTCGGCGGCATCCCGCTGGCATTCGATGCCGGGACGCTGCTCTTCCCTGTCAGTTACATTTTCGGCGATATTTTGACCGAAGTATACGGATATAGGCGGTCGCGGCGCGTCATCTGGGCTGGTTTCGGCTGCCTGGCTTTGAGCGCCGCCGTTTTCTGGCTGGTGAAGATCATGCCGGGCGAATCCCAGTGGCAGGCGTATGCCGGCGATGCCGCCTACCTGGCGATCCTGGGCGGCATGTCCAGCGGCGGGATCGTCCTGGCCAGCCTGGCAGGGTACTGGTCCGGTGAGTTTTCCAATTCGTTCATCCTGGCAAAAATGAAAGTCCTGACCAACGGGCGCTGGCTCTGGACGCGCACCATCGGCAGCACGGTCGTGGGTGAACTGGTGGATACGGTAGTCTTCGTGGCAATCGCCTCGGCCTTCGGCGTTTTCCCCTGGAGCCTGTTCCTGGCCCTGGCATTGACGAACTACCTGTTCAAAGTAGGGATCGAGGTCATCCTCACACCGGTAACCTACCAGGTGGTTAGAAGTTTGAAAAAAGCGGAAACTGAGGATGTCTACGATCGGGACACTGATTTCAACCCCTTCAAGGGCTGAGCGGTTATCCATACAAACCTGCCGATACCTTCTCCGTGTGGAAGTGAGGATAAAATGACAAGACCGCCAAGTATTGGCGGCCTTGTCATATCCGACCGATTGATCTTTTCCTATCCATTGCGGCAGGGGTTTGGTTTATCTTCACCATTCCTGCTGCCGCACCAGTCTCCGTTGAATGATGGACTGCTTATCAGATACCACTGACCTCGGAACTGGTCATGGTTGGTTTCCAGCATAACAAAGATGATTTGGATCTCGTCCCCACCGCCTGACCTTTGACCGCGTCCGGTTGCGGTCAGCCCATCTTCGCTCAGTGTTAGGAGTGCATTATATGTATTCCCGAAAGCAGGCCAACTGAAGGTTAGTGTGTTGCCGGTTTGTACGATATTGATATTAAAATCAAGTAAATTCGTTGGATCGGAACTGTTATACATGTGCAGGGTGTTCCAGGCGCCTGCCCAGCTGGGTTTCGGTTTGGGGGTGGGTGTGGGCGGGGAGGCTACAAAGGCTACACTGTTGGTATCGCCGGTAAAGGTTAGGCTATCAGCCTGGATCCAGCATTGTATGCCATCATTCAGTTCCACTTGCCACCAGTCTCCGAATGTATCATTCATCCCGACCACGCTGGCTGATTCGCCTTGCTTAAGGGTGGCAAGGAAGTCAAATATGGTATCCGGACCTGAACGGCAGTTGGCGTTCACAAGGGCGGTGGCAGTGACCGGTGGGATCGGGGTGTTGGTCGGCGCGGCAGGTTGCTGCGGCGGTCGGGATTGGTTGGCGGCTGCGGTTTGAGCAATGGCGGTCGCAGCCATGTCCGGCATCGCCTGGGTCTGGGCTGCGCTATCTTGCCCCGAGTTTCCCCCACCCGGCAAACAGGCAGATAGCAGAAGCATGAGACAAGTTCCAAGAACGATTAATTGTTTCATATGTCCTCTCCGTTTTTGCTTTCTGAAAATATGAGAGGTAAATCAAAACGTGTCTTCAGACTATTCCTTACAAATTTGTAAGTTCAT
>VGNO01000259.1 GCA_016865985.1 Chloroflexota bacterium | reverse complement strand
CGCAAACACCAGGCTGGCGCCGACTGTGCGGCTTGCTCCTGAACAAGGCGGTCCGCAGGCTGGCCGGGATCAGCCTGACTTTCGACCGGATGATCGACGAATCCGGCCTGAAACAGGCGGCCGAATGGTCGCTGACCAACTGGTGCCGGGGGATCGCGGTGCGAGGCCAGGAGAACATCCCGAACAACGGACCGCTCCTGCTGCTCTCCAACCACCCCGGGGCTTACGACGCCCTGGTGATCGCCTCGCAGATCCCGCGCCCGGACCTGAGGCTGGTCGTGTCCGACCTGCCCATCTTCCATACATTGCGCAATTTCAGCCAGCGCGCATTCTTCATCCCGTTCAATGTCCGGGATGCCGCCGGGCGGATGGCCGGGCTGCTTTCTGCCGTGCGTTACCTGAAATCCGGCGGTTCGGTCCTCCTGATGGGTAGTGGAACGATCGACCCGGACCCGGCGGTCTACCCCGGCGCGCTCGCCAGCCTCCAGCGCTGGACGGAAGCCGCCAGCCTGTTCCTGCGTTACGCGCCATCCACCCGCATCCTGCTGACAGCGGTCAGCCATATCGTCGACCCGAAGTGGGCGCGTCACCCACTGACCTGGCTGCAACGCGGGGGGATGGAAAGGCGTCGCCTGGCCGAGTTCGGGCAGGTGATCCAGCAACTCTTCCGGCCGGGGAGCCTGTATGTGTCGCCCTGCCTGAGTTTCGCCCCACCCATAGCGGGTGCAGAACTGGGAAATTCACCCCGCAGTGCGCTGGTGGAACGCGAGGCCAACCTGCTCCGGGAGCATTGCAGGGTCTATGGCGGAAATGCAGATTGAACTCCGGCGGTATGGAGCGGGGGCAACAGGTACCGAAAGGCGCCTCTTTCCCCTGACTTGTATAACTATCCCTGCCAGTTTTCCCCTGCTATACTGCGGCGATTTGTGCTTTTAATCACAATAAGCGCCTTGTCACTGAAAGGAACACCATGACGAATGAAGACCCCCGCATCCTGGAACTGCGAACCATGCGCGCCAAAGCCCGCCAGGGGGGCGGCGCAGACCGGATCGCCAAGCAGCACGCCAAAGGCAAACTTACCGCCCGTGAACGGGTTGAAGCCCTGCTCGATCAGGATACCTTCCATGAGATAGAACCTTTTATTACCCACCAGGGGGACGAGATGAATTTAGCGCCGGAACGTTTCCTCGGCGATGGTGTCATCACAGGTTATGGGCAGATCGATGGTCGTCCTGTATATCTATACGCACAAGATTTCACCATCTATGGCGGGACATTGAGCGAGATGCAGAGCCACAAGATCTGCCGAATCATGGACCTGGCGCTGCGCAATGGCTCACCCATCATCGGCTTGATCGATTCAGGCGGCGCCCGCATCCAGGAAGGTGTCAAAGCCCTAGGCGGGTATGCCGAGATCTTCCGCCGCAATGCCCAGTATTCGGGCGTCATCCCCCAGATCAGCGTCATGCTGGGACCGTGCGCCGGAGGCGCGGCCTACTCCCCCGCCCTGCAGGACCTGATCATCATGGTCGAGAAACAGTCGTTCATGTTCCTGACCGGGCCGGATGTGATCAAGGCTGTCACTGGCGAGATCGTGGACCCCGAGTCGCTCGGCGGGGCGGACATCCACATGGCGATCAGCGGCACCGTCCACCTCGCCACCCGCTCCGAGATGGACGCCTTGGACCTGGTACGGCGCGTCCTGGGTTACTTCCCATCCAACAACGTGGAAAACCCGCCCTTCACCCAACCGGAGGATGACCCGCTGCGGATGGATGATTTCCTCAACAACATCGTACCGGTCGACCCATCGATCCCATATAATATGCACGAAGTCATCCAGACCATCGTGGATAAGGACTCCTTCCTCGAACTGCAACCAGCCTGGGCCAGGAATGCCATCATCGGCCTGGCACGCCTGGGAGGCCACAGCATCGGGATCGTCGCCCAGGAGCCTTCGATCATGGCGGGTGTGATGGACATCGACTCATCCGACAAGATCACGCGCTTCGTCCGCATGTGCGACTGCTACAACATCCCGATCGTCACCTTCGTGGACTCGCCCGGCTTCCTGCCCGGTGTGGCGCAGGAACACGGCGGCGTCATCAGGCACGGGGCAAAAGTGCTCTTCGCATATTCCGAAGCGACTGTTCCCAAGATCAGCGTCATCACCCGCAAGGCCTACGGCGGCGCTTATGTCGTGATGAGCAGCAAGTACCTCGGCACAGACCTGAACCTGGCCTGGCCGAGCGCCGAGATTGCCGTGTTGGGCGCAGAAGGGGCGGTCAACATCCTGTACAAAAGGGAAATCGAGAACGCCGCCGACCCGAAGGCCGAACACAAACGCCTGGCAGCCGCGTACCGCCAGAAGTTCAGCAACCCCTACTATGCCGCCAGCACCGGGTACATCGACGATATCATCGAACCGCGCGAGACACGCGCCAAGGTCATCGCCGCCCTGGGCGCCCTGAGGGACAAATATGCCCCGGCCCCGCCCCGGAAACACGGCAACAGCCCGGAATGAGATGGGCGAGACCGGAGGAGCAGGCAAATTCCCTGCCTGCGGATTTCCGGCTGCCGTCCTCGAGGAGGAACCGATGAATGAACTGATCTTGCAAGCATTGTGGATTACCCTGATCGGAATGGGACTGGTCTTCGCCGCCCTTGTCCTGCTCTGGTTGTTGATGCTCGGGTTGACCAGCCTGACCGCCGAAAGGCCGGCGTGGAAGCGAGAGGCGGCGCCATCATCCACTGACGAAAAAGAACGGGCAGCCGCCCTGGCCGTTGCCGCCGCCCTGGCAGCCCAGCAGGGTCCGGCGCGGCTGGCGCGCTTCCCAAGCCCACCCACCGCCATTGTCAGCGCATGGCAGTTGAGTACCCGCACGCGCCAGATGAAACACGGAGAATAATTCCCATGATATTCAATGTCAAGATCGGCGGGAACACCTACACGGTTGGGATCGATGACCTCAACAAGCGGCCGGTCATCGCCCACATCGGTGATGAGTCCTTCGAGGTCTGGCCGGAGACGGAGTCGCGGCCTGCAACCCGTCCCCAGGTTGAAACAGGCCCCGGGTCCGGGGCGCAGCCGCAAGCAAATGGACTGCCGTCCGGCTTGAGGGAAAAGTCCATCCATTCACCGCTGCCCGGCACGGTGGTCGATATCCACATCCAGCCGGGGAGCCTGGTGCAAGCCGGGGAACCGCTGCTGGTGATCGAGGCGATGAAGATGAAGAACGCCATCCGCGCCAGCGGCGGTGGGACGGTGGCGGCGGTGCACGTCAGCCTGGGCCAGACGGTGCAGCACCGGCAGTTGCTGGTGGAGTTCGAATAATGGACCTCCAGGCATTACTGACCGAACTGGCAAAAGGCCTGGCCGCCTTCACCTGGGGCAATGCCGTCATGCTGGGGGTGGGAGCGGCGCTGGCGCTACTGGCGGTCGTCAAGGAATACGAACCGGTGTTGCTCCTGCCGATCGGTTTCGGCTGCATGCTGGCAAACATCCCCCTGACCGGCATGACCGATGGTTCGGGCTTGTTCGGCGTGCTCTACCAGGCCGGCATCAGCGCCGAACTCTTCCCGCTCCTGATCTTCATCGGCGTGGGGGCGATGATCA
>VGNO01000258.1 GCA_016865985.1 Chloroflexota bacterium | reverse complement strand
CAGTGGCTGTCCTGTGGATACTGGTTGGCTGCGTTGTGCCACCGGCGGGTGAGACCGCGCCAATCGCCCCGCCCACCGCAAGCGAGACCCCAACGCCGAGCCAGACGGCTACTTCTACAGTGATCCCCACCATCACTTTTTCTCCCACCCCCACCCTGCCAGAGCAGACAAGGATCTTTTCCGGGCATGGCGGAGAAACAACCGTGAGGGAGGAGAAGGGAACCAATCCGTTCGTGAAGGCCTGGTAAACCACAACACAGCCACCCATCAAAACCTCCCGCCAGTAGATAAGCGGGAGGTTCTCGTTTACATACTCGAACTCAAGAGACCCTACTTTCTATTTCGCATACTCCGTCGCCCGCGTCTCGCGGATGACCGTCACCCGGATCTGGCCGGGATATTGCATCGTCTCCTCGATCTTCTTGGCAATGTCCCGCGCCAGGCGGGTGGACGCCAGGTCGTCGATTTCTTCCGGCTTGACGATGATGCGTACTTCGCGCCCGGCCTGGATGGCGTAGGACTGGCTGACGCCTTTGAAGGAATTGGCCATGTCCTCCAGGGCGCGGATGCGCTTGATGTAGGCTTCCAGGTCTTCACGGCGCGCCCCGGGGCGAGCCCCTGAGATGGCGTCCGCCGATTCGGCGATGACCGCCTCGACCGTTTCCTGCTCCACTTCGTGGTGGTGGGCAGCGATGGCATTCACCACCTGCGCCTGGACGCCGTAACGCTTGGCGAATTCAGCGCCCAGCATGGCGTGGGTGCCCTCCTGGTTGTGGTCCATGGCCTTGCCCAGGTCGTGCAGGAACCCGCCCTGGCGGGCAATATCAACATTGGCGCCCAGTTCGGCGGCCAGGATGCCGGCCAGTTTGGATACTTCCACGGCATGCGCCAGCTGGTTCTGGCCGTAGGAGGTGCGGAATTTCAAGCGGCCCATCATGCGCAGCACTTCCGGGTGCAGGCTGGTGACGCCGGCATCGAAGGCGGCCTGTTCGCCAGCCTCGGCGATGATCTTTTCCATCGCCTTCTGTTCATCGTCCAGGATCTTCTCGATATGCGCCGGGTGGATGCGCCCATCCAGGATCAGGCGCGCCAGCGAACGGCGGGCGATCTCACGCCGTACCGGGTCGAAGCAGGAGATGGTCACAGCCTCGGGTGTATCGTCCACGATCACGTCCACGCCGGCTGCCTGCTCGAAAGCGCGGATATTGCGCCCATTACGCCCGACGATGCGGCCTTTCATCTCCTCGTTCGGCAGGGGGACGAGGGAGGTGGCCACCTCGGAAACATTGTCCGTGGCGACGCGCTGGATGGCATCTGTGATCAATTTGCGGGCGCGTCTCTCGCCTTCCTCACGCGCTTCGGTCTCGATCTGGCGGATGATGCGCGCCATATCCGCCCGGGCTTCCTTCTCGACCTCGCCCAGGAGCACCTGTTTGGCATCATCGGAGGTCATTTGGGCGATGCGTTGCAGTTCCTCCATCTGCGTTTCGTGCAATTTCTCGACATCATTGGCGCGCTTGTCCACCGCGCTCTGGCGCTTGTTCAGGTTCTGCTCGCGCTGCTCCAGGCGTTCCACCCGCGTATCCAGTTCGGCGCGGCGCTTCTGCAGGCGATCCTCCTCCCGTCCCAGGTCCGCCCGGCGCCGGGAGACCTCGGCTTCGGAACTCTGGACGATCTTGAGGGCGTCGTCGCGCGCCTGGATCTCGATCTTGCGCGCCTGCTCGCGGGTGTCGGAGAGCATCTTTTCGGCCGCGTCGCGCTGCCTGCGCTGCGCCCGGTCGTATTGCAGGCGGCTGATGAAGTAGCCAACCGCCAATCCCAGCAGCAGGGTCAACCCGGCAACCAGGTAAATGATGGGGTTCATAGGTTCCTCGTTTTCTGTAAGTTCTACCCGCCATCCTGCGCCCGGCATTCCTGCCAGACTCGAGAGAGCAGCGGGATGATGATCGAATAAGAAAAACCGCGCCGGGCCAGGAATCCGCCCAGTTTCTGGCGGAACTCCGGCCACTCCAATCCCTCCAAACGGCGGGTGTACTTGCGCGCCGCTGCCAAAGCCAGGGCTTCCTCGTCCACTTTTTCATCCAAAGCGGCCTGGATGACTTCGCCATCCAGCCCCTTGCGGCGCAGTTCCAACGCCAAGGCGGAGCGGCTGCGCGGCCGGAACTCGTTGCGATTCTCGACCCAGGCCTGCGCGAACGCCTCGTCGTTGACCAACCCGCCGCGCTTCAAGCGCTCGATGGTCTCCTCGATGAGCGCCGGAGGAATTTCGTGTTTTTCAAGGTTCCGGCGCACTTCCATGCTGGAGCGCGGACGGTAACTCAGGAAATGCAGCGCCTTCTGGAAAGCCATTTCCCGGTTGTCGTTGGCCTGCAAGGAGGCGATCTTCCCATCGCTCAATTCCTGCCCAACGCTCAACCAGGCAGCCACGATGCGGGTCAGGCCGAAAGCAAATTCGCCGTCCAGGTAGACATTCACCCGCTGCGGGTTCCGCTTCTGCGGTGTGATCGCGCTGATCTTTGGCATGGTCCTTCCTCGAAAGCGGACGGCCATTAAACACACACAGCCGCAGACCGCCTGTTGCGGCCACGGCTGTGGATGGGTTTGGAGATTGCCCGCACGCGCCCCGCTTAGGATACGCGTCCGTTGGGTCTGGCCCGGGGAGGGGTCAGGTCAGTTACCAAGGCTGGTGGTGAAGTCGTCGGTTGGCAGGTTATTCATCCTGCATAACATACAGGCGCTTTCATCCAGGATAACTTGACTTCGTTTGTGTGCCCAACCATGACGGGCAGGGTTTCCATTTTCCGTTTAATTTGCCGTGGCCGTTCCCTGTCCCCAGGGATAACGGCGATCCATAACATCCAGACCGGATGCAGGTGAATTATACATGATAACGGGTGTTTTCTGGCAGCCAATACCAGCCGGGGAAACAGGCATGCGATAAGCGTCCCGCCCGGCAGATGACAAAATGGACTATCGCAGCCCATCAATTTGTGACATAATTGCCGGGCAAACCCAATATTTATCGGAGGCGCTATGGCTAAGATCACGAATGAAGAGGCGCTGGAGTACCACCGCCTGAACGGGAAACCCGGCAAAGTTGCCATCGTTCCCACCAAACCGATGGACACCCAGCGGGACCTGAGCCTGGCCTACTCGCCCGGCGTGGCCGTGCCGGTCCTGGAGATCGAAAAAGATGCCAACCTGGCATATGAATACACTTCCAAGGGCAACCTGGTGGCAGTGGTCAGCAACGGCACGGCCATCCTCGGCCTGGGCGACCGCGGCGCGCTGGCTTCCAAGCCGGTCATGGAAGGCAAGGGCGTACTCTTCAAGAAATTCGCCGATGTGGATGTGTTCGATATCGAAGTCGACAGTCACGACCCGGATGAGATCATCAAGGTTGTGGCAGCCATCTCCCCCACCTTCGGCGGGATCAACCTCGAGGATATCAAGGCCCCGGAATGCTTCTACATCGAGGAAACCCTCAAAGGCATGCTCGATATCCCGGTCTTCCACGACGACCAGCACGGGACGGCGATCATCTCGTCCGCGGCGCTGGCGAACGCCCTGGAACTGGTGGGCAAGAAGCACGAGGAGATCCGCATCGTCATCTCAGGGGCG
>VGNO01000257.1 GCA_016865985.1 Chloroflexota bacterium | reverse complement strand
CAAAACTGCGGCCGTCGAAGATGAGTTCATCGTTTCCGCCGACCAGGTTGGCCAAGGCTACAGGCGCCTGTAAGTCCCTGGCATGGTGCAGGCGCTCGCTCAATGCCCCACTTCGAAATGGCATGGCTGCCAGTACGAGGAAGGTATCCGCCCCGGCCTCCATCAATTCCAGTGGCGGGTGGGAGGGATATCCTTCATCCCAGAGATCCTCGCAAACCAGTACGCCGATCTTATGTTCGCCCAACGAGAGCGGGACGCTGCCTGTTCCGGGCAGGAACCAGCGCGGTTCATGGAATACATCATATCCCGGCAGGAGACGTTTGTGGGCGGCGGGGGAGACGATCCCTGCCTGGAGGAGGCAGGCCGTGTTGTACAGTCCGGGATGTCCGGTCTGCGCCTGCCCGGAGCGTTGTATAGAGCCGACGAGCGCCGGCGCCAGGCGACGGGCCCTGCGGGCCAGGTCGCGAGTTGCTTCGAGCGTGGCTTCCACAAAACTGTCGTCGAAAAGAATGTCGCGTGGTGGATAACCCGGTATCGCCATTTCCGGCAGCAGGACCAGGTCCGCCCCCATTTTCGAGGCCTTCCGGATGGCTTCCAGGCAACGAAGAACATTCCCCTCGAGATCGCCAACGGTCGGATTGACCTGGGCCAGTCCGAGTTTCATATCCCGTCATCCCTGGCAAATTCCCGCCTGACAGCCTCCAGCAAATTCAAGGCTTCCACGATCGAATCTCGCCGCAGGCAGACCTGGTCGCCGAATAAGAAAGTGCGGTAACCGAGAGTCAGTAGAAATGCCGCATCCCCGATGTCTGCGCACGACGGCGCCGGCTGGTATGCCAGCGAGTCAAAGAGACGGCTTGCCACAACTGCCTGTGGATCGGCGCGTATCACCTGCTGCAGAGCGGATATGATCTGGTGGGGGCGCTTAACTTCGACGTAGAGGTCGCCGCGCGCTGCTACCAGGTTTCCATGCCGGCAACCATGTTCACGTACATATGCCAGGCCGCGACGGGACTCGATCTTTGCCATCACCACCGCATCCGGCAGCAGACGCCGGACCTGCTCGATATCAGCCGGGTTTTCTACATACGATAGCATGACCTTGTCCAGGCCAAGGCTTTGCATCGCATCAAGATAGGCAATGTCGGTCTCGGTCAGGCTGCCTTCGATCTCCAGGGATGGGTGGATGATGTTTATCGATTCGCCCGGTCCGACCAGGCGGCGCGGGCCTTCCTCCAGGATGAGCCGGTCCCCGTCCACGGCCGCCACGCGGGCGATCTCGTTGCCATCCGAGAAAAATGCATCAACCGGTGTCTCGACTCGGATGCGGTGGCTGATGCGTATCTCTGTATAAGGTGGGATGGCTGCGCCCACGACCCGCAACTGGCGGCCCTTTAAATCCACCCACAGCGGTTGGCCGAGGTTGCTCAGACGTTTCAATACCTCCTGCGGGCCTTCCTTGAGCGGCATGACAGTATTCAGCCGCAGGCCACACACCAACGGATGGTCCGCGACAACGGGAAGGAAACCCGCATAAGGAGGCGCGGTGACAATCGCCCGAAGTTGCATCTTGGCGTTTAAATCTTCAAGGTGATCCCGCAATAGCCACACGTGAACTGTCCGCTGGCATTTACCGGGATTGGCCCACCGCAGCGCGGGCAGATCATCTCGATTGGCTTGCTCACCTGGCTGACCTTATCCTCGCTCTGTCTGGCCAGCATATTCTCCCGGAAATCGGAGAAATTACCCCACGAACGGGCGATGAGACCCATGGCATAGTCGACCGCCCGTTGTTCGTCCTCGATGCGGAAGATCTTCTGTTCGCCGATGGCTTCCGCCCATTGCTGGTCCACCTGGTCGCCGCGCTTCCCGGATGGACGGCGCAGGAACCAGGTGTTCCAGCGTTTCGTCAACTTCCGCCATTCGTCGATGGCGTCCACATCAGCCTGGGGATCATCCCCCAGATACTTCATGACCTGGGCGCGGGGGATGCTGGGATGCATGTGGACATCCCCGAAGACGATCAGGAAGGGCATGTCGGCTGCATTTTCGATTTCGACATGGGTATTGACCCAGTGGGCGAATAATCCATAACTCTCCGGAGCGTCCCCACCGGCGCCTTCGCCGAAGAGCGAGCCCAGCAGCTGTTCGAGATCGAAACCGCTGGCAAAAGTCGTCACCTGTAACGGCCAACGGTCCACGGCGGCGTCGCCGATGGCTGCAAAACAGATCTCGAGGTCAGGGCGATACTGTGACAGGGTGTTGAAAAGCAGCGGCAGGCGGTCGAAGATCTCGAAAGGCCAGGAAGCCATGGATCCTGTCACATCGATGGCGACGATGAGCGGGTTGGCCGAGGTAGATCGGATGCGTTTCTGCGGATCGATCACTTTTTCAATCGGCCCGCTCCTGCCCTGGTAGGTACGCGGCCCTGCCGCCTTGGCTCTTTCAGAAGCCGCAAGACGTTTTTCCGAACCGCTGGAGCGGTAAGTGTATTTTGCCGAACCATACCACTTGCTGGTATCTTCATCCCACGAGTACATAAAGTTATCCTTTCTGGGCTATGGGCTCAGGAAATGACGGACTGCAATGCCAGGGCTTCAAGGCCGAATTCCCGGCGGAACCGCTGGTCCAATTCACTCGAACGGATATACTCGGCGACGGCTTGCGGTACAAGCGCCTGCCAGCCATCGCCACGCGCCATGGCATGCCGAACCATACTGCCATCGATGGGACACTGCTCATCCTCCGGCACGAGGGTGACAGGCTTGATGATCTCGTAATCCCCCTGCAACAGGCTGGTAACGTAGGGATTGTCGCTGACGAACACATCCAACGCCCCGAAGAGGCGCAGGACTTGTTCCCGCCAGCGCGGACCGTCATCCAGGTCTGGAACCGGCAGCAGGGTGTAATTGGTAAATTCCACCAGGGTCAACTTCAACATGTTACAGGTCTCCTCCAGGGTGAAAGGATTGCGCAGGTTGTACCGGTTGGAACTGCCGATACCGATCAACGCCTGGTCGCCCCGCCTGCACAGAGCGCGCAGGATAGCCGCCTGCCCCAGGTGGACCGGTCGCCAGCGGGCGATCATGCCAATCCGGAAATAAGCCATATCAGCCAGGAGACCTCCACGCTGTATTATACAATGGGTTGCCCGTCCTCCCACCTCCCCCAAGATCGATGGCAGGCAAGGATTGACGAAACTAGAATATGCGTTCTATAATGAGCCATCCTCGGTAATGGACCCTTGAGATGGATTCCGTTTCTCGTTTACAACTGCTGAGCCACCAAATGTCCTTCGAACTGGACGGCGAATCTGCGCCAGGCGCGGACGAACCCGGGCTGGCTTGCCGCGCCGATGATGTCTACATCCACCCGGCAGTCATGCCCAATGGGCGGCGCATCCGCCTCCTCAAAACCCAACTCACCTCCGCATGCGAGAACGATTGTCTCTACTGCCCGTTCCGCGCCGGGCGGGATTTCCGGCGGGCCACATTCGGTCCCGACGAATTCGCCAGGCTTTTCATGCAACTCCACCAGCGTGGGATTGCCGAGGGGTTGTTCGTCAGTTCGGGCCTGGCTGGCGGTGGGTTGCGTACACAGGACCGCCTCCTGGCAACTGCCGAGATCCTGCGCCTCAGGC
>VGNO01000256.1 GCA_016865985.1 Chloroflexota bacterium | reverse complement strand
TCAACTTCGGTAGCAGGTTTTCGGTTTCCCCCCGGATGCGCAGGAAGGCGCGCTCGGCCCCCAGCAGGCGGGCTTGCAGGTTCTCGGGAGTGCCTTCGGCAACCACATGACCCTTATTGATGATGAGTACCCGGTCGCACAATTGCTGCGCCTCGGAAAGGATGTGGGTGGACAGGAGGACAGTCCGTTCGCGCCCGACTTCCCGGATCAGGTTACGGACTTCGACCACCTGGGCCGGGTCGAGGCCGATGGTCGGTTCGTCGAGGATCAGCGCCTCGGGTTTGTGCAGCAGGGCCTGAGCCAGTCCCACCCGCTGGCGCATCCCCTTCGAAAGGTTGCTGATGTAACCCTCGGCGCGTGCTTCCATCCCAACATCTTCAAGGGCGTTGAAGACCATTTCCTCGACATTGGGGATGTGGCGCAGGTCGGCCATGAATTTCAAGTATTCGAAGACCGTCATATCCGGGTAGAGCGGGACTGTCTCCGGCAGGTAGCCGACCCGCTTGCGGACTTCGATGGAATCGGCGACAACATCGAAACCGGCCACCTCGGCCTTGCCGTATGTGGGTGGCATGTACCCGGTCAGGATGCGCATGGTGGTGGTCTTGCCGGCGCCGTTGGGTCCCAGGAAGCCGATCACTTCACCCTGCTGGGCTTCGAAGGTCAGGTTTTCGATCGCCCTCCGGGAACCATAATCTTTCGTGAGTCCTGTTACGCGTATCATTCAATCTCCTTGATTCCTTCGAGTCTGACGAAAGAAAAGGCACAGCAGCCTGGGGCAGCAGTGCCGGGAAAGGACAATTGTTCCAACCGGTTATCACTATACAATATTTACAAGGCCAAAGTCAAGTAGGCGCTCCGAACTCTAATCCAACATTAATCTGCCGGATTGTTTGACTTTTCAGGGTGCGTTGTGTAAAATTGGGGCGCTGCAACCCCGTCAATCAAAGGAACATGCCAAAGGACCCAGGGATGTTGCGCAGAAACACCGCAGGGTGTTTTTATATTCCATACCCGGAGGGAACATGAATATCTTGGGACTTGCCAGGCACGGACTCAACTCATTTGAGCAGGTTGCCATCATTGGCGTCGTCTTTACCGCGTTCATCAGCCTGATCTATGCCTGGCTGCTGCGCGGTAATGTCCTTAAAAAGGACAAGGGGACGCCGAAAATGCAGGAAGTATGGGACGCTATTCGGATCGGGGCTGATTCCTACCTCAGCCGGCAATTGAAGACCATTCTGCCGCTGATCGCTGTCCTGACCATCGTATTATTCTTCAGTGTTTATGTTGTCCCGCCATCGCTCGAAGCAACCCATGAATTTGGCGACAATGCCCAGATCGCGGTCGCTATCGGGCGGACGATCGCCTTCATTATGGGCGCGTCGTTCTCGCTCCTGGTTGGGCAACTGGGCATGCGGATGGCAATCCAGGCCAATATCCGTTCGGCCTCCGCCGCCCGCCGCAGCCTGAACGAATCCCTGACCATCGCCTATTACTCCGGAACCATCACCGGCATGTTGACCGACGGGCTCGGCTTGTTCGGCGGTACGGTCATCTTCATCATCTTCGGCGCCGCCGCCCCGGACGCCCTGCTCGGCTTCGGCTTCGGCGGTACGCTGCTGGCGTTATTCATGCGCGTCGGCGGCGGCATCTATACCAAGGCTGCCGATGTCGGCGCGGACCTGGTGGGCAAGGTCGAGAAGGACATCCCCGAAGACGACCCGCGCAACGCGGCAGTGGTGGCTGACCTGGTCGGCGACAACGTCGGCGACTGCGCCGGCATGGCGGCGGACATCTTCGAATCCTATGAAGTGACCATCGTCTCCGGCCTGATCCTGGGCCTGACCCTGGTGGCTGCCACTGGCGACCTGAAATGGATCGTCTACCCGCTCATCATTCGCGCCATCGGCGTCATCTCCTCCATCCTGGGCACGTTCACCGTCCCGATCTGGGAAAAGATGCCCAAGAAAGGAATCTTCGGTTTCCTGCACGCGCACGATGCCGAGGATGCGATGTTCCGTTCCTACGAGGTCTCCAGCGTCAACACCATCCTGTGGGCTTTCCTGCTGGCGATCTTCTATGCCAACGACTGGAAACTGGCCGCCCTGACGACCATTGGCGTCGTCCTGGCCGTGGCTTTCAACCCTCTGACATCCTACTTCACCGCCACCAAGCGCCCGCCGGTAAAGGAGATCGTCGAATCGACTTCCACCGGTCCAGCCACCACCATCCTCTCCGGCTTGTCTGTCGGTATGGAATCGAGCGTCTGGGCGCTGATCGTGATCGTGGTCAGTTTCGTCTTCGCCCTCCTGCTCTACAATGGCGAAGGCGCCGCCTACGTGCTGTACGCGGTTGCCATGATCGGCATCGGCATGTTGAGCCATACCGGCAACAATGTGGCGATGGACTCCTATGGTCCCATCTCGGATAATGCCAACGGCATCGGCGAGATGGCCTGGCACGACCTGGATGACCCCGAGACCAAGAAGGCGCGCCAGATCATGGCCGACCTGGACGCGGTCGGCAATACGACCAAGGCCATCACCAAGGGCGTTGCGATTGCCTCGGCAGTCATCGCGGCTGTGAGCCTGTTCGCCTCGTTCTTCATCGATGTGGGTCGGGTCCAGGAAGCCGCCAATGCGGCCGCCCTGGCCGCCGGGCAGGCCATCCCGTTCGAGCAACTGTTGAGCGATACCGGCATCCGGGTCTCCGAAACGGCGGTCTTCATTGGCCTGCTGCTCGGCGGTGCGCTGCCCTGGCTCTTCAGTTCGCTTTCCATCAAAGCCGTCAGCCGCGCCGCCGGCCTGATCGTGCTCGAAGTGCGGCGGCAGTTCAAGATCCCCGGCCTGATGGAAGGCAAGGTCAAACCGGATTATGCCCGCGTGGTCGGGATTTCCACCGCTGCCGCGCAGAAGGAACTCATCCCGCTGGCGACGATCTCCGTCCTCACCCCGCTGGCGCTCGGCTTGATGCTGGGTGTGGAGGCGCTGGCTGGTTTCTGCGCCGGGATCATCCTGAGTGGGCAATTGCTGGCAGTCTTTATGGCCAATGCCGGCGGCGCCTGGGATAACGCCAAGAAGGCCATCGAGGATGAACCGCGCGACCCGAAGGCCAATACCGGCAAGGGTTCGGAACGGCACAAGGCGGGTGTGGTCGGCGACACGGTCGGCGACCCGCTTAAGGATACCGCTGGGCCGGCGCTCAACCCGATGATCAAGGTCGTCAACCTGGTCTCCCTGCTGGCTGCGCCGATTATCGTCAAGTACGCAGGCGGGTCCGGCGTGACCCAGTGGGTCGTGTGGAGTATTGCCCTGGTCATGGTGGCGGTGGTCGGCTGGGCAATCCTGCGATCGAAAGCCAAAGCCCCCGACATGAAAGCCTGATCATTCGCGTTCCCAAATATACCAGCCTCCCCGATTATCGGAGAGGCTGTTATTTATTCGATGACTGGAGATCAGGGTGACCGCCAGATCATTTGCCATGGAAGATCGAGCACGGAAGGCGTGGTCTCGTCTGTCGTGATCTCCACGACCAGCGATGTCCGGAGGGCGCCCAGCGCGCCGTCGGCGCTGATGTAGTGCAGGGCTGCATCTTCGATGGATTGGAATGGTCCAACGATCTCCCCCATATTGTCCAGGACGATGATCCCTTCACCAGTGTCCACCGCGCAGACATTGTGGCCGGAATCCGTGTTGACATTCATTCCCAGCA
>VGNO01000255.1 GCA_016865985.1 Chloroflexota bacterium | reverse complement strand
AAAATCGCCATATTTGGGATGGCTACATATGACAAACGAGCGCAATTTCAGCCTTTTTCGCCACAGGTGGCGGTTTTTGCTCAAACAGGCTGAGTAGTAACCTTTTTGGTATGCTTCCAAATTATCCCGTTGATTCCTTTGCCGGATAAAATTTCCTGGTGGTTAGAGGACGGTCTCGGTTTCAAAGACTGCCAGTTCTGTCAAATCATCAGATTTATTAAGCACGACGGTTCTCAAATGTGAAAATCTGGCTCTTACAGACTCTACGCGGGCATTCCAGATTTTTTGGACAGCATTACCTGGTTCTTGAGCGCCTGCATCTAATTTCTGTTGGTCAAATGAGTATGATGGAGAATTACGCCCTGAAATAAGCCTTATGATTTCTGCTTTGTGCGGATGAGTGCCTTTCACAGTCTTTGCGCCCCAAGCGCAAACTCCAAAAGTTACATCATCCAATCCAACATTTGAAGGTTTCCAGTCCGCCCCAATACAAGAAGAAAAAATTTGTTCCCATTCCGAACCTTCTAGCGATGGCGTTGCTTTAGCGGCAGGCAAATAGACAATTTCCTTTCCAGGTTTTTGACCAAAATCAGAAGGAAGTTGATTCAAGGGATAAGGCGGTTTAACCTTATCAACCGTTCGTAAGCGAGGGGATTTGTTGGAATCGCTCATTATGTTCCCGTAGAAATCGCGCAAGCGCTAACTGAATATGTAGAGTTTTGCGGATATAAATTGACCTGATTCATATCTTCAAGCATTATGGGAAGAAAAGACTCAAAAACCGCTCGAATAATATTGACAGGCACGGCATTTCCCGCCTGCTTGCGGGTTTGGTATTCTGAAACTACCATCTTGAAAGAATCAGGAAAACCTTGTAAACGAAGCATTTCTCTTGGCGTTAATCGGCGTTCTCCGTCAACCAGCAAATAATTATATGATGCGCCTGCACGCAAAGCACAGGAAAATGGATAGGATGAAATGTGTCCTGCTTTATTTTCATGCCAAACTGCGGGACTTACGGCAGGCTGATGTTCGGCCCATCGTCTTTTACGGATATGATCTGACGCGTAATATTTCCTATCCACGTTTTTTTCTAGAATTTCGCTTAGCGGCGTAAAAGACTTTTGTTTTTTGGGAAAATCAAAGACCATAGGTTTGTAATAACCAACAATGATTACTCGTTCTCTTTTTTGGGGCAGGCCATAATCTAAAGCATTAAGAGATTTATAGTAAACCGTATAGCCTAATTCATCCCGCAAAACATGAAGGATTTTGTTAAGCGTGTTTCCTTTATTGTGCCCAATTAACTGTTTGACATTTTCAAGAATAAAAGCCTTTGGTCTTTTTGCGGCTAAAATCCTTGCAATATCGAAAAACAGCGTTCCTCGCGTATCGTCAAAGCCTTTTCCATTACCGATGATGCTAAACGGCTGGCATGGAAAACCGGCAAATAAAATATCATGGTCTGGGATATCGTTTTCGTTTACCTGCGTAATATCGCCTGTGGGATATTCGCCGAAATTAGCGCGATATGCTTCCCGTGCATAAGGGTCGATGTCGCTTGAAAAATCGCACTTTGAAGGCAGGCCATATTCTGAAAAAACCTGTTCTGCGGCAAACCTAAACCCTCCAATGCCACAAAACAAGTCTATGAACTTAATTGTTCCATTGACGTTTTGCTTCGCTCCCATTTCTACCTTACTTAAAATTTATAGACAAATGAACGAAGTCAGTATATCCCGAACATTTGCTCTAGTCAAGCAAAGCGCTTTTGACGAAAAGACAGACGCCCAACACGTGTTCATGCGGACCGTGAACAGATTATGGACGGCGCAAGATAAATCCTGTCCTCGTCGTTATAGCATCCCTGTCAGCCCTTCCCCTTGCGCGCTGCCAGCCAGATGCCGGCCAGGATGAGCGCCCCGCCGCCGATCTTCAACCAGCCGGGGTCCTCCTGTAAAAAGAGATAGGCCAGGATGGTCGAGCCGACCGGTTCGCCGAGGGTGGCGATCGCCACCAGCGAGGCCGGCAGGTAGCGCAGCGCCCAGTTGTAGGTCGTATGCCCGACCAGTTGCGGGACGAGCGCCAGCAGCGCCAGCCACAGGTAGGTCTCCGGCTGGTAGCCCCCGAACGATGCGCCGCTGAACAGCATGAAGCCCAGCAGGAAGATGGCCGCCGCGCTGTAGACCAGGAAGATATACGGCGCCAGCGAGACCTTCGCCCTGAGGCTGCGCCCGACCAGGAAGTAACCGGCCACCGCCCAGGCCCCGGCCAGCGCCAGGAAATTTCCCCACATCGCCTGCCCCTGCACGAATTCCGAGAGCGGCGGGCAGGCCAGCCCGGTTCCCTGCCAGGAGCAGGCGTCGCTGACGCCGATCACGACCCCGCCAACCAGCGCCAGCCCCATCCCCAGCAGCACGGAACGGCTGGTCTTCTCATGGAGGAAGACGCTGCCCAGCAGCGCCACCCACAACGGGGAGGTGGTGACGATCACCACCGAACTGGCGACCGAGGTGTATTCGAGCGAGGCGACCCAGGCGGCGAAATGCAGCGCCAGGAAGAGACCCGCCAGCAGCGCCGCCAGCCATTCCCGCCGCGCCAGGCGGCGCAATTCGGAGCGGTGGCGGGTCAGCACCAGGGGCAGGATGACCAGGCTGGCGATCCCCAGCCGCGCCGCGGCAATCGCCAGCGATGGGACGCCGTCCCCCTGCGCCAGGCGGATGAAAATGGACGAGGTCGAGATCGCCAGGATGGCGATGGCCAGGCCGGGGGGCAGGAGCGCCCGGGCGCGCTGTTCGTCCACCGCTTACCGCTCCCGCCGCGCTTTGCGGATATGCCAGACCACTTTCCCCGTGATGGCCGGGCGCGGGATGGGGCCGAATGTGCGGCTGTCCACGCTCTCCGCCCGGCTGCCGCGCACGAAGACCGCCCCCGGCAACGCCTGCGAAACGCGTTTAATGAGCGTCCCGTAATCGGGATGTGCAAAAACGATCACATCCCCGGCCTTGAGGCGGGATAAAAAGAAGGGGCTCGCGGCAACCACCGCGAAGTCCCCTTCCTGGTATTCGGGGGAGAGGCTTTCGCCTGAAATCCGGATGATCCGGAACATGAAAGTGCAGGCCGCGCTTGCGAAATTCCCGCAGGGGGAGGCGGGACCTGCCCACTGCCGCTTACAGCGCCGGGTAGACGAGTTCCAGGTTGGGGGCGTAGGGCGCCTTGGCGCGCCGGGTGGCGACGCCCTTGATGGCCCAGAAGACCTCGGCGAACTTGTTGACCGCTTCCACGAAGTCCAGCCCGGCCTGGCGGTCGGCGGTCTGGCGTACTTTCGAGCCCAGTTTGAGCGCCTTAAAGACCAGGTCGTGCAGTTCGGGGTGTTTCTCGATATGTTCGGGTTTGATGTAATCGCCCCAGATGACGCGCAATTCATGCTTGGCCTTTTCGGCGTGCTCTTCCTTGACGGCGATGTAGCGCGACATGCTGTTATGGTATTCGGTCTTGCCCTTGTCCTCGCCGCCCTCGAGTCCGGCCATCAGGTCCATCATCCGCACGACGGTCAGGGCCGCGATCTGGGCGGTGATCGGGTCGTAGATGCCGCACGGGATGTCGCAGTGCGCCCGGGCGCGCTCGAAGCGGATTTTATTGTCCAGCGTTTCCAACAACTTGTAGAACATGGTTACCTCCATCGGGTAGGGGAATATGGATAGAATGGGGTCGAATTACGGAGTCAATATAACGGACATGGAGGTTCCTTGTCAAGGAGACGAGCGGGCGCCACCAGGGCT
>VGNO01000254.1 GCA_016865985.1 Chloroflexota bacterium | reverse complement strand
CCACCTGTGAGGTCCGAAGCAGGCTGCCGTCCTGCCCTTGCCCCTCCCGCAGCGCGGGCCGGCAAGCTTGCAGGTTCAACTTTCATCCACACGACAACCTACGATTGCTCTTACAGCGGATGGCACCCGGTAAACGCCGGTTTCGCTGGACCTGACGAATTGCCCCTGGAAGGGCAGGGCAAGGGGGCCGGTGTGTTTCGTGGTGCCCCCTGTGATTGCCGCGATTGGCGCAACGAATGTGTGTGTGGAGTAAACATGGAACCCGACGACAAGGAACTGGGCGAGGAAACTCTGGCGATGGAGCAGATCCTCAACCGGGTGCGCGGCCAGGTCAAACGCCTGCTCGCCCGGGGTGCGTCGGCGCCAGACGTGACCTATGCGCTCGCGTTCGTGGCGACCGAGTTGGGGTTGTTGCGCTCCAACGATCCAGCCGGGGTGGTGGCCGTCGTGCTCAAGGGTGTCAGCCAGGTTTCCAGCGACTACGCGAGGCTGATGCATGGGCAGGATGAGGGCGAGGAAGTCCTCGAGCGGGCGCCGGAAGGCGTTTCGATCCATTGATGCGTGTCGAATCAGGGCCTCGGACGAGCATATGTCTGTAAACCACGCCTTGCTGCCTTCCTGGCTGGGTACCAGCCAGCCGGACCAGACCGCCCTCGCGCCGATCAAACAAGCCTTGGCCGAGCGGGGCGTCAACGCGCGCGCCTGGCGCCTCTACCTGGACTATGGGGACGCCCTGTTCACGCCCCTGGATGAGGTCTGGATCGACCCGGCGTCACCTGACGCCAGCGTCACGAACGCGGTGTCTTACCTGAAGCTCCTGCAGGCCTGCGAGATGGACGTGCCACCGCCGCTGGCCCTGGCCAAGAGCCTGCCGGTCTGGGAGATTCCCGACATGGATTTGTCGCGGGTGCCGCCGCTCCTGTTGCGTGCAGCCTGGAAGGCCACCGCGGCGGCGGAATACACGGGGGATGACCTGACACAATTCGTCGACCGAAAAATCGTGCCGGTGGCCCGCTGGTTCTTCCACAGCGGTGCCTGCCAGACCACAGACGGCAACCTGCTGAAGGCCGGCTGGGACAGTCTCGCCAAGCGGCGTGAAGCCTGGGTCGTCGAGCAGCGCCGGCTCGACCAGAGGGAGTGGGCGATGCCGGTGCGCTGGCTGGAATGGGACGCCTACCGCTTCGTCGGTCTCACCTCCAAGGCCGCCCTGGCGGAAGAGGGCGAAGCCATGTATCACTGCGTTGGCGACTATGGCGATGACTGCCGCACCCGCCCCCTGCGCATCTACTCTGTGCGCTACCGCGCATCGGGACGGCGGGTCGCCACCCTGTCGGTGGCGATGGACCGGGCCGGGGCCTGGGACATCGACCAGCTCAAGGGGGTGCGCAACGGCGAGGTTGAGGCGCGAGTCTGGCACGCGGTTGCCGCCCTGCTCGGCACGTTGCGCCAGACCTGCCGGACCAACCCGGCCGAGTGGCTGGCGCGTATGTGCGAGAAGGCGTCCGATTACGTTCTCGACGACCTCGCGAGCGACCTGCCGTTCTGACCGAAATCCGGTGAAGCGCGATATGTCCCATTCCACCCTGCTGTTGCCCCATGCCGAAGCCCGGCGGCTCGATGCCTCGCGACTGCAACGCCTGATGGACGAACTCGCATTTGCCGTCGGCCGCGCCGACCGCGGCGTCCTCCAGGCCTGGGGCCAGCGTTCCGCCTCGCGCCTGGTGCTGCTCGGCGGTCGCCGCGTCGGCGCCCTCGGCCGGCTCGCCGCGCGCATCGGCAGGGCGGGGGCCGATGAAGTGCTCGGCCTCATGGCTGCCCTCAAGGCGGGGCGTTTCTCCGGGCGACTGGGTGACCGCACCGCCGCCGCCATCGATGGTTCGATGGCCCTGGGCCGGGGGGGCGCCCGGCTGGTCGGCGGTGTGGGACACGCCCTGATGGTCGACCCCAGGACCAACGCGCCCAGGATGCTCGCAGCCTGCATGGGTTTCTATGCCGGTTCGGGCGGGGTGGATGGGGACGGCGGTATCCCGGACCTGGATCTCCTGGCGGGGATCGACGCGCACCGCTCGCTACTGACCCACTCCATCCTCGTCGCAGTGCTGGCCGAGGGGACGCTGCTTGCCATCGCCGATCTTGCCGGCGAGATCCACGACCGCCTGCCCGTGGACCACGATCCACTGTGGGACGCCCTGGCGCGGGCCGCCTCACCCCTGACCGGGGCGCTGACAGCGGGCGCCAGCGCCGGCATCGCCTATCACCTGCTGTGGGATGCGGCCATCGAGCCTGCCCCCTACAAAGGACTGCCCTTCTCGATGTCCATGGAGGCGCACCAGACGGTGATGGGCCTGAACGGCGTGGCGGAGGCGGCTTATGTCGCGCAACGCGCGGGGAGGCGCGAGCCCGTGCTGTTGCATCAGGGGCCGCCGGCGGGGCCGAGCGCGGGACGCAAGGTGGTGGATGGCATCGCCAGGACCGCGGCCCATGCCCGGGAGCGCTGCCGGACAATGTTCGGCCGCTTCGGGAAAGCGCCCGGTGGCTAGCTCACCGGGTGAGCCTCGGGCTCGGTAGAGTGAAAAATATTCGATCAGGAAGCAACCATGACCGCGCAGATCCCCGAAAAACTTCTCCTGGATGGCGAGACCCTGGCGCTGTGCAGTGAACCCCTGGGCCACTACTTTGCCTTCAGCGGCGAATACCCCCGCATCATGGTTGAACACTGCACCGCCCTCTGGCGCGGCTATGTCGGCACCTGGGAAATCCGTGACGACCGCCTCTACCTTCTCGCGATCGACGCCCAGTTCCAGGACGGCAGCCCCGCCAGGCTGGTGGATCTCTTTCCCGGCCATCCCGACCGGGTCTTCGCCCACTGGTTCACCGGCACCCTGCGTTGTCCGCGGGGCGGCACACTCAGATACGTGCACATGGGCTACGGCAGCGTCTTAGAGGAAGACCTGCTCCTGCACATCGATCGAGGCGTGCTGACACGACGCGAGGTGCGCGTCAACGGCAAGGCCGAGGCCCACGCCCCGCGAGGCTACGGCCCGGCCGCCTTCACGACCTTCCCCGCGAAGCCCGCTGCCTCCCAGGGTGATCAGGAATGAGCGCCTGGATACTCGGCTATATCGCCCTGGGGGTCGGGCTCCTGCTTGTCATCCGCTGGGCCGAACGACGGCTTCCGGATGAGTTCTCGGAGGAGTTCATCCACTTCACCCTCTACCCCGGCGAGAAGCCTGCGCAGGTCAGGATACTGGAAGCGCTGGTCACCCTTTCCGAGGTGCTCGGCATCGTCCTGTATTTGCCCTGGATCCTCGTCTGGTCGGTTTACAAGAATTGGAAAGCCCGGCGCGCACCGCGAAACGAATCCATCGGCCCGCCTGAACCCCGGTTCCGGGCCACGCCGGACAACCTGGCTGACCTGGTGACGGTGGAGGAGGTGGAGCGGCGGGAATGCATCGACGATCCCCTGGGTGCCGTGCCGCCGTTGCCGTTCGGCCACCTCCACAAGACCTGGGAGCGCTTCAGGGCAGACCTCCTGCCCGGGGACGAGCTGTGGTCGTTCGCATCCCCCTCCGAGAAAGGCCAATGGAGATTCAGAACGGTCAGGGGTTATGCCGTCCGCCGCGAGGGCGCCATCGTCGCGGAGATGGTGGCAGACGGGGGTTGAACATGCAGCCCGGCAAGCTTCCAACAACACCAAGGAAAAACTCATGGCATCCGTGAACAAGGTCATCCTGGTCGGTAACCTGGGCGCCGACCCAGAGATGCGTTTCACCGCCGGCGGCGACGCCGTCTGCACCCTGCGCCTG
>VGNO01000253.1 GCA_016865985.1 Chloroflexota bacterium | reverse complement strand
ATCTTGTCCAACACGCTGAACGAACCGACGCGGGTCGAGTTGCCGATCCCGGTCGATGCGATGAAACTGAAGACCAGCACGTCGCCTTCATAGGCGTATAGGCGCTGTTCCGAGATGTCCACCAGGATGGATTTGTTGCCAGGGTAAGCCGCTTCTTGTGGTATCGGCGATGCCTGAATGGGCGGGAGCGGGGTCAGGCTCGGCAGGGGCGTGGCGGTGGGTGACGGTGTAAGGGTCGGGCTGGGCGTTGGGGAAGGCGTGGGGGTGTAGGTGGGCTTCAGGATTTCCGACCCGCCCCAGTTGGCTTGCGTCGGCTGGACGAGGAAGGCGCGCACCGGAATGGCGCCGGTCCAGAACGAGACGGCGATCGCCAGGCAGGCCAGGACCGCCAGGGAGGCATAGAAGGCGATGCGGCGCGGCCTTTGCGGGCGGGGGGTGGGAAGCGAAGGAGTCGGGGAGCGGGGCGCTCCCTGCTGGCGCAGGCGTGATTGCGCCCAGTCCATCCCTTTGCGGGCGGTCAGGCTGTGTGGGTTGATGCGCAGCGCCTTTTCCAGGTAGGCCACGCTGGCGCGCGGCGCAGCCACAGCGGCCAAGACCAGCCAGGGTTCCTCCAGTTCCGGCCCCAGGGACGCGGCTTGCTCGGCCCAGCGCCGGGCGGCCTGCTTGTCTCCATCTTGCAGGGCTTTATAGGCGTTGCGGATGGCCTCCTGGGCCGTGATCTGCAGTGTGTCCATTGGATGGCATGAATCCGACAATTTTCCTCCCCAATTTTACCCTTTTCAGGCTGTCATTTCCCCTCTCCGGGACTTGAATCCATATTGCAATGTTCAACCATCGCGCCCTGTTGCGAGGATCAAAGCCCGTTGCGCCGGCGTGAGGAGGGCAAATTCAGTATTATGGTCGCCGGTATCCCGGTTCTCCACGATCAGCAGCGAGGCGTCGCGGCTGAACAGGATCGTGTGCCAGACATTTTTCTTTACGTTGTACAGTTTGAGCGGCTCCATCGCCTGCGATACGAGGCGCCCGGGGCGCCTTTTGCCGTCGCCGACAAAAAGCGTGACCTGGCCCGCCAGCAGGACGAAGACCTCGTCCGTTTCGGTGTGGCGCTCGGCGCGCTCAATCCTTTCCGGCGCATACGGATCGGAATAGCGCATGACCGCCACGCGCCACGAGGCAAAGTCCACCAGCGGCTGGTAGCCGGGGCCGGTGTAATTGCGGATCTCGATCAGGGATTCGTCCACGAATACTTCTCCGTTTGTCCGCCGGGGGATCGATCCCCCGGCTCATGGTGAAAGCCGTCTGAAGACGGCCAGTCCGCTGAAGCGGACTTTGCTTCCCGGCCGGGGATTTCAATCCCCGGCGCTTTGTAAGCGAAACAACCTCTTGTGCATCGCCCGCGCCTTATCGAAATCCATCTTCTCCACTTCCCGGTCATACGTCACGTACCCATTGACCTCGATCTCCACACCGGTCGTTTGCGTATACACCGCCGCTGAAAGACCGGCATCGATGCAGGGCCTAAACTCGTCTTCGAGCAGGGCGAGATAGGCCCCGGTCGACGCTTCGGCTGTCTTGAACTTCCGAGACTCGAAATCCGCCGCCGGGTTCCAGAGATGCTCATCCACCTTCAGGCTGTAACCGCCAAACTCCGAAAGGACGGCGGCGCGGGAAGGAGTTGAAAGAGTTTTAACACAAAGGACACCAAGGTCACAAAGTTTCACAAAGGAAGAAATGTGTTTTTTCCCTTCGTGATCCCTGCCTTCGTGTCCTTTGTGTTAAGACGTCCTTTTTCCGCAAACAACCCAGGCTTCAGTTTCTTGAAAATATACATGCAGGCTCCTGCAAACCCCGCCTCCCTGGTCGAAGAAACCGCTGGCCGCGTCCATTGGGCGGGACTGGATAAAACTTCAAGAGCAGGATTCTGCTTGGGCGTAGATAAAGCCTGAAAATGGCGCAGAATCCCACACGTCGGGTGCACCCAAGAAGATGGCAGGCCATCATTTTGTACGAAAGAACGGGCGCCTCCGTTCTGAGAACTCGATCAATACGGGAGATCGCCGTCATTTTTCAGGGAGGAAACCGGGGCTATAATAGGCACAACATGAATGGCCGAAGCCCGTACAAAGCAGTGGAGATTGACCTTCAAAGAAGAAGGTCTCCCGCGTGAGAACTCTGGGATGCGGCAATACGATTTGATCATTGGAGGCATTTGTATCGAGGCATCCTCTAAAGAAGGGAATGCTCGTAAGGCGATACAAAGATGACCCCGATTGGGAAGCTGGCGAAAAGTCTACCTAAAAGCGCCGTGCCATTCATGCCTGTCTCAACTTCGCCTGGGGATTGGCGGATGCTGTTTTGGAACAATTGGGCAGCATCATTTTTAGGTTAAGGGCGGGCTAAAAAAGTAGGCCAGAACAGGATATTTCTGGCTGTTTCCGGTTTCTTGGGACGCTGTGTTAGGCGTTTTTGGCTTGCGCCAGATTCTTTGCTTGAAAAAAAGATTTCCTACAAAACTGACATGATTATTGCACATAACTAAATCTTTGACAACTTCAGCAATAATGTTCGAGAACATCAACTGTGCAAGATTATTAATCATGCAATGGTTGCTTGAGGAGATGTGAAAAAGCAACTTCGGCGTTATTCCAGCCTTCACCATTATCTATTCTTGGATATAACCGTAGGAGTTCATCATATAGGTTTTTTCTCAAAGATGATAAATTGGCTGTTGCCATACTATTTCTGATTTCCTCATCTACCGCAACGAATTTGTGATCATTATCATGTCGAATAAATACGCCGCAAATATGACCCACAAGAATATCACCGAAAGATGGCATGTGATTGGTGAACAACATAACATCATGATGTGGGTTTGGTGGAATTCCAGAACCTCCAATCCAGCCGTAAACTCCGCTGAACCCTCTTGCGTGGATTAATGATTTATACGATGTACGATAAAAAGATTTATTTACTGGATCATAAGAAAATCGGTCAGGCTCAATTCGTGGTTGTTCGACAATAACCCATACCTTTTGTGGAAATTCAGGATGTAAAGTTACCGAACTGAAATCCATCATTCTTGAACCTTATAACCCTTTTATTGATGAAAGAAAACGCCTAACGGGCGGGTTCAGCCGCGTTGCGGAGCGCAGCGGAGCAACGTCGGCTGCAACCCGGTGTTAGCCCGCTTGAATTGGGAAGACGTGCACTCCTCATTTATCGCTCGTGCGTCCAAAGTCCTTGCGCGTGAACACTACTGGTAACCCTGCCAAGATGAGCAGTGTCGTATTGAAGGCGGCATTGAAATAAACCTTGTAGAATACAGAGAGCGATGTATCGAGAACAAACCAAACGAGCAATCCGAAAACCAGACAGTTCCACGCCCATCGCTCTTTCTTGCTAAACGGGTATCGCGCAATGTAGGTCAGGATAATTCCCCATCCTGCGATGGTTGCTCCCCAGACTCCATATAGCCATTGCTGAAATTGTTTTGTCGCACTATCCACAGCATTCGCGCCCCAGAAAGCCGGGTCAATCTGGCGATTGAACAAATCAAAGAGTGGAGTTCCGCTCAGGAGTGCCATCAAGACTCCAAAAACTGAAACGACTATGCCGACAACAAACAGCCATCTTTGCCAGAACGAGAAACTTGGCATTGGACTATCTCCTTGAAGTGTCGCCTACGCAACTTGCGTCGAGCCGATGGGACTTGATTGAATAGGCGACGCCAGACCTGCGATTGGCGCAATGTTGAGCGGGCTAACGATTAAGGATTGATGCGGCGCGTGGGGAGCAAGAAGCAAGGGCGTGGAAGCAACAGCCGCCGCATCTGTCCGAGTTGAACTAAGCCGCACGCCA
>VGNO01000252.1 GCA_016865985.1 Chloroflexota bacterium | reverse complement strand
CGTGGATCTGCTCCTGGACTCCCTTTTCCACGTAACGCAATGTCCCTGTCAGGTGTACTCGTTCCGGGATGACATTCTCGGTCTCCCCGCCGTTGAAGGAGCCGATGCTGACCACCGCCGGCTGGAAGGGGTCGAGGCGGCGCGAGACGATGGCGTTCAAGGCCAGGATGACGTGCGCCGCCAGGTGGAAGGGGTCCAAGCAGTTCTCCGGGTAGGCGCCGTGCCCGCCGACCCCGATCACGTCCCCGAACCAGGAATCGACGCCGCCGGAGGCCGGGCCGGGTTCGATGGTGATCGCCCCGGTGGGGGTATCCGGTTCGACATGCAGGGCGATGACCGCCTGCATCCCCTCCAGCGCCCCGTCGGCGACCATGCGCGGCGCGCCGCTGAGGCCCTGCTCGTCGCCGGTCTCCTCGGAGGGCTGGAAGACCAGGCGCACCATGCCCGGGAATTGCTCCCCCTTCAACAGGGAGGCCACACCCAGTCCGATGGCGGTATGGGCGTCGTGGCCGCAGGCATGCATCACGCCCGGGTTCTGCGAGCGATACGGGACATCATTGGCCTCCTGGAGCGGGAGGGCGTCCATGTCGGCGCGGATGGCGATGGACGGCTCCCCTGAGCCGAGGTCGGCGGTGACGCCGGTGCGCCCCACGCCGCGCCGGGTGCGCCAGCCGAGGCCTTCCAGCGTTTCGGCCACCCGCCCGGCGGTGCGCACCTCCTGGAAGCCGAGTTCGGGATGCATGTGGAAATCGCGCCGCCAGGCGCTGAGTTGATTCTGGAGTTCGCGCCCTCTTTCGAGCATGGTCTTCATCGGGCGGCTCCTGCCAGGATGCGGTCGAGTTCGCGTTCCTGGGCGGCTTCGAGCGGCGCCACCTGGTGTTCCCGCAGCAGGCGTCCGGCTTCGGCCTGGGCGCGTTCGGCCAGGCCCTGCCTCCCGCCGGCATCCCAGGCCTCCCAGGCGCCGCGTTCGGACAGGCGGGTGAGCGCCACCTCGCCGGACTTCAGGAATTTGAGGGTCTGCTTCTGGCCGAGGAAGTTGCGCGTCCCGTCCATAACCGCCGCAATGACATTCGTATCGAGCGCCTCCGGCCCGCTGGTAATGCCTTTGCGGGCGCGGCGGATGGAGCCGGCCAGTTCGTTGTCGGTCACCATCTGGGCGAACGACCCGCTGACGCCGGCCTCCATCTCGCCGATGCCGGAGAGTTCATCCGCCCCGGCCAGGGCCGGGATGACGGCGTTCAGGCCGCGCTCGAAGCCGTTCTGGATATCGAGGGTGTGGGCGTTGGTCGAGAACCCGTAGACGTTGACCGGCAGGCCATAGCGCTGCCCGACCTGGACCGTGACGGCGGAGGCCAGCCCCAGTTCCAACCCACCCCAGACCGAGAGCCCGGTGCGCGGCTCCATCATTGCCAGGCGGCCGCAGTAGATGAACGGCAGGCCGGGGTGCGCCACCTGCGCCAGCGCCAGGGCGGCCAGCGTCTCGGCGTTCTGCTGGGCGACCGCCCCGGCGATCGGGAAGGGCGCGGTGGCGCCGGCGGTGGGACAGGGCAGGGGGCCGAAGGCGATCCCCTGGCGGGCGATCTCGAGGATGGCTTCCGCCTCGTGATCGGGGATGGTCAACGGGCTGACCGGCGAGAGCGAGAGGGTCAACACTTCGCGCGGCGCGCCGATCACCTCCGCCATGCGGACGGCGGCGCGCACCTCGGCCGCATATTGCACGCCTGGTCCCTGCACCGGTTTGACGGTCTGCGGCAGGGTGTGGCGGTACATCGCCAGCGACATCAATTCGCCCGGCACATCGCAGGGGGTGAAGAAGGGCGTGATGGTGTTGCAGTTCTCGAGCGCATCCAGCAGCCGGGCGGCGTCGCGCACATCCTGGACGGTCGCCCGGCGCTTCCCGCCGGCCGCCGGGTCGTAAACATCCATCGCCCCGCCCAGGTTGTGGAAGTAGAGCGAGCCGTCGCCGAGGGTCTTGACGGCCCCGCCGCGGCCGCGCACCGAGACTGTCCGGGGGCAGAGCGCCAGGCAGGCCTCCACCAGTTCCGGGGGCAGGAGCACGCGCTCGTCCCGCAGGCGCGCCCCGCGCCCGGCCAGCATCTCCCGGCTGGCGGGATGGGTCAGGACGACGCCGATCTCGTCCAGGATGCGTAAAGCGGCCTCATGGATGGCCTGAATCTCTTCGGGGGGGAGGAAATTGAGGGCGGGCATGGTCTCTTTCAGCGGGCAGGGTTGGCGGGAGCGGATTTGCGGCGCTTGGGTGGGGTGGGGATGATGGCCGTCTCCGAGAGGCAGCGGGCGACGAAATCCACCCGCCGGACTTCGGAATCGATGACGTTCTCGTTCTTCAGGAAGGTGTGGCCTTCGTTCTCGTACATCTTGAAGTCCACGGTGCGGCCGAGTTCCAGCAGTTTGTCGCGGGCGTCGATCGAGTCGCGCGCCGGGCAGCGCGGGTCGTTCTCGCCGCAGATCAGTTGCACGGGGGCGCGCACCCGGTCGAGGTAGAAGTAGGGCGAGCGTTCGTGCCAGAGTTTGTAGTTCTCATCCGGGTCGCCCATGTTCTCGATGTCCCAGTGTTTCAGGTCCTCGCGCAGTTCCTCGTGACAGTTGAACAGGTTCAGGAAGGGGACGATGGCGGAGCCGCCCGCCCACAGGCCGGGGAAGCGCGTCAGGCAGGACATCACCAGGTAACCGCCGTGGCTGCGCCCGGTGACGGCGATGTTGCCCGGGTCTGCCAGGCCTTCGCGGATCAGGTATTGCGCCCCGGCGGCGCAGTCGTCGGCGTCGCCGCCGCCCAGGTCGAAGCGGTTCATGGTCTGCCACTCGCGCCCGTAGCCGGTGGAGCCGCGGTAGTTGGGCGCCAGCACGGTCCAGCCGCGGCTGACCATGTGGCTCATCAGCGGGTACCAGGTGAAGGAGAAATGCCAGGTCGGCCCGCCGTGGATGACGATCACCGCCGGTCCCTTGGAGGCATCCTCCTTCGGGCGGTAGAGCAGGCCGGGGACGGATTCGCCATCCAGCCCGGCGTAGATGACTTCGTCCGGCATGATGAAGCGCTCTTTTTGCAGGGCGGGCGGCAGCGACTGGGTCAGTTGTCTCAGCCCCTTCTCGCGGAAGGAGATCTGCCACAGGTCGTCGGGATGGCGCGGGTTGTCGTACACGAACAGGATGGAATCGCCATCGGGGGTGAAGGCCGGCGAATGGTGCAGCCCGGGCTCCATCTGCTGCAAGCGGAGCGGCTGTTCGCCCTCGCGCCGCAGTTCCAGCCAGGTCTCGGCGCCGTCGGCGGTCACGTAGACCAGGGTCTTGCCGTCCGGCGACCAGGCCGGGGAGTAGCGCTCGCCGTGGCCGCTGGCCAGCCAGGCGATGTCCATCGATCGCGGGTCGATGATGCCGATATTGTGCCAGCCGTTGACATTGGAGACGAAAGCCAGCCGTCTGCCGTCCGGCGACCAGGCCGGGTTGCGGGCGTCGATCGGCGCCCCGGCGAGTGTCACCTGGCGGCTCTCGCTCCCGTCCGGGGTGACTAGGTAGGTGCGATAGTCCTGGCCGGGACCTTCGAAGACCACCGCCAGCCATTTGCCATCCGGCGACCATTCGATGGCCCAGGCCGGGCGGTCGATGCCCAGGATGCGCTGCATGGCCTCGGGCCGCGGGGCGTCCACCGCCATCACATAGGCGTCGAAATGCTGCCCCGGGTCGGCCAGGAAGGCAATGGCTTTCCCATCCGGCGACCAGGTCAGGCAGGGTTGGAGTGAGAAGGCGATGCCGGGCGTCAGGTCGGCGGCCTCGCCGCTGCGGAGGTCGTGCAGGAAAAGGTGGAAGGCCTCGCTGCCGTCGAAATCCACGGCATAGGCCAGGCGCGCCCCGTCCGGGGAATACTGCGGGGCGAATTTCCCGCCC
>VGNO01000251.1 GCA_016865985.1 Chloroflexota bacterium | reverse complement strand
TGCTGGAAACTGTTTGGTCCGCAGGCGGTTGCCGGTAAGAAGGGGAAGGCCCCGCTCGGTCCCGGAGACCCTCAGACGGTCGAGGCGCTGGACGCAGTTCTCGAACAGAAATGGGTTATCCTCGATCGTGCTCCCACTTTCACCACCACCGCTGTGCTGGCCTTCCACCCCGTCCGTGTCCCCGGGCGCGCCATCCGCTTGAACCCGCTCCTCTGTCGCTGGATGAACGCCGACTTCGATGGCGACCAGGCCGCCTTTTACCTGCCGCTGACCGATGCCACGCAGCAGGAAGCCGGGGATTTGATCTCGGTGGCGGGACAGTTGTCCCATAACCCAGCGCTGGTCAAGACATTGCTGCCGCCTTCCGAAGTGATCTGGGGGCTGGCCTGGCGCTCGCTGACCGCCGAGGGACGGGCCGAGATCGCCCGCATCACCGGGGCAGCGGAGGGCGCCTTCGAACCGCTGCTCACCCAGGCCAGGTTGTCCGAATTGCTGGTCAGCATCCTCGAACGGGATGGCGTGGCCGGTATGTTGGAAAAACTCCAAGCCCTGGCGCAACTCGGTTATGACGCCGCGCAGGCTTCGGGCGCTTCGATGAGCCCATTCATCCGGATGGATCAAGACATGCCTCCTGCTCCCGATGGCGACGACCCTGCCCGCTGGGAGGTCTACACCGAAGAACTGGCCGAGAAGATCCTGTCCTCGACGAATTACCGGGATCCGTATGTCGGTCCGCAACTCCTGGACGCGCATGCCCGCGCCTGGAACCGCCAATCGCTACCGATGGTGGTGGGCGTGCGCGGCGTGGTGAACGACGCAGATGGCAGGCCGGTTATTGTCCGGCATAATTATTCCGAGGGGCTTACTCCCCGGGAAATGTATGCCTGTGTGGTCGGCGCCCGCCAGGGGTTCGCCCAGATCCATGTCCAGAACGAACAGATGGCCCAGGATATGCAGAAAAGCAGCGAACCGGCCGGCCTGAACGTTCTGGCGCGCGCCCGACGCGCCCGTTACCCGGGGATCGTCTTTGCCCGGGCTGCTGCCACTGGCGAAACGGATCCCCTGGAGGATATCGACAGTCGCCTGTTGGTTGGCCTTAGATAAATTGCCATCAGGCAGTGACGGCGCGCATGCTGATGCACGCGAAGCCAATACACAGTGAAACAGAATCCGTCAGCAATGGCGGATTTTGATGTAACTCTGGGCAGATGAAAATATTGCCCATGTCTGTGATATCGTCCCCAGCCGCGAGAAATCCAATTTCTCAGCATGTCCCAGTTTTTGTAAAGAGTCATGGAGGGGTGACAAGCAGCGAAAATGAATTTCCCCGGAGTTAATCCGGGGAACCCGCTTGCAGAGTATCAGGCGTTCGAAATAGCGCCCCCAGGGGAATACTGTATTTGGGATAATCCAAAGTTGAGAGAGTAACGAACAAGGCTCATGTTTAGGACAAGTGAAGTCGGACTAACTTGGAGATGATAGTTGGCGAAATTCGTTTGTAGTTGTCAGCCAAATCCTGGATAGCGGCATAGCCTGATAAATCCGCTTTGTGGACGCTGCGATAGGGACGGGTCAGGTTTCGCAAACCCGTCCAGCCGCCTTCGCTGGAGTTGACATGAACTTCGCGAATTCCGTCTCCATCGTCATCGCGTGCTTATTCGTTCTTGCTGTGACAGACCGTGTGGCGCACACGTTGCAAGTGATTGTATCTGTCGTATTCATCGGTGTAGAGTGTAGCCTCGGGTCGAGTAAAGCGTTCTACAAAGGGACAGAGTGCGATACCCTTGATTTTCATTTCGCGAGCCAATTTCGCTGACGATTTGCCTTGAAGCGCCTCTCGCAGGAACAGGATGGTTTGTTCTGGTGTGAAGTATCGGCCTTCAAACGCCGTGCCACTGTAGAGAGTGTAAATGCCTCGGCATTTCTTGCACCGATACACATCCAAATCGCTGCGTTTCGTCTTCCGAAACCATAGGGCTTGCTCAATGCCAGCCTGACAATGTGGACATTTCAGCCCATTTGGGTGAAAACACTTCTCCAGCCATTCGATACAGGCTTCTCGATCCATCAGTTCTGTGATTGGAAAATCCATGCCTCTATTTTAATCAATCACTCGTCCTGAACATGAGCCATAATCTTCTGTCTACTCATCAAAACCTGGCTATCAAAACAAGTTTGGCTGTTTCAGATAGGATTGGAATGTGGAGGCTTTTTCTTTCAGCCACCCCGGCAACTCGCGAGGCGGCTCTTCGAAAGGATGTGGGAAGGGCAGCGCGCCTTTTTGCAGAAGCAATTTATTCCCTTCCGGCATTTGAGCGTGTTCCAAAACGAAAACCGGGATCCAATTGTGTTTGAGTGTTTCTGTGGCTCCTGCCCAGGTGCCGCCGGTTTCGGCATCGGACGCGACCACGATGGCATAATCCGCCAGACAGTAGATGAGCCGGTTACGTCCCATCGCCGCGCCGACCGAGAATCCGGCGTTGGGACTGTAGGGCGTGACCAGGCACAGGTCGCCGCGCCTGAGGGCATCTTTCTGACCTCGGACCGCCCGCTCCAAACTATCCGCCAAAACGCCAACAGCGGCGCCGCGCGCCTCAAGGGCGGAATCCATGCTGATGGTATCCACGCCCTTCGCTCCGCCAGAGTAGAGCGCTTGACCGGAGAGTCCGCATGCATTGCCGACGAAACGGGCACATTCCTGACCGGCATCATTGAGGCGACGGGAACCTGCCACGGCGATGCCCGGTTGTCCGAGCAGGGCTTTCTCGCCAGCATAGAACAATACGGCTGGTGCGGAATCTTTCAGCCGGGTGCGGTAGCGTTCGGGATAATCGGCGTCGGCGCGGGTGAGGGGAAAAATGCCGAGGGCGGCATAATGGTCAACAACGCGTTGCAGGTTCCCGGTCCGGGTGATGAGCGTGGAGATACGGTTTGCATCCTCTGCTGTGAGATCAAGTCGAGTCTGCAGGTCAGCCGCGGAAATTTCCAGCAAGTCCGATGGATGAAGATTGCTGGCTTGCATCTGGCGGACCAGCGGATTCCATTCACGCAGGGTCAACGGTTTGAGAGAATCGTCTTCCATCCCAAGTTGGGAACAGAGCAAAAGCAAGGCGAGGGAATCGGGAGCAAGGTTCATAGGTCGGCGTGGATGGCGCGGGTGAGGGTGAGGATATTGACGCAGGCGGCGCCTTTTTTCAACAGCAGGCGGGCGACCTCCTCGAGGGTGGCGCCGGAGTCAAAGAGATCGTCAACCACGAGAACGCGCTTGCCCGTGATGTTGCCTTTGATGGTGAAGGCTCCCGCCACGTTGGCGCGTTTCTGGGCAAGGGTCTTGAGTTCTTTTTGCGCCTGCGTCTGGCGGGTTTTTGCAAGCGTCGTTTGCATGGGTATCTTGATTTTATCCGAAAGCGCGCCGCAGAATGCCTGCACTGGATCGGTTTCGCGCACTTTCGACGGCGGGACAGGAAGGACGGCATCCACCCGGATGAGATCGGGTTGCTCGGTGACAAGCGCAAGCGCCTGCTCAACGAGGGATGGCAGGGTCGAGAGGTCGCCTTGGTATTTCAAGCGGAAGGCAAGTTCGCCGATGCCGCTGCGAGTCCATTCACTGCCAGCGAAATGCGAGTGGAAGCCGAGTGACCAACCGCAGCGCCACGGTCCGGCAAGAGGGCGCGGGTGTGGTTTGGCGAGGAAGGATTCGATATCCTCAAGCCGCGGTGCGACGGATTGCCAATCCGCCTTATGCGTTTGCGCAGACGCGATCACACAGCGGATCATGCCATAGTCAACCGTATCGGGAAGAAGTAATTTGATGGGCGTCAGCGCCTGGGTGGAGCCAACCTTATCAATGGCTGCTTCAATTTGCTCTTTCACCTTCGGCGTGATCACCTGCGAAAGTTCAAGCG
>VGNO01000250.1 GCA_016865985.1 Chloroflexota bacterium | reverse complement strand
GCGTAACGCCTGTCCGTCCGTAGCGTCGATCGCATGGTAAGTCGGCATTGGCGTGGATGGAGACGAGCGGGCCTGAGCCAACTTGACAAGTTCAGCAGAGAAGTCGAAAGCGACCACTTCAGCATCCAGGCCTGCCAGGCGGCGCGAGAACAGCCCATTCCCACATGCTGCATCGAGGATGCGTTGGCCGGGCTGCGGATCGAGCATGGATCGGACAATGGGCCAGCAGAGGAGGTTGGCAAAGTCGTTCCCCTCGCCCATCCGTTCATCCCAAAAAGCAGCGTTGGCTTCCCAGGCCCGGCGGTTCTCTTCATTCGATTGCTGGAGTATAACGTCCATGATCATACCTTTTCCTCAATGGATTGGTTAATTTAATCATAACAGATACTAGCCAAGCATTGGTACAATTGGCCCATCCCATGTGTGAGGTGCTCAATGACAAAGAACGCCAGCGAAGTGAAACGAAAAAAACGCCAGGTATTGGCATGGTACATGTACGACTTCGGTAATTCCGCCTACGCGGCAGTCATCCTGCTGGCGGTTTTTTCCAAGTACTTCGTGGAAGTGGTTGCCTGGGATTCGAACCTTCCAGGGACTACTCTCTGGAATTATGCAGTTGTGATCGCGGCGCTCTTCGTAGCGGTTCTTTCCCCAATCCTGGGGACGATCGCCGATTTCTCCAAGTCGAAGAAGAAGTTATTGTTCGTCTTCACCTCCGTTGCAGTCATTTCCACCGGGATGCTCTTTTTCGTCCAACAGGGCGACATATTCCTGGGGATGACATTTTTCATCCTGGCTGAAATAGGTTACCGGGCCTCCCAGGTTTTCTACGATTCGCTGCTCGTAGATATCTCCACGCCCGAAACGATTGGGAATATATCCGGCAACGGTTGGGCAATGGGCATGCTCGGTGGGATTGTCTGCCTTGTGATCGTCTTGATCCCGATCCAGGCAATTGGCGGGGCGCTGATGGTTCGCTTCGCATTCTTGATCACTGCCCTATTCTACTTAATCTCATCCATACCGGTCTTCATCGCGGTCAGGCAGGTCAATGAACCCGAAACGCTACCCGCAGGGGTATCCACGGTCCGGATGGCTTTTTCCAAGTTGGCCGGGACATTCAAGGATGTGAAACGGTACAAAGAATTCGTAAAATACGCACTGGCATTCCTGGTCTACAACGACGGGATCATGATGTTGATGGATAATGCGGCGCTCGTGGCTGCCATCCTTTATGGCTTCCAGACATCCGAACTGATCGTGCTCATCATTATCCTGCAGGTTGCTGGCGCACTCGGCTCCTTTCTCTTCGGTTGGATCTCCAACAAATACAGCAGCAAACAAGCAATCGTCTACTCGCTCGTCATGCTACTGCTGGTGATTGGCAGCCTGTACCTGACCGACACCAAGACTGCCTTCTATGTCATTGGCGCCCTGGCGGGTTTCTCGCTCTCGGGCGTGCAAGCCGTCAGCCGGACGATGGTCAGCCAACTCTCGCCCCAATCGAAGACGACCGAGTTTTACGGTTTCCTGTCCGTAGCAGGGCGCACCTCGACCGCAGTCGGACCGTTCGTTTTCGGCTCAACCTTTGCCCTGATGCTCAACTGGTATTCAAAGAGGAACTTCGCTGAGGATATCGCCAACCAGAATGCCATGTATTGGGCGCTGGGGACGGTGTTGTTCTTCCTGGCGATCGGGCTCTTGTTCCTGTTGAAGGTAAAAAGGGTCACATATAAAGAACCATTGAAATTCGAATAAACCGCCTGCGACCGATCCCACCATGACCGAGAAACTCCACCCATTCCGCAGGCGGCCTGTTCGCTTCATCCTGAAAAACCTCTCCATCCCAGCCTTCGCCCTCCTGACCCGGATCGAGATCAACGGTCTCGAGAATCTTCCCACGAAAGGTCCCCTGCTGGTGGTGGGCAACCATTTCAGTTTCATCGATCCGGTAGCCTTTGTCCGCATGGCGCCCTGGCCGATCGAATTCGTCGGTGGAGCATTCACGCCACACGCGCCGCTGTGGACGCGCATCATCCCCTTCTTGTGGGGTTACCACAAACTCTACAGGGGGACGGGGTCGCGCGACGCTTTGCGAGCAGCGGAACAGGTCCTGAAGAACGGAGGGATCCTGGGCATTTTTCCGGAAGCCGGGAACTGGGCCACAGTCCTCCGTCCCGCCCGGCCCGGCACTGCCTATCTGGCTACCCGCACCGGTGCGCCTATCCTGCCGGTGGGACTGGATGGTTTTTCGGAGGTTTTCCCTTCCCTATTCAAGGGCAGGAGGGCCAGGGTGACGGTCAATGTCGGCAAGCCCTTCGGTCCTTTCTCCGCCAGCGGGACCGGGCGTTCCCGGCGCGAACAACTAGACGAGATCGGGCACGAGATCATGCGCCACATTGCCCCCCTGATCCCGCCTGAAAAACGCGGTCACTACTCCGACGACCCGGCCATCCGCAACGCTGCAAAAGGGACCGAGGTCTATCCATGGGCCGAAAAGGTGGAGGGGCAAGTAGTTGGACAAATCCAGTGATCCCGCCAGGGCGGATCCATCGAACCACCCTTGTTTTTTCAAGACCAGCCACGATCGTTCAACCCCGCTTTAGATCGTACGGGACATCAATTATGGTCTTTAAATTGCCGCGCTGGTAATACGTGTGAATCAAGGCTGGCTGGTTGTGTAGCAAGCATGGATGAGAGCGCATTAGGAGAAAAAGCAGCCAGGGCGCGAATCTTATTCAGTTTTTCATGGGCAGATTGTTCTGTTGGCAGGGGCGGGCCGATCAGTAATTCGCGAATGCGGTTCAACATATCAGCCTGGACGCCCTTCGTCGAACCACTCCGGGAACATGTGGGAATTGCACAGTCTGACCTCGGGGTGGTTCTTCATGAACCTGCGCAGGCGTGCATCGTGCGGACCGAGGACAAGTTTGATCACCCAGGCAGGTATATCGTTGTTATAGACCGCCCCGGCATCGGCAGCGTTGAAGAACCAGCCCAATCCTGTCTTTACAGCAACCCCGCAGTGTCCCTGCGAATGCCCATGCAATGGGACCAACCACATTTCCGGCTCGAATGGCAGGCGGATGGCATCGAATTCGTACCACTTCCCATCCCCAGTCTCATGGAACTTCCATTCGACCACACCGGTAATGTGGCGCTGGATGTAGGCCAGGTCGGTCCAGCGATGCAATTTCCCGGCGAAGGCCTCGTATTCGCGCCGGTGGACATGCACCTTCGCCCAGGGGAAATCCGTCAAGCCGCCACAGTGGTCGAAGTGCATGTGGGTCAGGATGATGTGGCGCACATCTTCAGGTTTATACCCCAATCGTTGCACCTGGTTGATCGCCGCCTCCTGCGGGTCGAGGGGCGCCTGGAAGATAATCGGGAACAGGCGCATCATCCAGTGCGGATTGGAGTAGTCCTCGAGTCCGGGACCGGTATCGATCAACGCCAATCCGTCATCGGTTTCAACCAGACCACATACCATTCCGGTTTTCAATTTGGAAGGCCAACGGGCATTACAAGTGAAAACATTGAAAATATGGATGGTCATCTCGCACCAGGCGGGTAGTTTGTCCAAAAAACCATCCCAACCCAAATTGCAGGAGGATAGGATTGATGCGGCGGATCGATTCGTACGCGGCTTATTTTACACCAGTAACCTGGCCGGCTCCTCCAAATAGACCGCCAGCGCCTGCATGAACCGGGCGGCTTCGACCCCATCGCTGACGCGGTGGTCAACAGAGATGGTGGCTTTCATCCGCCAGCCGATGCCCAGTTCCGGGCGGACGCCGTCATTCGGGCGGACGCCGTCCGCCCCTACGATTACCGGAACCTGGCGCGCTGAGCCGACAGCCAGGATCGCCGCTTCGGGCGGGTTGATGATGGCGGTGAAATTCTCCACGTCGAACATCCCCAGGTTGGAGATGGAGAAGGTCGAGCCTTCGATATCCTCTGGCTTGACCTT
>VGNO01000249.1 GCA_016865985.1 Chloroflexota bacterium | reverse complement strand
CCGTGTGTTAGCCACCGCAAAAGCACTCCGAGTGACGAGGCGCACTTCCTAAACCAAGCGCGGAAGACGTGTTGTTGGAGATTATTGACGAGTCGCAGTTCACCCGGATGGCAAGTGAACGTTAGAAGCGCCTGCCACGTCCCAAATTATCTGACCGAAAATGTCTCAATATGAGCGTCCGCCAGTTGAGGCAAGAAGTGGGAAAGTGGCGAGATGGATGAGGGGGGGTAGTGGAAGGGCTGCGGGGAAGAGAGCCTGCGGGCGGCGCGTAGCGGCCCGCAGGGCGAAGAATGAGAGCGTTCAACGCGAGTTGGGCCTCTGGCGACCGCGTGAGAGAAACGGCTCCAGATAGTGGACAGCGGTCACAAAGTCACAGTCCTCTACGATCATGGTGAAATCGATGGGATTGAAGTTGATTTCGCATCGGAAGCAACGGCCAAGATTCGTGCGGGGGTTGACCGCCGAGCGACACTCGTGACAGCGGGGACAAAGGAAGGCCAGTTGTCCCTCGCGGACCTTATGCGGCCACGCCAGTTCTGCCAGGAGGGTTGCCCAGGAGATGTCGTTGCGTAAACGGCGCAAGAGTTCGTCGGGAAAGTAGCGCGGCATGACATCCTCCGGGTGTTAGGGGAGTTGGAACTCGCCGAGCACTTGTTGGAACAGTTCGTCGTCAATCCGGCGGACCTTGCGGGCGGTGGCCTGCAGCAGGCAGGCCGTGGCCAAGTTATTGATCAGGCGCGGCACGCCGTTGGCGAAGTCGTGGATGGCCGCCTTGACCGAGTCGTCGATCAGCCGCGGATCGCCACCGGCCTGGGTGAGCTGGAAGTCGATGTAGTGGCAGGTCTGCTCGCGCGAAAGCGGCCGCAGGTGGTAGCGGACCGAGATGCGATTGACCAGGTCGGCGTGTTGCGTCCGCCGCAGGGCCGCCCGGAGAGGTTCCTGGCCGACCAGCAGGAGTTTCAAGGGGGGGCGTACGTCCAGGGCGGAACTGATCAGCAGTCGCAGATCGGTCAGGGCGTCGCCGTCCAACAGGTGGGCCTCGTCGAAGATCAGCAACAAGGTGCCCTCGGCCCGCGTGGCGCGTTCCAGGATCTGCTCGTAGATCCGTTCTTTGCCACGGCGAGGCGTCTCACCGAGTTGCGTGACGACCAACTTCAGCAGTCCTGCCGAAGGAAGGTGTGAGAGATGGCAGTAGAGGGCCTGGCAGCGTTGCGGCAGCAGGCCATGGAGGAAGCGTTTCAGCAGGGCCGATTTGCCCACACCGCTGGGGCCGGTGATCAGTCCCAACTGGCCGCACTGGAGCAGGTATTCCAGCCGGGCTAGCCCGTCCTCCATGCGTTGGTCCTGCCAGAGGGCCGCGATCGCCGTGTGTTCGGCAAAGGGTTGTGTTTTCAGTTGCAGGTGTTCGAGATACATCAGTCGTTCCTTTCAGAAAGCAGGGATTGGAGTTGAAACAAGATTTCGGGAAGCGTGGCTGTGGGGGCCTGTTGGAAGGCTTGTCGCAGCAGGCTTTCGGTGAGACGATCGTGGCGGGCGTGGAAGGCGGCCAGCAGGTCCATTTCGGTGGCCGTCAAACCGGAGACGCCGCCTTGGCGGCCCAGGAGACGGGCGAAGACGCGGGCGAAACTGGTCACGGACCAGACGTT
The DNA here is from genome assembly GCA_016865985.1 of Chloroflexota bacterium. Taxonomy (GTDB): domain Bacteria; phylum Chloroflexota; class Anaerolineae; order Anaerolineales; family Villigracilaceae; genus VGNO01. The sequence goes on along the minus strand of VGNO01000249.1, from coordinate 2,336 downwards.
CCTCTGCCGCGCCGAATGATAGTCAATGCCCCGGCTGCGTCGTTGCTCCTGCACGGCGGCGTATTCCGCGCGCAGGGCATCGAGATAATCGGGCGTGATGGGCCCGGCCGGGGGCGTGGTCGGCGGTTGGGGATGGCTTCCCTTTTCCCGTTGGTAAAGCCGGCCGAGGCCCAAGTACGTGCCCGCCGGCGTATAGAGTTGGACCTCGTTCGGCGGCGAGAAGGGATCGTACTGGACGATCACCCGGTCGCCGCGGAGCGTGGGATCGACGGCGAAGAACAACCCGTCTAGACGCACGTCCGAGAAGTCTTTGTTGACGGTGCGTGGCACGCGTTGCTGAAAGAAGCCCAGCACGGCGCCCAAATCGACCTGCCGCAGAAGTCGGGACCCCTGATGGTAACGCTGGTAAGGGGTCTGTTCGGTTTCGCTGTGGATCTCCTGGTGATAATCGACTTCCAACCAGGCCGCCAAGAGGCGATTGAGGTCGTCCAGCGTGAGGACCTCTCCGGCAGAGACTTCCGCTTCCAATTGGATTTGACAGGTCTGGATGAAGCGTTCGATCAGTCCGCCGGCCGGAGGATCACGTGGCGGCCGGTGCAAGAGTTGGATGGCGAGCTGCATGCAGGCTAGCCGCAGGGCCTTGGCGTGGTAGACCTTGGCGTTGTCCACGTACAGTTCGCGGCTGGCGCCGTGCTTTCCCCAGGCCCGCAACAGCGAATCCACGAGGATGTCCAGGTTCTCGCGGATGTAGTACCGTGCTTCCACAACGTAACGGCTGTGGCAGTCGATCCAGGCGGAAAGATGGGTCTTCACGGCCTGGCCGTGGTGCATCACCGTGGGGCCGTGCGCGAAGTCGCCGACCCACAACGCCCCGGGCTGCTCCCGGGTCCAGCGGCAGCGGACCTTTTCCTTGGAGACGCCCAGTTTCCGCCGCGTGGCCCCTTGCTGCCGCAGGTGCCGGTAGAGGGTGGAGCGGGGCAGCTTGCTTCCGAACTCCCGCTTCAAGATGCGGTTGATGAGTTTGTGGGAGCGCCGGGGCTGCCGCCTTTTCAGTTCCACGGCGCGGGCCAACATCGCGGCCCGATTCTTCCGCGGCTTTCCACGATCGTTGCGGTGCCGGCGGTACAAGCCCGGCACCCCTTCCTCTTTCAGCCGCCGCCACCAGCGGCGCAAGGTGCGTACCGAGACCCGCTTCCGCTGGCCGTCCGGCAACAAGCGTTCCTCCTGGCTGAGTTGATGAAAGTACCTCTCCCGTCGCCGCTCGGGAACTTGCCCCAGCCGCAAGGGACTCAACAACGAACACCAGAAGACCGCCCAATCTTCTTTGCTACGACCCATAAAGTTTGACTCCGAACAGGGTAAAGGGTGAAGAAAAAAACGTGTCGGAGTCCTCAATCTACCTCAGGTGAATCCGGATCGTGTCGCGAAGCGGGGGAAGAAGGGTTGGTGGGGAAACAACCCCTCCCATTCGGTGATCAGATGGAGCAGTTGACGGGAGGTGCGCAGTCGTTGCTCGCGCTGCGGGCTGCGGAACTTCTGCGGCGCCACGGCGCCCAGGAAGCGGTGGCAGGTCGAACCGGGGTGGTGTTGTTGGACTTGCTGACGGCCCACCGTCAGGGCGGCGGACTGCGATCCCAGCCAGGCCAGAAAACACCAGATCGTGGTGTGGTGCAGGCCCAGGTTGTCGTGGACATCGTCGTCAGACGAACCTGGCGGCGTCTGATATTCGGTCCCTTGCCCTCCCGGTTTGGCCGTCTGGCGGTAGGATTGCCGGTCGTTCTCGACGTAGCTGCCGGCCAAATGGAGAAGAGTCGGGCCGGCGTAGCGTTTATAGGGGAGTACGAAAGTCGGGATAATCGGTCCAGACGTGACGGCAGTTTCGGCACCGCCAACGGGCCAGCCAGATGGTCATGCACAGGACCGTGTTGTTCACCAGGAACCGCAGGCCACGGCGGCGCACGTCATGAGGGGCGAAGTGGTCTCGGTGTCCGCAGCGGCCGCAAACTCCTTGGTAACGCTTACGCTCGGCACCTCGGCGACATACGGCCTGGTTGTGTTTCTCGACTTCGCTTACAGTTGTCGGGTGGAGCAGTTCGATATTGATGGCAACGTTTCTTTCAATGGGAGGAGCGGGGATCGCTGATGACGGGCCTCGCTCCTCCTTGTTTCATGCGCGCGCCTCCGGTCGGGCGCAGAGAAGGGGCGGGGTTCTATATCAATCTAACCGGGCGGGGTCCGGGGCGAGATAAGGGCGGGGTTCAAACCGGCCAACGAATCCAAGATTTCAGGCGGTCATTCCGGCTGGGTAATTTAGGGCGCCGCAAAGGCGTTTCAGG
>VGNO01000248.1 GCA_016865985.1 Chloroflexota bacterium | reverse complement strand
TATGGGTAACTCAAATATGAGACTTCCATCGTTGATGACGGCAATGGCTCCCTCTGCGGTGTTAGGGAATATATGCCCAGGCAATGGGCTCTTATTTCTTGATCATTATCTCCTGCAACTAGGCCAAAATTCCTTGATTGCAGCAAGTAATCGCCACATGACCCATGGGTCGGCCATATTTCGAATGTTTCTATGGTGAGACTGTCATCGCTTATGGCAAAATTGAAAGCGACGGTGTGTTCGTCGCGCGCCTGCCAAGAACCTGGATTTGGTACACTGGCGCCACATGAACTCGATATGAACGTGACAACTAGAAGCGAAATCATGGAGTTAGCATTCGATTTCATTTTTCCTCCAATGCATGTTCGCTACAATAACAAAGTACTTTGCACGAGTAGATCTTGGAAATTGTAATACATGGACGCGCCCGGCATGGGTTATGCGGCGGAAGGATCGCGTATCATCCCTGCGTGGATTGCCGGCATCCTGGTGGGGCTTGTTTACAATTGCCTGAGTCATGCAAGCGCGGCATGTCAAGCCCCCGCGCTTCTTCCCGTCCGAAATTTCACTATGACAACTCCGGCGGGCAGTCTGGGTTATATTGGATGTAATCGCGATTACACACGAATCCACCCAACCCCCAAAGGAGACAAAGAATGAAGAACATCGGTAAGTGGTCGTACTTCCTCGGCCTGTTGGTGGCGGTCATCGTCGCCCTGATTGGGTTCCAGGCTTCCTGGCTGTCCTTGATCCTGCTGCTGCTCGGCATCCTGGCGGCGGTCTTCTTCTTCGACTCGGACGATGTGGTCCACATCGGCATCCGCTACCTCGTCCTGGGCGCCGTCTACACCGTCATGGATGGGATCCCGTTCATCGGTCCGTACCTGACCGGCATCTTCGGCGCGGTCTTCGCCTTCCTCGGCCCGGTGGTCCTGACCGTCCTGGTGATCTGGTTCTTCAAGAAACACTTCATGGGCAAGAAATAATCGAACCACCCATGACAATAAAGAGCCGCCCCGCCGGGACGGCTCTTTTGATCTACAAGGTGAACGTCTTCCACCAATCGCTCAATCGTGCGCCTTGAGCCAGGCTTCCAGGTCCTTGAACATCGTCTCACGTTCCGGTTCGTTGTGGACCTCGTGGTACAGGCCGTCATATACTCTGAGCGTCTTGTCGCTGGAACCGGCCTGCTCATGGAGCATCTGCGCCCCGGAGGGGTCCACGAGCCGGTCGGCGCTGCCCTGGATGACAATGAAGGGCAGGGTGATCTTGCCGACCCCGGCGGTGACAGCCTGCATTGCCCGCAGCATTTCCGCCGCCAGCCGGGCGGGGGTCTTGCCGTGGAAGACCAGCGGGTCGTTGACATAGGCCTGCACCACCTGCGGGTCGCGCGACAAGCCGCTCGTATCCAGGCCGAGCACACCTGCTTTGGGCGCAAGGATCGAGAGAGCCCTGCCCATAGTGACGGTCATTGGCGACACATTGGCGGGGATCTTGACCGGCGGGGCGGAGATGATGGCGCCCTTGAACTCAGACTGGCGGTCGAGCAGGTAGTAGGTGGATATCAATCCGCCCAGGCTGTGGCCATAGAGGAAGACCGGTTTCCCGGGCTGCCAGGCTTTGACCATGTTGTGGTAGATGGCCAGGTTGGCGGTGAAGTCTTCAAAGCGATCCACAACCTCCCGACCGCCTTCCGACTTGCCATGACCGATATGGTCCAGGCCATAGATGGCGTAGCCGGATGGGGTGAACCGTTCCGCCACGTGGGCGTACCGCCCGCAGTGCTCGCCCAACCCGTGGACGAGCAACAATACCGCTTTGACTTTTCCCTCTGGGAGCCAGGCCTGGTAATATATGCTGGCGTTGCGTACCCCCTTGAATGCTCCTTCTTCGTGTTTCATGGGAACTCCTTTCACATCAAGATGTGTTTTGGGATCATCGGGATTGATTTCTGTACCTTCTGAGTATACCGCTACCAGTGGGCGGGTGGAAGTCCGCATTGGGCTAGGCGCGCCCCTCCCTGCGGTGGGTTATGGCTTTCGGTGGGCGTGAGAGTAAGACCAAAATGAGACGCGGAAGCAGGAACGGTTCTCTCGAAACCAGGCTTGTCTTATCCGAGATATATTCCGCTCCAGGGAGGGAGGGTGAAGGCGATCCTGCCTTTCGTGACTGCCGCTGGCGTGGAACCGATCAGGCTGCGCAGTGTCCGCCCGTTCTCCCAGCCGAGATTGGCGACCGGGAATTTCATCTCACGGGCATGGTCCCCGGCGTTGAGGGCGACCACGATTTTTTCCTCACCCAGAATCCTGGCGAAGACGTAACTTCCGTTGCCCTCGTCCAGGTAGAGTCGCTTGTAATCGCCGCGCCGCAGGGCGGGTGAACTTTTCCGCAGGGAGATGAGCATTTTGACCCACCGGCGCAGATCAGTGTTCCAGGCGCTCTCGTCCCAGGGGAAGGCGCGCCGCGAATCGGGGTCCTTGCCACCTTCCAGCCCGATCTCATCGCCGTAATAGATGGCCGGCGCGCCGGGGTAGGCTATCAGGAACAGGAAGGCCAGTTTGACCTTGTCCAACCGCCGGTCGGCCTTGGTGAAGAGGCGCTCGGTATCGTGGCTGCCGGCCGTGACATACATGGCGTGGACATTCTGGCGCGGGTAGGCTTGCAGCAGCCCTTCCACTTTTTCGACGAAGTGCGGCATGTCCAGCGTCCCGGCCGACAGCAGGCGCAGCAGGGCGTCGCGCAGCGGGTAGTTCATCAGGCCGTCGAAGTGCGTGTCGTTCACCCAGCGTGGGTCGCCGTTCCAGATCTCGCCCAAAAGGTAGGCGTCGCGGTTGGCAGATTTCACGACCTGGCGGAACTCCGCCCAGAAGCCGTCATCGTCGATCTCGTTCGGCACGTCCAGCCGCCAGCCGTCGGCGCCGAGGTCGATCCAATGACGGGCAACGTCGAAGATGTAGCGGCGCACTGCCGGGTTGGCGGTGTTGAACTTCGGCAGGGATTTGTAGTTCCACCAGCCGGAATAGTCCTGGGCTTCGCCCGGTCCGTAGGCATCGGGCGGGAAGCGCCGGATGTGGAACCAGTCCTTGTAGGCCGAGTGCGCGCCGTTCTCCAGGACATCGTTGAAAGCGAAGAAACCCCGCCCGCAGTGGTTGAAGACCCCATCCAGCACAACCCGCATCCCGTTGCGGTGGGCGGCTTCGAGCAGGGCTTTGAAATCAGACAGGTTGCCCAGTTTCGGGTCGACCTGGTAATAATCGCAGGTGTTGTAGCGATGGGTCGAACTGGAGGCGAAGATCGGGTTCAGATAGATGGCGTTCACGCCCAGGTCGAGCAGGTAGTCCAGGCGGTGGAGAATGCCGCGCAGGTCGCCGCCCTGGAAGCCGTTGATGGTAGGCGGCGCGCCCCATGTCTGGACATTGGGCGGGTCGTTATCCGGGTCGCCGTTGGCGAATCGGTCGGGAAATACCTGGTAGAAGACGGCATCCTGCACCCAGTAGGGGACGGTCATGAGGTCAGCCTGTCACGGTCACGCCGATCAGTTTCCCTACGCCATAGGTCAGGATGGCGGCTGCCAGGCCGATGATAACCTGCCGGAATCCGGAATAGAAGGCGTTGCGCCCGGTCATTAGTGTAATGGCTGCCCCGACCACGAACAATGCCACAGCGCTGACGGCCATGCTGAGGTAGATGGCGGTATTTCCGGTGAGGAAGGCGAACGGCAGGATGGGGAAGGCTGCTCCCAGGGCGAACAACAGGAACGAGGTGAAGGCTGCCACGTAAGCCGATCCGCCCAGTTCTTCCGGGTCGATGCCCAACTCTTCGCGCGCCAGGGTATCGAGGGCGGTCGCCTGGTCGGCGATGAGCGAGGCTGCCAGTTCGCTGGCGCGGTTTTCGGGCAGGCCTTTTGCCATGTAGATGAGCATCAGTTCCTCCTGCTCCTCGGCTGGGTTGTGCTCCAACTCCTCTTTTTCGATCCTGATCTGGTTGGAATCG
>VGNO01000247.1 GCA_016865985.1 Chloroflexota bacterium | reverse complement strand
CGAAGCAGGCGGCCATGGAAAGGTACAGGTAGGCCGAGAACAGTTCCTTGTTGACCTGCTCGTTGAATGCATCTTGCATGTTCTTGGAAATCATGAGTTATTCTCCTAACGCTAAACTGGCCAATAGTGTCCCGATGATACTTCCCTTGTGTTAACGCTCGATAAGAAATGGTTATGTTTCGCGCAAGAAAACCAGCGCTCATTCACCGCCCTCATCGCCGCTGGCGGAGGGCTGTTCGAGGCGCACAACCTCGCCGTGGACATTGATGACAACCTTGAAACCGCTCATGCCCATGAAGGCGCGCGCCTCTTCCGGGATACCGGACTGGAAGAGGTTGTCGAATTGCTGGTCGATGTTCTTCAACTGGTTCTCGATGATGGCTTTCGAGAATGGATCCTCCGAACCGAACATCCTGGCGGCTTGTTCACTGAGCATGTCCTCATTCCCGCTGATCTGCTGGCGCATGGCCTCCAACACGTGGCGGTCCACCTGTTCGGAGGGGATGTGGCGGAGGAACCCGGAATCGTCCACCACGTAACAGGGCTCATCCCCAACATACGCAGTGGCGACCGGGCGGTCTGACTCGTCCACGACCAGACCGGGAAACAGAGCCTGGCGCGGCATCTAATTACTCTGCCTGCCTTCGATGACCGCCAGCAGGGTGGCGGCCGCGATCCCCATCCGCCGGTCGAGCCGGTTGGCAATGTCCATGCTGAAATCGAGCATCATCTCGTACCCGAAGAAGGTGAACTTCTGGCGCAGGTCGGCGACGCGCGTATCGCCGACGGTCATATCGTAGTCCTGCGGCAGGAGCGAGCCGAGTAACAGGCGGCGCAGCAGGGCGCGGCTCACGCTATCCTCGAACAACATGCCGATGGGCTGGTCGTTGATATCCAACACCTCCCATTCGTCGCGCATCATCGAACGCCAGCCCTGCCGGCGCAGGACGCCGACTTTCTGGCCGGTGGCTCCGTCCAATACATCGTAGGCTGCCGCCCAGTCGATGATGCTGCGCGCCTTGATCAGCAGCAGTTCCAGCGATTTGTTCTCATCACTGTAGATACGGATATCTTCGCGCAGGCGGAACATCTTCTGTTCTACAAACAGCGCCAGTTGTTGCTGGGGATTGTAGAAACGCAGTTTACCGGTCAGGGCAAAGACCTGGCGTTTGAGCGTATATTGCCTGAATTGGAATGCAGGATTCATGGAAGCCTCCTGGTCTGTTCGATCTTCCTTCTGAGGGAAAGTAGATGGGCATGGTCCTCTGCAATCAGGACGGTCGTGCCGCTGCCGGGCTGGTAGAGCAGGTTCTTGCCAGCCGGGACAACCGGCATCGTCCAGCGATAGACCCAACGGGCGTTATCCGGCGTCAGGTTGATGCAGCCGAAGGAACGCGGTTTGCCGAAATCATTGTGCCAGAAAGCGCCGTGGAATGCAACCCCGGTATCGGTGACATAGGTCGCCCAGGGGACGCCGACCAGGTCGTAGAGCGATGTGATCCCGTCCCCGCCCACCATGTGGACGGTCGGACGCTTGTGGAAGGTGGTGAAGATGCCGGCCGGGGTCTCGGCCCCCTGGCGGCCGGTGGCCGCACCGCTGGTGAATACCGGCTGCCCCGCCTCGTAAGCCGTCACCCGTTGTTCATCCAGTATTACTTCGATCCGCTTCTCCTGCGGTCCGACCCGCCTCGCAAGGGGGGTGAATTCCTCGTCCCCTAGCAGGCGGATGTAGGACGGGCGGATGTAGTACTCCGCTTCGTAGAGGTGGTCGAAGGCGCGGTACCAGATGCTGCCGTCGCGCGGGTCCGGGTAGGCGCCTGCGATCCAATGGGTGGACTGGTAGTAGAGGCGCGAAGCCGGCGCCGGCTGCTCGCGGTGGATGCCCCACCACGATTCGCAGTAGGGCACGCTGACCTCGCCCAGCCGTCCGCTTTCGGGCAGGTCGAAAATCGTCGGGTTGAGGATATTTTCGACCAGTTGGATACCCCCGGCGTAGACATAGGCGTAGTCCCCGACCCGGTACCAGGCGCGGTTGTAATCGCCTGCCTCCCCGCCGAACACCTTGCCGTTGATTGGGATGAGACTGTCGCGGGTGAATGTGTTCAATTTGACCGCCAGGCGGGACGGGGCGTCATAAGTCGAGACTTTGTCGAAGGCCACCCGTCCCTGCCGGGTTGGCTGGCCGCCCTGCCCGGAGACGGGACCTGGGGCCAGGCTGGACAGGAGCAGGCCGCCGATCCCTGCGCCGCTGAGCTTGAGAAAATCACGCCGGTTGAGCATACCGATAAGTCAGTCCTCGTAAACTTCCACCGTGGTGCCGAACTCGCCGAAGGCAACCGGTTTCTCCGGCAGGACGAACGGCTCGGTCCAACGGTAGATCCATTTGGCGGCCTGGGGAGACATGTTGATGCAGCCGTGGCTGCGCGGGCGGCCAAAATCGTTATGCCAGTAGGTGCCGTGGAAGGAGACGCCGGTATCGGTGAAATAGCAGACCCAGGGCACACCTGGCAGGTCGAACCCGTCCGATGCCAGGTCCCCGGCTGCCATGTGGCGGGATGGGCGTTTATGGAAAGTAACGTGCCTGCCCAGCGGGGTGGAGTAATTCCCGCTGGAGTAGCGGCTGCCGCTGGCGATGCGGCTCATGAAGACCGGCTTCTGTCGCTCATAAGCGATCACCAGTTGTTGGTTGAGATGGACGACGATCCGTTTCAGGTAGGAGGGCACATCCGGTGATAACGGCGCCACATCCCCTGGCGGGACGACCCGCGCATGGCGCGCCATGACGAAATAATAGGTTTCCATTTTATCGTCCACCAGCCGGTACCAGACGGCGCCTTCCGGGTCCTCTTCGACCTTGTCTGCCCAGTGGGTGGTTTCATGATACAGGCGGTAGGAGACGCGCGCAGCCTCGAACGGCCAGCGCCGGGCGTCGGTATAGGGTACGGTCACTTCCACCAGTGCGCCGCCGGCCGGCAGGCTCTCTGCCGGCTGGTTGACCACCGTCCGCACCGGTTGGATCGAGCCGGAATAGGCGTAGCCATCGGCGCCAATCTCGTACCAGATCCGGTTATAGGCGGTTTCGTCCTCACTGATGGCGACCCCGGTGATGGGCAGGATGAAATCGCGCCAGTAGACCTGCTCCTTCCGGGCGGAGAATGACGGCTCGGCGTAGAGGCTGATCGATTCGTCGGCCACCCGCCCAAACTGGTCGGGGGCCATCTGTCCCTGCGGGATGATGCCCGGACCTCCCGGCAGGAACATGCCCAACAAGCCGGCGCCGCTCAATTTCAGGAAATCGCGTCTGGATAACATGGTATGGTCTGGAGCCCGGCTTCCTATGGGTGGACATTGACCAGGGCGCCGACCGAGGCAAAATTGAACAGCCAGCCGGCCTCCTCGGTGCGCATGTTGACACAGCCATGGCTCATCGGAGTGCCAAAATTATTGTGCCAGTAGGTGCCGTGGATGGCATAATCTTTGTAATAGAACATGGTGTATGGCACATCGGGCAGGTAATAACCCGGTCCGGACATGTCGGTATAGCGCAGTTTGATGTAGACATGGAACTGGCCGGAGAGGGTCGGGTAACGCCAGATGCCGGTTGAGACCACGAAAGTGGCCACCAGCGTCTGCCCTTCGTAGGCGTACAACCGCTGGTCCGAGAGGTCGACATCGATCCATCGTTCCCCGGCAGCCACTTCGGGAATGGCGGGCAGCGAGGTAGGCGGGACGAGGGCGCTGGTCGGTGGGGGCGTGGACGTGGGAGCGCTGGTCGCGGTCGGGGTCGGCGTATCGGTGACGGTCGGCGTCGGAGTGAATGTAGGGGTCGGTGTGAATGTGGGTGTGGGCGTAAAGGTCGCGGTCGGGGTGGGCGTGTAGGTCGGTTTGGCGACCCGCGCCTCGGCGCCGGGCAGGGTGGCTGTCAACTGCGGCGTAGCCTCCGGCCGGTCCAGCAGCGCCAGCGCCGGTAGAGCGTTCCCCGGCCAGAGCGCCCAAGCCAGGCTGGCAACCGCCACCAGAACCAGCAGCGGCAGGAAGGAGAACCGGTGGTGGGTAT
>VGNO01000246.1 GCA_016865985.1 Chloroflexota bacterium | reverse complement strand
TTCGCCTACGTCGCGCCCTCCGCCCCGGCTTTGCCGGCCATCATCCTGGATGACGCCGGGGACCGATTACGCCTGGTCTTCGCGCCGCAGGAGGTCGCCTTCACGGTGGGCCATGTCGCCTACCTGCCGGTCGAGGTGCGGGGCTGGCGCCGCCCGCTGACGGTCGCCGCGCAGACTTATATCCACACTTTCGTCAACGACCTGACGCCCAACGAGACCGGCGTCTCACCCGCTTACGAAGTGGGCAGGTTGGAGTCGGAGCAGGGCGAACTGGAACTCCAGACCCTGCGCATGCGCCCGCACGACCTGGCGCTGACCTTCAGCGCGGACGGTGAACAGGTAAGCGTCACCATCCATCTCGAAACCGCCCTCCAGCCGCGCACGCCGCTCTTCGGAGTCGCACGGCCTTCCATGCTGGAGCGCATCGGCCCGCCCTACATCCTCGTCTATGGGCCGGACTGCGGCGCCTGCCCGACTACCCCCGGCGACCCGCCCGGCGCCACCCGCGACCGCGAATGTTACAAGCAGGCGGCCGACCCCTGCCGCTGTCACTACAACCAGTGGGTCTACGATGCGCAACAGGACGCCCGGGCGCGCGACGATGTGCAAGCCCAGCGCTACGCCGCCCAGGTGCTGCGCCGCGTCTGGGCGGTCTGGAACAACACCGAGGTCGAGCCGGGCGTCTATCTCTGGGAAGGGCTGGACTGGCTCTACGATCCCAGCAACCTCTCGCCCCTCGAACACGACACCTCCCTGCTGATGAGCGATGTCATGTATGGCGCGCACGGCTGGTTCTCCTGCCCCGAATACGCCAACCCCGACGGCTCGAACGGTTTCTACGACCTGGACAATCTCTTCATCCTCGACCGTTTCCGCGCCTACATGCGCGCCCTGAACGAACGTTACGCCCCGGAACTGAAATTCATCGAGATGGGAAACGAGCCGGCGGCTGAGTTCTACCTCTGCCCCTGCGGGCCGAATCTGGACCTGGCCTGCGACGCGGCCAGCGGCCCGAACCAACCGGTCTGCAAACCCGGGCCCGGCGACCCGCAGTTCGCCGCCATCTACGGCGGCCTGCTCTTCGCCGCCGCCGACATCGCCGCCGAAGAGATGGCCGCCGCCAACCCGCAGGGGACGCTCATCACCGGCGCGCTGGAAATGGCGCCGACGCGCGACACCCACCTGACCGCCACCACCGAGTACCTCATCCAGCAGGGACTGCTGGACAACGAAAACGTGGTTATCGGCATCCACCAGTATCCGTATTTCTACCCCCCGCCCTGGATCAAGAACGAGAATGGGGGCTGGCTCAACTGCGGCTATTACCAGCCCGGCCACGACATCTTCTGGCTGCCGGATGGCTGCGAGACCGCCCCGCCGTTCGAGGGAATATTCTCCCCTCCCGGACGCACCCCCAGCGACAAGACCTTCACCGCCCGCGACCTGTGGCAGGTACAGGACGAGCGCATTGACCTTTCCGGCCTGCTGCACGACGCCGAAGATCTGGGAGCGCTGGATAAGATCCATTTCTTCGACACCGAACTCCACGCCGGCTTCCACGACAACGACCCGACCACCAGCCCGGCGCGCGAAGCCCTGGCCGGGCTGCGGATTGCCGCCATCAATTCCCACCAGCGCGTCGTCGGCGTCGAATTCATCTTCTCTCCCTCCGACCCGGCGGCCTACAACCTGCTGGTGAAGAACCTATCCGGCGCGACGCCCGTCTACGCCTGGGATGCGCCGCTCATGGATGCCGACTACTCCGGCGTGGTTTACAAACTGTTCACGCGCGGGGAGGAAGATATCATCGCCGTCTGGAGCAACGCCGAGACCGTTCAATGGCTCGCGCTCACGCCTGCAGACGGCCCCACGCACGTCAGGCAGGTCACGCTGACCTCCTTCCGCCCGGACGGTGAGGCGGAAGGGATCAGCATCGCCATCCGGACAGGCGACGCGCCGCCGTCATTCCTCCAGGTCCAGCCGCTCGCGGAATTCCACTTCCTCTCGGTCATCAGCGATCGGCCGGGCTTCGGTTGGCTGGCGGATATTTCGGTCGCCAGCGAGCTGCCCCCCGAGGCCACAGCCACCCCCGCGCCGGAACCGGATGCCGGTCCCGTTGTCTGCGGCGGCGCGGCGATCCTCCCGCTGGCCCTGCTCGGATTAATCTGGCAGCGGGCATCGGGAAAGCGAGGCGGCAGATGAACCGTTTCCTTTTGCCGGCCGGCGCGGGCTTGCTGCTGTTGGCGCTTTCGTTCGCCTGCGCGCCGCAGGCCACGCCCGCGCCTTTGCCGCCAACCGCCTCGCCCATCTCCACTCCGCCGCCATCGATTACCCGTACTGCTGAACCCGCCGCTCAGTCGGAGTCGGAGCCTGGGTTCTGCGGAGGCGCTGCCATTCTGCCGCTTGTCCTGTTGGGGGTTTTGGGATGGCGGGCTTCGTGTAGGCGATCTATCCGATGAACCGGTTCCCCGGGGGACCGTTCTTGCCCGGCAGGGATGCCAGCTAGGAGAGAAACCATGAAAGAAAAAAAGATTGTCCTGTCCAGTGCGCTGATTATCATGCTGTTGCTGGTTATTGGGGTCGTACCCTCTCAAGCACAGCAATCCGGCAGTTCCCCGCTTGCGGATCAGACGTGGGTGCGATTAGGCGGACCATTGGGTGGGATGGGATACGATATACGCATGAGTCCAGATAATCCTGACATCATGTATGTGACTGATGCCAATGCAGGGGTGCATAAAAGCATAGATGGTGGCCAGATTTGGGTTCCAATTAATGACGGCATTGATCTACGAACCGGGACATCGGGTGACATAATTCCAGTCTTCTGCCTGACGATTGACCCGAATGATAACAACATTGTCTGGATCGGCTTGCAAAACCTGGCCGGAGTTTATCGCTCGGTCGACGGCGGTCAAACCTGGGAACGACGAACTCATCGGGAGTGTTGTCGCGGAATTGTAGAGACAGATGGTTTTACTGTGCGCGGTATTGCCATCGAACCAGGAAATTCGGAAGTTGTTTATATCGCGGGCGAGATCCATAGTTGGCGGTGGAACGGCAGGGTGTTGATGGGCCGCAATTTCGATATGACCAAAGGTGTGATTTATAAGACCACGGATGGTGGTAATAACTGGAGCGCGATCTGGCGTGGCGATAACTTGGCCCGCTACATATTGATTGATCCTGGCAATGTAGAAACGATCTATGTATCTACCGGTATCTTCGACCGCGAGGCCGCCAACTCCAATCCGGAGGCAGGCGAGCCGGGCGGCGTTGGGATCTTAAAATCCACCGATGGTGGTCAGACATGGGCACAGATGAATACGGGTCTGGAGAATCTCTATGTCGGTTCTTTATTTATGCATCCGACCGATTCACAGACTTTGATAGCAGGGATTGGTAACCAAACCTATCAGCGAGGTGGTGGTGTCTATCTTACCCATGATGGTGGCCAGCATTGGATGCGCGTCCTGGCGCGTGAAAATTATGATTACATCACCTCGGTTGAATATGCTTTGAGCAATCCCGATATCGCCTATGCAGGTGGAGAACATGAGTTTGCGATCAGCCAGGATGGCGGCCAAACCTGGATATCGCGCACCGTGAATCGTTTCTGGGGACCAGGTGGGATTCGCCCAGGCTTTCCGATAGATTTTCAGATCGATCCTCGTGACCCTGAACGTATTTTCGTAAACAGCTATGGTGGCGGCAATTTCCTCTCTGAGGATGGAGGCCAAACTTGGACCTCAGCCAGTATGGGCTACACCGGAGCGGACTTGACGGATGTATCTATCGATCCCCAGAATCCCGCGATCGTCTATGTCAACGGACGCAGCGGGCCTTTTGCCAGCATGGATGGCGGACTCAATTGGAGTGGTATCAATCCCATCGCGTTGGGTACTGTCGCCGAAGGTGCCCGTGTGACTCTCGACCCGGATGATCCTTCTCACATCTTGCTTTCCAGCGCCCATAGGGGTTGGACATATGAAAGCTTTGACGGGGGAACACATTGGGTGCTGGTAACTGATTATGCCCTCGCGTTTGAAAGTCTACCGCCTG
>VGNO01000245.1 GCA_016865985.1 Chloroflexota bacterium | reverse complement strand
GGGCTACCGAGGCTACCTCCATCTCAAACTCGTGCCGGGAGTCGAACAGGCGCAGGTTCTGCGCGCCATGCAACTGGCTGACCGGGTCTCTGTCAACCTTGAAGCGCCTAATATCGCCCGCCTGGCAGCGCTTGCCCCGCACAAGGATTTTATTGCTCAACTTCTTCAACCCCTGCGGTGGGTGGAACAGTACCGCTCATCGCGCCCATCGAGCGAAGGATGGAATGGCCGCTGGCCTTCTTCAACCACCCAGTTCGTCGCCGGCGGTTCCGATGAAACAGACCTGGAATTGCTCACAACAACTGAGTATCTCTACCGCCGGTTGCACCTGAAGCGCGCCTATTACATGGCTTTTCGACCGGTACCCGATACCCCTCTCGAATCCCATCCCCCCACCCCCGCCCTTCGCCAGGTGCGCTTGTACCAGGCTTCCTTCCTCCTGAGGGATTATGGATTCCAGATGGAGGAGTTGCCATTTTCTACAAACGGACAGCTTCCCCTGGAGAAGGACCCCAAGCAAGCCTGGGCGGAAGCAAACCTCGGCCAACAACCGCTCGAGGTCAATACCGCCGAGCGGGAACAACTGCTCCGCATCCCGGGAATTGGATTGAAAGGCGCGGAGGAGATCCTGAAGACGCGGCGTGGGCGCACCATCCACGACCTGTCATCCCTGCGGAAACTGGGCATCCGCGTCGACCGGGCAGCTCCATTTCTGCTGATGGACGGCAAGCGCATCGCAGCCCAACTCCCACTACTCTAGGCTCGAATCGGGATCCGGGCAGTATATTCATGCCATTGACCCGGGGGTCGAGATTTGCTACACTACCTCCAGATGTGAAAGGAGCGAGCATGAAACCACAATCGAAATCGTTCATTTGGCTCATCCCCATACTTGCCCTCGCCGGGTGCAACCTGCCAACCCGAACCCAGGTCTCGCCGGAAGTGGCTTTCACTGCGGCCGCCATGACCCTCCAGGCTGAGGCCACCCGGATGGCATCCAGCCCTGGCCCGCAAACGCCGGTCACGCCTATCATACCGGCCACCCAGGAACCCACTCTGACCATCCCGCCCACACCGACTTCCACCCCTCGCCCGACCGCAACCGTCACGCCGATCCCCTGCAACATGTTCACCTTCATCGATGATGTGACAGTGGAAGACTATGATGATTTCTCGCCCGGCGCTGCCTTCATAAAGACCTGGCGCATCAAGAATGTCGGCGCCTGTCCTTGGACGACCGCATACAGCCTGGCCTTCTACCAGGATAACGCCATGAACGGACCAGCCACCGTCGCCTTGCTTGGGACAGTCAACCCGGGTCAGATGGTCGACCTGAGCGTCAACCTGACCGCACCCGCCTCCCCCGGTAGATATACCGGCAAATGGGCATTGAAGGATCAGAACGGCGCCTTTTTCTTCTCGACCCTGGGTAATCCGTTCTGGGTCATCATCGATGTCGTCAATTCACCGACCAAAACCATCACTCTCAACGCAGTGGCGGTGGAAAGCGGATCGGTGCGATCGACTGCGACCGTCCACAACCTGCTCCATGTTGGGGATACCGCCGCAAATGCCGGGGCTCAAGTTTTTATTGGATTCGACATATCAGGGATACCCGCCGGTTCGACAATCGATGAGGTCAAGATCGACCTCGGCACGGGATTGGTCATTGCCGGCGCCCCATTCACTACCCTGCATTGCCTGACCATTCATCCCCAGGACTACGGCACATTGGACGCGGGTGATTATTTCCCAGGCGTCCCAGCCGGGGCGCTGTTGCAATGGTGCGATACCCCGGGACTATCGACAGCAATCGCCGACACCGACTTGAAGAATATCGTTCAGGGAAAAGTTGGGACGTCCCGGGTGCAATTCCGCCTGCAATTCAAGGATATGACCAGCGACGGGAACGGGATCGAAGACATGGTCCAACTCGGCGCCCCCAAATTGATCATCACCTATACCCAACCATAAGAAATAAAGAAGAGACCGGCTTCGTACAAGCCGGTCTCTTCTTTTTGATATTCCCTTATCCCTGGCGGGATTTCAATTCCTCCCATGCGCCGGCCCAGGGGCAGCCCAGCCGGTGATTCTCCGATACCTGGATCTTGCGCAGGCGTTGCGCCGCCTGGGCGGCAAGGAGCGCCACTTGCGCCCAATCGTCCGCCAGGAGCGCTGCACGGAAACGATTTCCGAGCGTCCCCGCCCATTCCCATTCCATGCGGAAGCGGTCGGCTTTTACCCAGTAATCGCGCTTTTCCCAGGCCGCCACCGAACTTTCGATCGTTCCGGCGATCGCCTCGAGCGCCAAGGCAATGAAAGCAGCCAGGTCACGCGCCTCGGCCCCCGGTCCCGCCTGGCGCGCCAGTTCGCGGATGGCAAGCGCCACCCCGCGCGTCAGGCGGGTTCGTTCCTTTCCTGCACTATCCGTGTTGATGACGCGTCCCAAATCCTTCCTCCGGTCGATGGAATGCGGCGATTATAATCCATCCGACATCGGAGGAGGTTCGATATGTAAAAGATTAACAGCCATGCACCTTTTATTGACGCTCCCATCCCTTGCGCTTATAATCGCAACGCTTAACCGCCATCCACTGCAACCTCCGGGGACGTGCTGGAACTGGCAGACAGGCATGACTTAGGATCATGTGCCGCAAGGCGTGCGGGTTCGATTCCCGCCGTCCCCATCGTCAGACGAATCCAATTGAAGGATTGTGAAATTGAAAATCGAAACCCTACCCCAAGAGAACCACCAGGTCCGGCTGGTCGTCGAACTGGAAACTGAACAGTTGCAGGCCGGGAAACGTCGCGCGGCGCGCCGCATCTCGAACCGCGCCAAGATCCCAGGTTTCAGGCCGGGAAAGGCTCCCTATGATATCGTCCTGCGCTTTGCCGGGGAGCAGGCGGTGACCGAAGAAGCGGTCGAACTGCTGGTGGACGAGGTCTACCCGAAAGTTCTCGAGGAAGCCGGCATCAAACCGGTCGCCCCAGGCTCACTGGAACAGGTGGAAAGCCTGGAACCGCCGAAGTTCATCTTCCTCGTCCCGCTCGAACCGGTCGTAGACTTGGGCGACTACCGCTCGGTGCGGCTGTCGTATGCCTGGCAGGCCCCCGGCGAAAAGGAACTCGAGGCGGCGCTGCAGGATATGCGCCAGGTCTACAGCACGACCGAGACGGTCGAGCGCCCGGCACAGGCTGGCGACTTCGTCATGGTGGATATCCTGGGCAGGGATGCCAAGTCGGCTGAGGGTGAACCGCCGCTGGTGGAACGTCCCGGGGCAGCCATCTTCATCCGCCCGGAGGAGAAGGATGCCGATTGGCCGTTCAAGGGCTTTGCCCAAAAATTGATTGGGCTCAAATCCGGCGGGAGCGCCGAAATCTCCCACAAATATGGCAAGGACTTCGATGACGACAGCCTAGCCGGAAAGACCGTCAAATATCACATAACCATGAAAGTGGTGCGAGGGGTGACCCTGCCCGAACTGGACGATGAGTTTGCCAAAACCGTCGGGGCGTTTGCGGACCTATCCGCCCTGCGGGATACGCTGCGTGCCAGCCTCGAACAACGCTCCAGGCGCGATTACGACGACGAATACTGTACCAATGTCATGAACAAGATGAGGGAAAAAGCCTCGATCAAATATCCACCGGTTGTATTGGAAAACCAGGTAGAGCATTCGATCGCCGACCTCAAGGAACGCCTCTCGTCCCAGGGTATGGAACTGGATACCTACCTGAAGGCGCGCCATTTGGAAAAAGACAAGTTCGTCGAGGAGGAAATCAAACCGGCTGCAACCCGCCGCCTGGAACGCGCGCTCCTGATGGAAGAGTTCGTGCGGACCGAGAAGATCGAGGTCAATGATGAGCAGTTGAATTCATCCATGCAACAAACCTGGCTCGAACTGCAATCCAACCGGGAATTCCAGAAATCCATCAACAGCAAGTCGACTTCGAAACAGGTGATGAACGCCGTCGCAATGGAATCCGCCAGCCGCGCCCTGACCAGCCAGGCCATGGCTCGCCTGAAGGAGATCGCCACCGGTCAGGCTGTTGGTAAGAAAACCGACGG
>VGNO01000244.1 GCA_016865985.1 Chloroflexota bacterium | reverse complement strand
GGGCAGCGCGGTCGCCAGCCTGGATGATCTCGAGCGCTGCCTGGGCGTCCGCGACAGCCAGCCGTGCCTGTTCCAGGGTGGCGCGCGCCAGGGCGACGTCGATCGGGTTGGGCGGGGTGACGACGATTACTTCCTCGAGTGTCACTTCGTCGATGACGATGGCCCCAAAAGTCTCTGGCAGGTAGATGTTCAGATACGCGGCCTGCGTAACCTGTAAGTTGTAACCGGCCCACTCGACAACATCTTGAGCATCCAGGATAGCAGCCTGGGAGGCGTTCGCCTCCGACTCCACGACCGCCAGCGCCCGCTGCGCCTCGAGCAGCCGCGTCTCCCAATAGTAGACATCGGGGCTTATGTAGTATTGCAAGGTGCCGAGAGCGGTGCTGTACGCGGACTGGGCATTCGCCAATTCGATCTGGTATTCGGCAATGCCGGACGAGGAGAACAAGGCGTTCAGGTTGGCTTCAGCTTGGGTGAACGCAATTTGTTCACTTCGGTCATCCAGCCGGGCCAGGATGTCCCCGCTAGCAACCTGCTGTCCAAGTATCATATCGACTTCCGTCACCACCCCGCTGGTGCGGAAGCCGAGGTCGACCTGGGCGGCCGGGATGACTGTTCCCGCGCCGCTGGCGGTTATAACCAGGTCGCCGGTGCGCACCCTGGCGGTCTGTAATTCTGGCACGGCGGTTTCCCCGGCTTTGCTCGACGCGCCAATCATCCAGGCGATACCGGTGATAGCCGCAAGCGCAATTCCTGCATAAACCAGGTTGGATCGTTTCTTGTAGAATTTCATGGCTGTCTCCTTTTCTAATTGATCATGGCTGAATTCTACAATGCGCATGTAAAGACTATCCGAATATGATGTGAAGATTCCCTAAAGATGGTACCGGGGGATACGATTAATTACATAATTCAACAACGCTGCAAATGCGGTGGTTCCAGAATAAGAGAAAAACCCCCACCCAGAAATTCTGGGTGGGGGATGGCTCATTCTTCTCTTCGCAAATTCCACGGCTTCATCCCCCTGCCGGTCAGGTCACTTCTTTTTCAGGTCCGCATATCCAACTAAGATGAGCATATAAGCAATTACCAGCCCGCCGGTGACCAGCGACAGCGGGATGATCCAGAGCAGGCGCTTCGAAAATTTTATTCTCTTCTTCTCCGACATTTTTTCTCTTTGTGATAGGGGTTTTATTAGGTTGTGAATGGGTGATGATGTAAGATTAATGACAGGGTAGAGTATATTTTCCCGATGTAAACAACCGGCGGGAAAATTATGTAGAGATTGTGGGGGTGGCTGCGGTCGTAGACCAGGCAATCGATATCCAGACATTCAACAGGTTGACGTTCATTTGGAGTTGGACTATAATGCCGAGAACATATGAACATATACTCAGGAGTTGATAATGATCGCCTCCAGCACAACCGTTGTCCTCGACGAACACACCGCCGCCCACGTGGCGGAACTCTTCCGCGCCTTCAGCGACACCAGCCGGGTGCGCATCATGTCAGCCCTCGTCGACGGCGAGAAAAATGTCGGCGCTCTGGCCGCGCTGGTCGGCATCAGCGAATCGGCGGTGTCGCACCACATGCGCGGCCTGCGCCAGATGAAACTGGTACAGGCCCGGCGCGAA
This sequence comes from Chloroflexota bacterium, assembly GCA_016865985.1. GTDB lineage: Bacteria > Chloroflexota > Anaerolineae > Anaerolineales > Villigracilaceae > VGNO01. The sequence continues at coordinate 2,453 of VGNO01000244.1, read as the reverse complement.
GGCAAGGAGGTCTATTACCGCGTCGAAGACGAGCACATCATCGAACTCTTCCAGCAGGGGGTGAAGCATGTCCAGACCGGATAATTTCCTCGTCACCGGCCTGACCGCCGCCGAGGCGCTGGAACGCCGCGCAAAATTCGGCGAAAACCGCCTGCCGTCCGAGAGAGCCACCTCGGTCTGGACGATCCTGCTCAGCCAGGTCAAGAGTCCACTGGTCTACATCATCCTGGTCGCCGCGCTGGTCTCGCTGTTCGCCAGGGAATACAGCGACTTCGCCATCATCATGGCCGTGGTCGTCATTGACGTGATCCTCGGCTTCGTGCAGGAGTTCCAGGCGCAGAAGACCTACACCGCCCTCAAGGGCCTGCTCAAGCCGACCACCACCGTACTCCGTGACGGCGAGCGGCGTGAGGTGGAGGTCTGGGAACTGGTGCCGGGTGATCTCGTCTTGCTCAACGCGGGCGAGAAAGTGCCGGGCGACGGCGCGCTGCTCGAAAGCACGAAACTGGCCTTCGACGAGGCCATCCTGACCGGCGAGAGCGAGCCGGTCAACAAGGCCGACGAGGCGCAGGCCTTCATGGGGACGACCGTGCTGACCGGGCGCGGCCTGATGCAGGTGCAGGCTATCGGTCCGGCCACCGAACTCGGCCGCATCGCCTCCAGCCTGCAGGAACACGTCGAAGAGGACACCCCCCTCCAGAAACGTCTCAAGGCCTTCAGCAAAACCCTCACCTGGATCGTGGCCGGATTCACGCTGGCCATCCTGGTCACCGGGCTGATCCTGGGCGGCAGCTTCCTGGACATGCTGCGCACTTCCATCATCCTGGCCATCGCCGCCGTGCCGGAAGGACTGCTGATCGCGGTCACGGTCATTCTCGTGATCGGCATGCGCAAGATCCTCAAGCGCAACGGCCTGGTGAAGAAATTGCTGGCGGTGGAGACGCTCGGCTCGGTGACGGTCATCTGCACCGACAAGACCGGCACCCTGACCGAGGGCCGGATGCGCGTTTCGAAGGCCGAGATCCTCGACCCGGAGCGCGCCCTGCAAACCATGGCGCTGTGCAACGACCTCGAGGGTCCGGTGGACATTGCCATGTGGGAGCACGCCCGGCAACTCTTGAACGGCGACCCGCAGCAGATGGTTGACGGGTCGAAGCGGCTGGAGGAAGAATTGTTCACCAGCGAGACCAAGTACATGATCACCGCCATCACCGGCAACCTTTTCCACGGACAGGGCTACAACTTCCTGAAAGGCGCGCCGGAGATCGTGATGGGCATGTGCTCCATCCCAACCGAGGAGAAGGCCCGCTTCCTGCGGCTGGTGGACGTGTGGGCCGGCGAAGGCCTGCGCATGATCGGCCTGGCCTATCGTCCGCTTGGCAGGCTGGACGATTACAGCGGTTACACCTGGGTGGGGCTGGTGGGGATGGAGGACCCGGTGCGCGAGGGCGTGGTGGAGGCCATCCGGGTGGCGCAGAGGGCCGGCATCCAGGTCAAGATGATCACCGGCGACTATCTCAAGACCGCCGAGCACATCGCCCACAGCATCGGCCTGATGAAGGCGGGCGAACAGAGCCTGGAAGGCGCGGCCGTGGCCGCGTTGAGCGGCGAGGAATTGCAGGAGCGCGTCCGCTTCACCTCCGTCTTCGCCCGCATCCGCCCGCAGGACAAACTGCGCATCGTTAAGGCATTACAGGCCAACGGCGAGATCACCGCCATGATCGGCGACGGCGTCAACGACGCCCCGGCCCTGCAGCGCGCCAACATCGGCGTGGTGGTCGGGTCGGCCACCGACGTGGCCAAGGAGACCGCCGACCTGATCCTGCTCGACAACAACTTCCGCACCATCGTGGCGGCCATCGAGGAGGGGCGCATCATCTTCCAGAACATCCGCAAGGTGGTGGCTTATACCCTGTCCAACTCGTTCGCCGAAGTGCTGGCCATCTTCGTTGCCATGATCCTGGGCTGGCCGGCTCCGTTGTTGGTAGCCCAGATTCTTTGGATCCACTTGATCTGCGATGGCCCGTCCGACATCGTCCTGGGTTTCGAGCCGAAGGAATACGGCATCATGGACGAAAAGCCGCGGCCGCTCAAGGAGCCGATCCTGAGCCACCTGGGGCTTTCACTCATCGGCATCATCAGCATTTCGAGCGCGGCGGCCGTGTTGTTCCTGTTCCACCATCTCTACTCGGCGCACGGCAACGCCGTCGAAGGCCGCAGTATCGTCTTCGCCTCGTTCGCGGTCAACTCGATGGTTTACATCTTCGCCTACCGTTCCATGCGCCACTCGCTCTTCCGCATGAACAAACTGACCGCCAACATGCCGCTGGTCTGGGCGGTGCTGGCCGGGCTGGTGATGGCCGTGCTGCCCTTCCTCGTCCCCGGCCTGCGCGAGTTGCTCGGCATCGTCCCGCTGACCCCGGGCGAATGGCTGACCGTGTCCGGCATCGCCC
>VGNO01000243.1 GCA_016865985.1 Chloroflexota bacterium | reverse complement strand
CCAAATCCTTGGGACGATGAGCGATGGCCTTCATAATGATCAGGTCTTCGGGGGTTGGCAGGCGAAGTTGTAAAGCCTCGTCTACTTCGTACAGTGTGCTCCGCTCCACCATTTCTTCTTCGAAGGGCAAAGCGCCCAGCGATATATCTATGCTCGTATCGGTCGGAGTATGTTTCAAAAGCAGGACGCGATTTTTCCTGGCAAAGTCTGCGGCGTTTTCAATTCGAGGTTCGATGCCTGCTTCCTCTGCCGCTTCCAGAAGACCGGGCAGGTCTTTGGAAGAAAGCAGGAACATGGCATCTACATCTTCGGTATAGCGCGCCCTGCCGAGGATACTGACCGCCGCCCCTCCAATAATAACGCCTCGATCGCCACAGCGCGACAACAATTGTTGCAGCGCATCCAACGCGTCGAGCAGCGGCTCGAGGCGGTCAGGCTGATTCATGACCATAATGCTCCCGGATTTTTGCCCAGCGCATAAAAACCTCCATTTCCTCATCGTCACCCCCGCGTCGGATACCAAGACGCTTTGCCCGCCGCATGATGGAATTGAATTGCTTCCAATTTTGCTTCGGCGTCAGCGCGCGCAATTCCCGCCGTTCGATTTCCTCGACGGTTTTCCAGCGATCCACATAAAAACGGACATCACCGACTTCCATAAAACCAATTATAGCATCCCGCTCTGCCTACACCTCCCCCTTCCCCGTCGACAAATCCTGCGTCCGAGCATTTCGCAGGTCGAGCCTGTCGAGACCCAACACCGCCTTCGCCGTGCCCTTCCTGTCAACCCGGATTTCGGATGGCGTACATCGTCAGCAGCGGCGTCCAGCGTATGGTGAAACGAAACGCCAGGGACCTGAGATGGCCTTCCATCACCTTAAGGCTGAAATCCGAAACGGGATGCCCCCAGCGGAAGAAGAAATCGAACAATTTGATATCCATCCCGCACGGCTCTTCGAGGAAGAGGCTGCCGTCCGGCCGGAGCACACGGTCGATCTCCCCCAGCACGCTGCGTCAGGCGGGGATGTGGTGGAGGACGCCCGAGACCACAACCACATCCCGGCCCCGGATTTCCAGTCCCAGCCCCGGAAGAGCGGCAGTTCGACATGCCGCTGTCCCCACCTGCGCCACCGGGAGTTCATGGCGCGGAATTCGACCTCGGAGAGTCTCATGAGACCTCCCGGGGTCGGGATGCGGCGCGGGGCACGTCAACACCCCTTGTCGAGGATCTCGATCACATCCTCCTTGTTGGGGACGATGCACAGGAAGACAAAGTCCTCCTCGCCGATGTTCTGGTACCAGTGCGGCACACCTTCAGGGATGAAGACCACATCCCCGGCACGCACCTCGTGGACATCTTCACCGATGCCGATATTGGCCCGCCCCTGCAGTACATACTGTTCATGTTCGACGGTGTTGGTGTGCTCCAGCATCCCGCCGCCGGGGGCCATGGTAAAACGGCGCAGAGCGAAGTTGGGGCCTTCCTCGGAAGAGACCAACACCTGGATCGTGGTCCTGTCCCCGGCTTTTACGGCCTGTGTCTCGACATCCCTGGCGTGCCTGACGCTCATTGCACTCATCCTCTCTCTTCGTCCACAGTCTTCACGATACTCCCTGCCTCCACCCGCCAGACCTTGGCCGTATCCACGAATGCGGGGTCGTATAACTTCAGGTCGGTGGTGGTCAGCAGGGTCTGTTCGGTCTCCGCCACCGCCTGCAATAGATCGGCGCGGCGGTTGGCATCCAGTTCGGCCATCACCTCGTCCAGCAGGATGACCGGCCACTGCCCGGTGCGCTGGTGCAGCCAGGAGACTTCCGCCAGTTTGAGCGAAAGCAGGGTGGTGCGGATCTGGCCGCGTGAACCATAATCTCCCAGATCGATGGCGTTGGAGAGGAAACGCAACTCGTCCCGGTGCGGGCCGATGGCGGTCACGCCGCGGGCGATCTCTTCCGCCCGCGCCTGTTTCAGGCGCGCGAGAAAACCCTGCTCGATCTCCTCCAGTTTCAACCCGGACCGGTCGAGCGGCGTGTCCAGCCGCAGGGCGATCTGACCGTTGGCGGAGGGCAGGGGCTCGTAGGCCGGGTCGTAGGCCAGGCGCAGCACCTCGGCGCCGCGCGTCAGGCGCAGGTGTTCCTGCGCCGCCAGCCGTTCCAGTTCCTGGATGGCGGAGATGCGCCAGGCGATGAGCTGCGCCCCGGCGCGCGCCAGCGTTCCATCCCACACATCCAGTTGACCGGGGTCCCCGCCGCGCTCCCCGAGCAGTTTCAGCAGCGCATTCCGCTGTTCCAGCGCCTTGCTGTACCTGGCGAGGGTGGCGGCATAGTGCGGGACGGCCTGCGCCAGGGTCAGGTTCAGGTAGCGGCGGCGTTCGTCCGGCCCGCCTTCCAGGATGAGCGACATCTGCGGGATGAACAATACGGCGTTGAAATTCCCGATCGCCTCGCCCGGGCTGCGCTTGACCCCGTCCATCAGGATCTCCTTGCGCAGGCGCTGGCCGTTGACGCCGGCCGGTTCGAGGATCAGGCGCACTTCCAGCCGGTGGCTGGCGTTGCCGCGCCGGTAGTCGCCCACGATGCGCCCGACCGCCAGCGGTTTGCGGGCTTCGATGAAGTTGACCAGTTGTCGGTCGGTGTGGGTCTGGAAGGAGGCGAAGGTCGCCAGGTAGTAGATCGCTTCGAGGACACTGGTCTTGCCCTGGGCGTTTGCGCCCACCAGCAGCACAGCCCGCCGGGGAATGTCCAGGTCCAGGCGGGCGAAATTACGGAAATTGGTGAGGGAGAGATGTTTGAGGTGCATGGGAGTTCCGGCTGGCAACGAGCCTGCGGACGCCTCGGTCAGACGTTGTCCACGATCGGTTCCTGTGGCTGCCAGATGCGTTCGGCCCGGTCGGTGAAGACGATCCCCTCCAGGTGGTCGACCTCGTGCTGGAAGATGCGCGCCAGCCAGCCGGAGGCCTTGACCCGCATCGCCTGGCCGCGCCGGTTCAGGCCGCGGACGGTGAGCGCCTCGGCGCGCGCCACCTCGCCGACAAAACCAGGGATGGACAGGCAGCCCTCCACGCCCAGGACGGTCGCCTCGGAGGGTTTGACGATCTCGGGGTTGACCAGGACATAGAGTTTTTTTGGGGAATCTTCCACCTCTTCGTCCTCCGGGTATTCGACGACGATCACGCGCTCGGATGCGCCCACCTGTGGCGCAGCCAGTCCCACGCCGGGCGCGGCGCGCATCGTCTCGACCATGTCATCGACCAGGGTTTGCAGGGCGGTATCGAAGCGGGTGACGGCCCGGGCTTTTCGCCGCAGGACCGGGTCCGGGAGGGTCACGATATTGCGAATGGTCATTCTCGATTCACCTGTAAGGATGATGGCAGGTTCTACCCAACCCCACCTGTGTCATCTTTGATATTGCTCTCGAAATCCTGGGAACTCTTATGGTAGGATGCGAACCAATCGGCAACCCGTTCGCGCTCGAAACGGGCGTCGGCCTGGCGCTTGCGCTCCACCCGGGCGATGCGCCGCTGGTCGATATCCTGTTGTACGCCGGGCGGGTTGAGAACATCTTCGAAGATGAGTTGTGTGCCGCCGACGGTGATGTAGACGTTGCCGTAATTCAAAATGACCTGCAGGAAGCCGATGCGCTTGTACTCGGTGCTCAGGATATTGTCGAGCGGGGCGGCGCGTTTTTCCTCCGCGCCGAAGGGGGTGCGGTCGATATCGAGGATCTGTTCGTCGGTCACCTGGAAGATATCGTTGCTCCAGTCGATGTACTGGTACAGCCACCACAGGGAACCGACCCCCATCCCTATCAGGCAGAGCGTGACCAGGAAGTCGGGACCGGCGGCGGCCGCTTCGACCTGCGGCAGGCTGGCCAGACGGATGGCAAGCACGGCGGTCATCACGAGGAACAGCAGGCCCGGCTGCCAGGTCTGGCGCAGCAGCACGAACCAGTGTTTGCGGTAGGTGATGGTTGTGCCGTATTCGAAGCGGACTTTGAAGATATTACGGAACAGGACGCCGAACAGGTTGGGCTTGTATGGCGAGATGATCGCCGGCGGCGGGCTGGCTTTGCGGGTCATCTCGGGCGGCGCCAGTCC
>VGNO01000242.1 GCA_016865985.1 Chloroflexota bacterium | reverse complement strand
GTCACCGCCAGCGCCGGGCGGGCGAGCGGTAGGGCGATCAGGAGGAAGGATTGCACCGGGCCGCAGCCGTCGATCATGGCGGCCTCCTCCAGGTCGATCGGGATGGTGTCGAAATAGCCTTTCAGGTTCATGGTGGTGAAGATCAGCGTCCCGCTGACGTAAGCCAGGATCAGCCCCCAGTGTTTGCCATAACCGCCGATTGCGGTCAACAATTGGGCGATGGGGACGAGCGAGAGCACGCCGGGGAAGGACTGGATGGCGAGGAAGAGCACCAGTCCCCATTCCCGCCCGTAGAATTTCATGCGTGAGAAGGCGAAGGCGGCCGAGGTGGCAATGAACAGGCAGGCGATGGTCGTCAGGCCGGCGACTGTCAGGCTGTTCTTCATCCAGGTCAGGAAGGGTTCGTCGAAGAGCATGACGCGGTAGTTTTCCCAGGTCCACTCGGTGGGCAGGAACATCCCGGCCAGTTTGAAAGTGTACAACCTGTCCCCGGAACGCCCGGAAGCCAGGATCATGAACCAGACCGGGTAGAGGGCAAAGATGGTGGCCAGGACGGCCAGTACCATCTGGAAGATGCGGGTGATGGGTTTCGTCTTGCGGTTCATTCGTAGGCTCCTCTCGTGATGCGGGAGACTCGCAGGCTGTAGAGTGTGGCTCCGAAAAGGACGATGAACATGATGACTGCGAAGGCGCCCATGCGGGCATAGGCCTGGGTCTGGAATACCTGTTTGTAGGCAAAGACCATCACCATCTCGGTCGCGCCGGGCGTCCCGGCGCCGCGCGTCGGGCCGCCGCCGGTGATGGCCCAAACAGTGCCGAACATCTGGAACGTGGTGATCGAACTCAGGACGATGGCCGGGATGATCGCCGGGCGGATGAGAGGCAGGGTGATGCCTGTTAACCACCGCCACCAGGAAGCCCCGTCCACTTCAGCGGCTTCGTATAGTTCGACCGGGATGGATTGCAACGCGCCGAGGATGGTCACCATGAAGAAGGGATAACTGTACCAGACATTGGCGATGATGACGACCGCGAAAGCCCAGGTCGGGTCCTGCAGCCAGGGCTTACCCTCCAGGCCGATGGCTTCGAGCAGCTGGTTAATGGTGCCGAGTTCCTGAAAGAAGAAACGCCAGACCAGCGACATCATGATCGCCACGGTCGAGGCTGCCCAGGGGACGATCAACGCCACCCGGAAAAATGTACGCCCGGGCAGGTCGGGGACATTGAGAAGGAGCGCCAGGGACAGCGCCAGGAGCAGGAAGAGAGGGATGCAGATGGCAACATAGATGACCGAGTGCAGGTTCACCACCAGGAAATCGCCCGATTTGCCGATCAGTTCCAGGTTGGCCCTGGCATTGAAAACGAAAGCCAGCAGCACGGTCAGCGCGATCCCGAGCGCGGTGACCGCCCAGCCCGGGATCGGGCGCTCCGGTCTCTTCCCCAGGTGTTTGTTGACCTGACCGGAAATGATGAGTGGGATGATACAAACGATGACCGACAATGCCGCCCAGAGGACTTCTTTTGTGAACAACTGGCCCATCAGGTCGATATAATTACCGAACAGGGGCTCTTTGAGGCGGAAGGGTTCGGAGAGGCCGATGGGGGCATTCTTTTTGAAAACATCCCAGCAGGTTGGCTCCAGGATGTTGGTCAATGGGAGCGAGCAGTCGGCGTTGGGATGGAATTTATTGCGGTTGGTGAACGAGATGTAGGTGTTGAACAGGATCGGGTAAATATTGAAGATCAATATTCCGATGATGGTCGGCGCGATGAAAGCCAGGACTGTCAGGATCTTCCGCCATCCTTTGAACTGGGCCATGTCGCTCTCCTTGCCGGGATAATCAAGAACAGGGAGGGCGTGATGCCCTCCCTGTTTGAAGAACGAACTCTACTGCATACCAGCGACTGCGGTTTCGATTGCGGTCTGGGCAGCGGCCAGCGCCTCTTCAGGGGTCTGGCTGCCGTTCCAGATGGCGCCGGTGGCATCGCCAACCGGGCCCCATTGGGCGCCTGCGTATGGGTGGTTAGCCATGGGCACGCCATTGTTCAGGGACGCACCGAAGCCGGCGATGGAGGCCAGGGCCTGCACCTCGGGATCGTTCAAGACTTCCGTGCTGGCCGGGATGGTCTTGTTGGCCAGGACAATCGCCTTCTGGGCATCGAAGCTGGTGAAGTACTTCATGATGTCCACTGCGAGTTCGGCATGTCCGCGGTCGACGGCATTCTTCGTGAGATACATGCCCTTGATGCCGACGAACGGGCTGCCCATGGCGGCGAAGCCATAGTCGATGCCGGCATTCTCAAGGTCGGCAATTGCCCACGGGCCGGTCCACCAGGCTGCAACATCGCCTTCGATGATGGCGGTCTTGCAGATGTCATGGCTCATTTCGCTCAACATGAAGGGCTTGATGCTCAGGAGCCAGTTGCCGGCGGCAATCGCCTCGGGGGAGTTGATGTAGGCGACGCCCATGTCATCGACATATTCCGGCACGCCAAAACCGAAGTAGAGGGGAGCGACATGGAACGCATCGCCACCCGGGAAGCCCTGGTTGCAGAACAGCGGGATGCCGTTGGCTTCGAAGTAAGCCTGCGATTTGGCAAGCAGGTCGTCGAAGTCGTTCGGATCGACCGGGAAATCCTCGGCGCTGGCAATGGCTTTGTTGTAGACCAGCGCAATGCCTTCCTGGGATTCCGGGAGACCCCAGATGCGGTTCTGCCAGACCATGGCAGCGACGGCTGCCGGCTCGTAATTGTCCTCAAGGTAATTCATGTCGATACCGTAATCCTCGAGGGAAACGATGTTGCCGTTCAGGGCGTTGGTTCCGATCGCATCTTGAGCCCAACCCAGGATGTCGGGACCTTCGCCAGCCGGGATAGCCACAGCCAGCGCGGCGGTCACATCATCGGGTTTGGTCAGGTCGATGGTTACCAGCGGGTGGTCGGCGGTGTACTGGGCGAATGCAGCCTCGATGGCTACTAGGTAGTCGCCGCTCCACTGATGCCAGATGGAGATGGTGGTGGGCTCGGTAACGACAATTTCCTTCGGACCACAGGCGGTCAACATCATGCTCGCAATCACGAGGATGCCGACCAAAGCAAGAATAGTACGTTTCATTCTCTTTCTCCTTATGGAATTGGGTGATTTGAAGCCAACTGGTGGCTCCGAAACAGGGAACAGCGTTGGTTGCTGCCAGGCTCTAGCGAGCCTCGGGGACGGGCCTCACCTCCTTTCGGTCTGCCAGCAGGTGTAGAGCGATCGACAATGCTTGAATGACGGCGCCCATGCTGGATGATCGCCGGCCCAGGACGGCGGCGCTAATCCGCACCACCCGGGCTGAGGCGGGTAGACTGCGTTTTTGGACAGCCTGCCGCATTGGCTCAAGGAACAGGTCGCCAATCTGGGCAACGCCGCCTCCCACGACAATCAAACCAGGGTTGAATAAGTTTACCATGCCAGCCAGCGCGATGCCAATCTGCATACCGGCTCTGGAAATCACTTGTTGCGCCAGCAGGTCGCCGCGCCGGGCGGCGGCAGCCACCTCCCGGGCGTTGATGGTCTCGGACGGCTGGTGGTCGGATAATTGCGTTCGTTTGCCATCCCGGATGGCTTTTTGCACCTGCTGGGCGATTGCCCGTCCGCTAGCCAGGGCTTCAAGACATCCCTGGTTGCCGCAGGCGCAGACCGGCCCGTTCTCGTCGATGGTCAGGTGCCCGATCTCGCCGGCCGAGCCGGTGATGCCGCGATAGATCTTGCCTTCCAAAAGCAACCCGGCGCCGATGCCCGTACCAACCTTGATATAAGCCAGGTTGCGTTCGCCGCGCCCGGAACCGGCTGCCCATTCGCCGAGGGCGCCCATTTCGGCGTCGTTGTTCAGAGGAACCTGGCAGCCCCACCTGGCTTCGAGTGTATCCCGGATCGGGTAACGGTCCCAGCCGGGCATGATTGGGGGCGAGAGGACCATCCCGGCTTCGGCCACGATCGGGCCGGGGACGCCGACCCCAATCGCCAGCACCTGATCCAGGGACAGGCCTGCCCGGTGGAGCAGTCCCCGGAGCAGGCGGTCAGCTTCGGCCAGGCATTCCTGTGGACCGCGGCTGATCTCCAGG
>VGNO01000241.1 GCA_016865985.1 Chloroflexota bacterium | reverse complement strand
GAGGCAAAATGGTCGATCACATCCAGGTCGGAACGGAGGTGGGTCACAAAGGTAAGCGAGTGCGGGAATGCGCTGAAATAATCCACCCGCTCCAGGTAACGCGCCGGGATCAGGGTCGGGAACCGGTATGGTTCGGCATTGAAGGATGTTGCCAGGTCGATGAAGTGTTCTTCGAAGTACGCGACCAGCCGGGAAAGGAGCGGCCCCAGCGCGTAGACCCCGATCGCTTCCCGGCTTAGTTCGCCCCTCTCCAGCAATTCAGGTGTGGGGTCTTCGCCAGGCGCGAACGGCGCCGGGCGTTCGAGGAAGTCTTCCAGCACCTGGACTTTCATCTTGAACGCCCCTTTGACCATGGCTTCGACCACCCGCTGGACCTTCTGTTCGATGGCGGAGCGTCCGGCATCGTCCAACTCCTGCCTGAGATGCAGGGTGATCCCATCGCCGGCTGGCGCAACCTGGGCGGAGACGACCGACTCGTCCACGTATGCCATCTTGGCGCGCACTTCACCGGCGAGAAAATCCGGGATGGTCAGGGCAGGTTTGACCTGCAATACCGGCCCGTTCATTTCCGGTGGCTTTCCAGGAAATCGCAGATGATCGGGACATTGGTCAGCCCTCCGATAACCTCGGCGCTGACTTCAACGCCGAACTTCTCTTCCAATATCATCATCAGGTTCATATGCCCCATCGAATCCCACTGGGGGATATCGCCAAATGACATATCCGGGGTGATCGTTCCTTCCGGGACTTCAAAAACCTCGGCCAGCAGGGCCATGACTTGTTTTTGCATAAATTCTGGCATCCTTTTCGGGGGGAATCCTTTCGGGCGAGTATAAGCCAAACACCTTATCCGTGCAACCTCGCTAAAACACAACATCCAGCAGTCCCCCTTCAACCAGTTTGCAGGCTACATCATGCAACTGCTGCATGGGGAAACTGGTCTTCTCCGCAACCTCCAGCAGGCTTGTGTTGCCATCAGATAAGAATAACAACCAGCGGATGGCGTCCAGTTCGTTCCCGTAGATGATGTGGTCTGCGGAGACCTGGTAAGACCGAGCGTCGTGCTGGCCAGTCGGGTCCGCAGCCCGCTGTTTGATGCTGCCTCCGGTCTTGGGGTACAGCCCGCGCTTGCCCAGCATCGGTTCCCCATGTGGGTTGAGCGAACGATAGGTGCGGTTCTGTTCCAACTTATCAATCGTCAAAAGGTACAGTTGCAAGGTCTGCACCAGATTCTCCGGGCGGACGAAATCCAAGTTATCGAGCGAGGTATGGTAATAGAGATACTCATAGTATTTATCCTTGCAGATCGTCCCAACCGGGATGCGGAAACCGGGCGAGGAGAACTGGCGCTCGTCGCTGCCATTGACATCGAAAGGATATTCAATGTATTCCAGCCCAAGTTCCTTGAAGGTCAGGCGCACCAGACGGTCCAACAGGTGATTACCCTGGAAGGTGGTCTTGTAGCCGAACCTGCCCGGCCCGGCGACGGTGGTTATTACCAAGCCGCCCGCCAACTTGCGCGCCAGTTCCTGGTTGCGGGAAAGGTAAGCCAGGGCGCCAATGGTCTCCGGGATGATGATGAAGCGATACGAGTGCCTCGTTTTCCGCTGGCTGAGTTGCTTCAAAAGCAGGGTCCACAACACCACACCCGACAAGTTATCGTTCGCCAGTGATGGGTGGCAGCAATAGGTGGAAAACAGGAACTCCTGTCCGGACGTCCCTTCCAGGAAGGCCTCGCCGAAGGTCAGGCTGCCAGGCTTGAGGTCCGAATCGATCCGGACATGGTAACGTCCGCACCGGTCGAGGGCATCGAACTGGTTTTGGGTAAGGCAGAATCCCCAATTGCGGTTGTAATAAGTGGTCCGGTATGGGATGGCATCCGGCAGGTCGGGCAGGGTATGCAGGTGCGGCGCCAGTTCTTCGAACGATAGTTCCGCGTCCACTGGAATGCTGTAGTTCATCACGTGGATGTTGCTGGCGCGGAAATCCACCAGGCGGTTGCCATTGGCGTCGGCGATGAACGCTTCGCGGATGTTCCATTCGTCCGGAACGGTCCAATCGAAACAGGCGGTGCCGGAGGGCACTTCGTAGACCTCGAAGACTGCCTGCCGGCGCAGGACCTCGAGAGTCTCGCGGACGCCATCGCCGGTGATGCTCCGGCAGATGGGGAAGAGACGCTGGAGCAAATCTCCGGCAAGTTGCAGGGTGGAGATATCAGTCATGTTCAACTCCCGGGGCAGGCGCGCCGGCTGCGGAAGTGGATTGGCGCGCGGTGAAACTACCGGCAACCGCCAGGCCGAAGGAAATCCAGTAATAGGGTAGGGCAAAAGTGTCCACGCTGAACCCTTCACCCACCAAGGCAATAACGGCCAGGACACCCAGCCAGCCGAGCGTACGGAAGAGGGGCGAGGCATGGTGCATCAAGGTGCGGGCCGAGATGTAGACCACCGTCAGCCAGGTGACGAAGAAGGAAAAGCCGGTCACGCCGGTCTCGGCCAGCAGGCGGGTCCATAGATTCTTGGAGTTGACGAGTGTATTCCCTTCGAAGATCAACTTCAACATCTCATTCAGGGACCAGCCAAACTGCGGCAGGTGGGTTTCGAAGTAGAAGCCGATATTCCCCAACCCGACCCCCAGGAGAGGCTTCAGGGAAAAGACATTCCAACCCAATCCCCAGTAGGCAAACCGCTCCGCCAGCGACAGGTTATTGGCGATGAAAAAGAAGTTCGACCCGGCATATTGCTGCTCGAAGATGGCCGCGATGCGCGGATCGATCAGCGAGAGAAGGTACACACTCAAGGCTCCGAACAAGGCAAAACCCGCCATGAGCAGCGGCCCGGCTGCCATTCGGTAACGTTTTTCCATATACTCTGTTTCCGACCGCGCCAGGCCGCGGCGGATGGCAATCCTCGCCGCCAGCCGCCGGGCGGCAGCGGTCCCCAGTTGGAGGAAAAGATAGGCGATGACCAGCATCAAGGCCAGGTAACCGATGCGCGACATGCTCATGAACATGACCGCAACCCCCAGGATGAGCAGGATATTCTCGGCCGAGATCCGCCAGGACCGGAAGCGAAACGCCGAGTAGCCGGTGATCGTCGCACCCAGCCAGTAAGGGAGGTAGAAGGTATTCAACTGGTGCGCCAGCCAGGATGGTTCGTATGCGAATCCCTGCGCCCGTTTGTTGTACCAGATGTTCAGGAGCGACTGGGTCGAGATCGAATCATGGACGGCAAGCGCCCAGCCGGGATAATGGCCGGACTGGAAGTTGGTGTAGTAGACCTGGATCGCCGACCAGATGACGATCAGTACGCCGGTTATATTGACCAGCCTGAAAACCCATCCGAACTGACCCGGCTGGCGCGCCCAGGCCGAAACAGACAGGAAACAAGCGATCCCCACCAGCAGCGTGACCGCGGCCTGGGCTGCCTCACGGTAAATGGAAAGTTGCTTGTATTCCGGCTGGGGGAAGAAGAACGACAACAGGGCGGCTGCCAGGGCAACTGCCACAAAAGCCGCCAGGGGTACCCATTCGGCAGGAAGGAGCGCCTTCCGGGCGACAGTCACCGGCAGGATGAAAACCAGTCCCATACAGGCAAGCAGGACAGACGGCGGCGCGACCTGGGTCCCGCCCATCAGGCGCGAGAGCAGGGGGAGGCTGGTGATGGGCAGGGCCGCGATGGCTGCCAGCATCGATACCCCGGCGAAAAACGAGAGGGATTTCTGCCAGGAAGGGGAGAGTCTCATGCTGCGGTCAGACCATCCTGCCGCCGCCCGGTCTACGGACCACAAGCACGAGTCCCGCCAGCCAGCCCAGGAGGGCGCCAGACAGGGTGAGGATGCCAGCCTGGTTGCGTGAGGGTTCAATGGGTAGTTCCGCCAGGCCAACCAATTCCAGGCGGGAGGCATAACTCAGGCCGCGGCTCGCCTCCCATTCAGCCTGCTGGCGGGTTGCCAGGTCTTCCACATAGGCTGTCAGGTCTGCGACGGAGGAGAATGACGACCCGGCGCAGGAATTCCCGGCGGCAAGGTCGCCGGTCGAGAAACAAACCTGGATTCCAGCCATTTCAAGACCAAGTCGATTGGCAGACAGGGCGTGCTGGTAGGCCTCCTGCACTG
>VGNO01000240.1 GCA_016865985.1 Chloroflexota bacterium | reverse complement strand
CGTCCATCTCCGCCAGGTTCGTTGACATCCTGGGAGCATTCCCGGATCCGCCAGAATCCTGAGCGGTCTTCGCCGCCCAGTATGCTTCTGCTTCCGCCTTCTTCCGCTGTTCTTCCAGCGCCTCGGCGCGTCTTTGCTCCTGCTCGGCGTTGAACTGGGCGGCGCGCAGCTCCACTTCCGCCTTCTGTTGGGACTCGGCCTGCTTGCGCTTGCGCTGCTCGTCAAGCACGTAGGCTGTCAGCCCGCCCATGGCGGCCATCGCCACCGCGCCCCAGGCGATCGGAGGCTGGTCCGTGTCCCCGGTAAGGTCGGGGTCCCTGTATACACCCATCGCTAAATAGGTGGACGGCGCCATCCCGGAATCCAGCCAGGGGGGATCGTATGAAGAGTGTGATTTTCAAGGGTCGGGCCATAGGTCATTGAGTTTATCGACACCATGAGGGACAATTGTGCCTCCCGAGATTTCCTGGACGATTGATGCCTGAGACTTTCCTTCCAAAGGCTCTGTTGTTACATCGGAAAGTGAATTGTCCAAAAACCCCATCGATACTAGGGTGAAGGGGTCTGGCCATATACACCCAACCACAAGTTCATGGGTGTATCGAGGCAGACCGCTCCCTGGACATCCTTGAATGACTCATAGAATGTTACTTCATCCATGCCACTTGCCTCGAGAAGCCTCAGTGAACCTCCGGGCAATATGGGATCGAACAATCGTGAAGTATCACTTATTGTAGATATGTCCGGGCTTGGAAACCAGGTATTAAGACTAGGCTGATTATTGATGCAACCGTGGATCATCTTCCCTACAACGATACCCGATCCCTGCCAATCTGCTGCAAAACCTTGCTTGCCATAGAATGCTATGACCGAGAACGAAACCCTGCTTTCCCCAAGGTTGGGGCTAAAGGTTTGGACCCAGACTTCTTCGGGCTGCCCGTAATGGGTCAGGATGAATGGCAACTGGAATATCCCTGCTCCCTGGATGCTGTACGAAAGTATATGACTTATCATGCCTTTGGAGGTGAAGAAGTTTATCGCAGCGACGTCGGGAGTCAAGTATTCAGGTAGATCCATAAAAACAGCAAATCCCGATTCAGTAAAATAGAATTCAGGAGTAAAAACCCTAAAAAAGGCTGTTGTTTCGGCAACAGTAGAAACACCGGGATAGATACCCCACAGACAAGGTAACTCGCAGCCCCCATTCGTTTCCAGTAGGTTGATGATGAACTCCTGCGCTTCTTCTGGAGACAGGGTCGCCTGGGGAGATGCTGTCGGGCTTGGGGTTTTGGGAGTCGCAGAAGGTTCCGCAACTAAGGTTGGTGTGTTGGATGGTGATGGGGTGGTTGAGACAGACTCTATGATTGTACACCCTGTTACAAGGACTGATAAAATGCAAAAGCGGACAAGGTATGACAGGATCAGGTTTTTCATTTTTTACATCTTCAGGGCAATCACATCAGTGGGATAAGTGATTTCTGGATGTCAATCATGTGTAAACAAGAGGTCCTGTTGATTTACTGATTTCTTTTCACATGGCATCCACTCCTGCATATTCTCGAACATCCATTGTACTCGCTCGTTTCTCGGGATTATTTCCTCGGGGCTTTCCCCAGAATACCAGGTATTGAAGACCCAACCCAGGAACATGTCGGCGAAGATTTCGCTTGCACTTTCCACATAGTCGGGATCATCGTCTGGATTGACAGACATCTGCCATTCAAGAGGCCTGGAATGATAGGTAGAACCAAATCCGAAATATCTTCTCTTATCTGCCCATCTACGCAGCATTGCATTGGCGCCCATGTCGACGCCCAATTGGTTGGCCGGAGCGCCACCCATCGAAGCATTGAAAGCATGTCCTAATTCATGGACAATATTGTTTGTGCCATTGGTTGCCAACTGAACGAAATTGATCAGGCGAGCGCTCGATGTACAACCTCCGGTGTTGATACTGGAACATTCAGAACTCAGACCAGATGCTCCTCCGTTTCCTTTGAGGAAGATCAAGGGATTTTCTGGGAGTATGTGGTACGCTGTCTTGAAAGCGTTTGTTGTTGTATCTCCTGTATATGCTCCCATCCGGAGGCCTACGGCAGTCACCGCTCTCAGGATTTCCAACTTTTCTTCTTCGGTCATTTCTACTGACTCGCTCAACGCTGTACCATCGTCTGACGTGTGGCTGACTGTCCCATTCTTTAGTATCACCCCGTACTTTGCCAGGATGATCTCTGGCGTTTTTGTGATCCCAAGATAGCTTCCGTCATCTGTACAGACATGGCTATTTAGATTTTCTACTGGAATAGCAACTGTATAGGGATTAGGAGTGATAGAGGAATCCTGGTAAGGCTCAATATTAGATGCGGGATACTGTTGGTGAACAATGTCGTCTGTACTGATCGTATTCCCTTTTCCAAAGTTTCCTTGAATGGTGAATTCCTGATGTTGTTCGATATCATGTGTATCATTGGAAGCGATCCCTGGTTGTTTTCTACCAGCCCAATATGCCGCTGCTTCCGCCTGCTTGCGTTGTTCTTCCAGCGCCTCCGCTCTTCGCTGCTCCTGCTCTGCATTAAACTGGGCGGCGCGCAACTCCACTTCCGCCTTCTGTTGGGCTTCGGTCTGCTTGCGCTTGCGCTGCTCGTCGAGCACGTAGGCTGTCAGCCCGCCCATGGCGGCCATCGCCACCGCGCCCCAGGCAATGGGAGGCTGATTGCCCCCGCCCAACACTCCATCCTGGGACGATCCATCCCCCTCCGGGACCGGGGTCGGCTTGGCGCTGCCGAAGATGGAAACCACTGGCGTGTGGCTGGGGGCGGCGCTGCTGCCCGCCCCGTCCTGCCCGGTATTCGAACTGGAGGGTTCATGGGTCTCCTGTGTCCCGCCAGGAAGGGATGATGAAGAAGTATCCGGAATGGGGGTGGACGCAGGTGCGGTCGGCTGTTGCGCCGGTACGGGACTGGCGCCCGGCGCTGGCGTGGGCGCGATCAGTAGGACGGATACACTGCGCTCGCTGGTGTTCCCGGCGCGGTCGCTGACATTCAGGGTAAGGGAGTGCGAGCCTGCGCCAAGCCCGCTTCCGTCCCATTGATACGTATGGGCGGTCTGGCCCGTCCCGCTGGCGAGGATCGTCCCACCGGCCTTGAGTTCCCAGGCGGCGATGCCGCTGGTGGCGTCGGACAGGCTGAAGGTCACAGACAGGGTCTGGCCGCAGCCGGGACAGAACGAGCCGTCCGCTTCCAGGCTGGCCTGCGGCGGGACGGCATCCACCTGGATGGCCTGGGTGGCAGTACTTTCATTCCCGGCCTGGTCAATGGCGCGCAGGTCGATGTCATGGATGCCGGTGAAGATGGATACGGCGGTGGCATAGGGCGTCCAGGGTCCGCCGTCGAGGGCATATTCGAAGGTATCCAGCCCGGAGCCGGGGGTGGAATCGGAAGCCGAAGCGGAGAGTTCCACGGTCGAGACATACCAGCCATTATCGCCGCTGAGGCCCGACAGGCTGCCGGAGATGCCGGGCGCCTGGGTGTCCACCCTGCCCGAGGCGCTGCCCATCAGGGAACTGTCGCCCCAGGAGGACAAGGCCCAGAAGGTGAAGTCGTTCTGGCCTTCGAGCAATGGGATGGGGGCGGAGGCGCCCGGGAAAGCGAAGGAGACGCCGTTGCGAGCGCCTTCGACGGCCAGGATGCTGTAACCGGCGAGCGGTTCGCTGCCGGTCAGGGAGAGGGAGGCGCCGCCCCGACACCAGCCGTCACTGCCGGGCTGGGAGCATTGCAGGAAACTGGAGACCGTGGCGGGAGGGTGGGTGATGGTGCGCGTGCCGACAAAAGTCTCAAGTTTATAGTTGGGGTTTTTTAGGTAATACGCATAATAATCGTCACAGGTACAACCAGGAGGGCCGGTCATGGAAAACTCTCCACAGGCGGTAATAGGGTTCCACCAGGCTCTTGGCGGCGGGGACCAGATGACGCAGAGCGGGTTCCAGCCATAACCAGGTACCCATTTCGATTAGCGCCAATATTCGTAGGCTTCTGTCACCGTCCGGTCGGGGCCGATGTAGGCGGCCAGGGCCGGGACGGCCAGCGCCAGGGCCAATCCCAGGCCGGCCAGGGTTGTCA
>VGNO01000239.1 GCA_016865985.1 Chloroflexota bacterium | reverse complement strand
TGGCGTGGATCACGACCTTCCTCCTGATCCTTGCCCCGACCCGCGAATTGCTCTATCCGACCGGGGCGCGGGTCTATATCGATCACTGGATGCTGGGCTACCTGTACATCGTCAGCGCCATGCTCTTCTTCCTGGCGACGACCACGGTGCGCATCTTCCGAAGCCAGCAGCCGGTGGTTCGCCAGCAGAGCCGGGTCATCATCTTCGGTTCGGTTGTGGCTTTTACGCCGATGATGGTCTTCTACCTCCTACCGACAGTCATCGGCCAGACGCAGGAATTCCGCGCTTCGATCTACTTCCCGCTCCTGATCATCCTGCCGCTTTCGGTCACCTATGCCATCCTGCGTTACCGCCTGCTGGATGTCGACCGCCTGTTCAGCAAAGCGCTCACATATACCCTGACGACTGTTGTCGCCCTGGGCGTCTTCTATGGACTGGTTACCGGCCTATCCTTCGTTGTCAGCAGCCAGGTACAGGCGGACAACCCGATCGTGATCGCGGCTTACCTGCTGCTGCTCGTGCTGGGTCTGCTGCCATTGCGCGACCTGGTGAAGCGCGCCATCGACCGGCTGTTCTATCGCGCCCCGGCCGATTACCGCCGCGCCCTCAGCGCCCTGTCCACCAGCCTGGTGGTGACGCCCAACCTCGAACGCACCCTCCAGACGCTCGAAGAGCAGGTGCAGGCAGCCCTCTCGGCCGAGCGGTTCATCATCTACCTATATGATGACGACCAGGCCGTCTACCTGCCGCATTCGCTCCAGGCGGGTAGCCGTCCATCGCTCCAGGCTAACGACCCGATCGTCCGCTTGCTGGAAGGGGAACAGGCAGCCACCTGGCTGGCGCCGAACCGCGACCTGCCGCCCCTGCTCGAAGCCAATCCACGTTCCTATGAACGGCTGGGATGTGTTACATTCGTCCCCCTGCGTTATGAGGGCAGGTTGATCGGTTTCCTGGCGTTGGGCGCCAAGCGCTCCGGAGATCCCTTCACCAGCGAGGACCTGGATTTCCTGACCACGGTCGCCGGGCAATCGACCCTCGCCTTGGAGAACGCCCGCCTGTTCACGAACCTCCGCCGCACCCTCGACCAGACGCTGGAGATGAAGAACCTGATGGACGATATCTTCGCCTCCATCGCCACCGGAGTGATTACCACCGATCTCGAACGCAAGGTGACCCTCTTCAACCAGGCGGCCGAGAATATCCTGGGCATCCCGGTTGCCAGCGTCATTGGCCGGCGCCTGCCCGAAGCCCTGCCGGACCTGTGCCCGGGAATCGACCTGGCGGCATCGAACGCCCTCGAACATGGCGCCCTGACCCTCGGCGCCGACATCACCCCCCACATGCCGGAACGCGGCGACCTGTACCTGCGCCTTTCCTGCGCCCCGCTGCGGGATGCCTACCTTGGCACGCGGGGCGCCACGATCGTCATCGAGGACCTGACCGAGCGCCACAAACTGCAATTCGAACAGGAACGCATCCGCCAGACCTTTGGCAGGGTGGTGGCGCCGCGCGTCCGTGACCGCCTGCTCTCGGACCCGACCTCCCTGGTGCTGGATGGGACGCGTCAGAAGGCCACCATCCTGTTCGCTGACCTGAGCGGGTTCACATCATTCAGCGAAGTGACCCGCCCGGAGTTGCTCTTCCAGATCCTGAACGGGTATCTTTCGGAGGCAGCCCAGGCCATCCTTGACCAGGAAGGCACACTCGACAAGTTCATGGGCGACGCCGTCCTGGCGCTCTGGAATGCGCCCGATCCCCAGGCCGACCACGCCTTGCGGGCGGTGCGCGCCGCGTTGGATATCCTTGCCCGTGCCCGACAGGCGCATCGCCGCATGAAAGCCCCGGAACACCGCCTGCTTTTCCGCATCGGGGTTTCGACCGGCGATGTGATGGTCGGCAATGTGGGTACCAGCGAACTCTTCAACTATACCGCCGTGGGGGATACCGTCAACCTGGCGCAAAGGCTGGAAGTCACCGCCCAGCCGGGGCAGATCCTGATCGACCAGAACACCTACGAGATCGTTGCCCGGCAGGTAGTGGCGGAAGCGCTCGAACCGCTCCAGGTGAAGGGCAAGAGCCAGCCGGTAAAGACCTTCGATCTCAAAGGTTTAAAGTAAAACAATGAAGAAATCCTACCACCTGAAGATCACAACCGACGCCTTGCAGGCCCTGTTCGCGCCTCGCGCCCTGGCGGTCATCCTGGCGGCCAACCGCAGGCAGGACGGGGTGCGCGGCCAGGTCGGGCATCCCGAATACCATTTCGACGACAACCGCTTCAGCGAAACACGCGCGTACATCGAAGATCAGCGGGCGCTGGTCGTCCCCTCCCTGGAACAGGGGGATGCCAGGCGGGCCTGGCAGGCATTCGGCCGGTTGACACACGCTGCCCAGGATTTCTATGCCCACAGCAACTACGTGTCGCTCTGGCTGGCGAAACATCCCGCTGCCTCCCCGCTCCCACCGGACCTATTCGATCCCTTCGATGATGCGCTGTTAGCAAGCCCGGACTTGCGCTCCGGCCGGCTGTATTATCCGCTCGAAGTGTTGAGTTTCATCCCGGCCTTGGAAGGTTGGGTGATGCCGCGCCTGCCGCGCGATTCCCACGCCTGGATGAACCTGGATGATCCCGGAAGAGGCGCTGCCTTTGTCTATGCCAGCGCCGCGGCGGTTAAGTCCACCCGCAGGGAATACGACCTTACCGCTCTTCCCATGACAACTGCCCAACAGGACAAGTTCCGGGGTTTTGCCTGACCCCCTTCCACCCAGACAAGGAGTCCGATTCATCCTAGAGGTATAATCAGACCATGGAAACCAAATTAGAACTTGAAAATGCACTGAAGGATGCCGTCCGTTCCGGCGACGATGTACGCAAACGGACGATCCGCATGGCGTTGGCTGCCGTCAAGCAGGCTGAGATCGACCGCCAGGCGACCTTGGACGAGGCAGCCGTGATGGCGATCCTGCAAAAGGAGATCAAGACCCGCCGCGAGTCGGTCGAGGAGGCGCGCACTGCCAACCGTCCCGACCTGGTGGCTGGGACGGAAGCCGAGATCAAAGCGCTCCAGGTCTTCCTGCCGCAGGCCATCAGCCCCGATGAATTACAGGCGCTGGCTGCCGCAGCCGTGGCGGAAGTTGGGGCGGGCTCCCCGGCGGATATGGGCAAGGTGATGAAGGTCCTGATGCCGCGCATCCAGGGACGCGCCCCCGGCGACCAGGTCAGCCAGGTAGTGCGTGACCTGCTCCAGAAGTAAACTCCCCGCATGAAGACCAGGCGGCGTTTGCCGGTCATCCTGTCCAGGCAGGCGCTCCTACCGCCGATCGTACTGGCGGTGGCGGTGGTATTGTCCTACCTGGCGCTCACCCAGCCGTGGGTGGGCGAGATCGCCACCCCGGCTCTGCAGGCCGGGCAGGTGGCGCAGCAGGACCTGCGCGCCCCCTATTCCCATGTCTTTGTCAGCCAGGCGTTGACCGAGGCGGCGCGCGCAGCCGCCGAACAGCGGGTCGAACCGGTCTATGCCCCCGCCGATCCCGCCATCGCCCGCAGCCAGGCGGAAGCGCTCGCTGACACTCTGCACGAGATCACCGCCATCCGCACCGACGCCGCCACCGACCTGGCAGCCAAGAAGTCGGCGCTGGCCTTGTTGGACGGTGTCGCCCTTTCGGAAATGAGCATCTCCCTGCTGGTGACGGTCTCGACCGAACGCTGGGATATTGTCCAGGCGGAGGCGCGCAGCGTCCTCGAAAACGTCATGCGCAATCCGATCCGGAACGATGACCTGGAATCCGCCACCCAGAACCTGCCTTCGCTGGTCAGCCTGTCCATGTCGGTGGAGGAAGTACAGTTGGTTGTGGAACTCGTCTCACCGCTGGTGACCGCCAACTCCTTCTACAGTCCCGAACTGACCGCCCTGGTGCGCGAGTCCGAGCGCAACTCGGTCGAGGCGGTGGTGGTCAGTTATGCAGCCGGGCAGACCATCGTCGGGCGCGGTGAAGTCATAAGCGAAGCCGGGTTCGAAGCCCTGTCCGAGATGGGACTAGTGCAGAACATCGCCGGGAACAAGGACCTGGTCGGGGCGGGAGCCCTGGTGGTCGTGCTGGCAGTCTTTACCGCCCTCTACTACTTCCGCCGCCGTCCGCCAGCCCTCCCGGA
>VGNO01000238.1 GCA_016865985.1 Chloroflexota bacterium | reverse complement strand
TGCCCTGCCAAGCTGTTGGGTGCCCCCCTCACCCAGCAGCTTGGCATTTAATTGCTTCTTGCCAAAATACCTGCACTCGAACTGCCAGAGACCAGGCATTCAAGGCAGGTCGGTCCGTTTTTTTTTTAATCGCAGTACTCAGAAATCGCTCAGTTTCACTTCCCGGCGGCAAACTCGATCAATTTCTCCGCCACCTCGGCTCCCACTCTCCCCTGGGCCTCGCGCGTGGCGGCCCCGATGTGCGGGGCGCAGATGACGTTCTCCAGTTTCACCAACTTCCAGTCCAACGGCGGTTCATCGGCAAATACATCCAAGGCTGCGCCGGCCACCTTGCCCGTGGTGAGCGCCTCGTAGAGCGCGCCTTCGTCGACGATCCCTCCCCGGGCGCAATTAACCAGCCGCACGCCGGTTTTCATTTTCTCGAACTGGGCTTTGCCGATCATCCCGGTCGATTCCTTCGTCTTCGGCAAGTGCAGGCTGATGTAATCGGATTTCGCCAGCAGTTCATCCAGGGTCACCAGGCGGGCGCCGGGGGCCTCCTTGAGATAAGGATCGTAGACCAGCACGGTCATGCCCAGGGCTGCGGCGCGCCCCGCCACCTCCCGCCCGATATTGCCCATCCCGACCAGGCCGAGGGTCTTGCCGCCGATCTCGTCGCCCTCGAAGGATTTCTTGTCCCATTTTTCGGATTTCATACTCGCGCTGGCTTTATGGAGGTCGCGCGCCAGCATGAACATGAAACCGACCGCCAATTCAGCCACCGAAATGGACGAGGCCCTGGGCGTGTTCATGACCGTGATGCCCTTCGAACGGGCGTAATCGGCGTCGATATTGTCGAGGCCGACGCCGCCCCGCACGATCACCTTCAGGTTGGGACAAAGGTCGATCAGCGGCTGCCGGATCTTGGTCCGGCTGCGCACCACGCAACCGTCATAGCCCGGCAGGACGGCGTTCAATTCCTCGGGGGTGATCTCGAAATTCGCATCCACCTTCAACCCGGCGGCGCGCATCTTTTCGATGGCGTCGCTTTCGGTCTTGTCGCAGATCAGGACTTTCATCATTCGCTCCTTTTTTTGGTCCATTTTGCCAACAGGGATGGTCCACCAGAAAAATTGTAACATGCCGGGGTAGCGTGTCAACTGATTTCCATCCTGCCCGAAGTGTGCTGATTGTTAGTGGGAGAAACCTGCTGCGTGGACTATAATTCCCATGCAAGGATGGAATCCCGCGTTCAAGAGACAGGAGAACCCCATGACCAAGCGCGTCCATAATTTCAACCCCGGCCCGGCCGCCCTGCCGCTGGAAGTGCTGCAACAGGCGCAGGCTGAAATGCTCGATTTCAAGGGCAGCGGCATGTCCGTGATGGAGATCAGCCACCGCTCGAAGGAGTTCGAAGCGATCGTGGCCGAAGCCCAGGCCGACCTGCGCCACCTGCTCGGCATCCCAGAAAACTACAAGATCCTCTTCCTGCAGGGCGGCGCCAGCCTGCAATTCGCCATGATCCCGATGAACTTCCGCCCGGCCGGCGCCTCGGCGGACTACATCGTGACCGGCGCCTGGAGCAAGAAAGCCTTCAAGGAATCGCAAAAACTGGGGACTGCCAAAGCCGCTGCCAGCCTCGAGGCGGATAATTTCAACCGCCTGCCGGCCCAGTCCGAACTCAAATTGGACCCGGCGGCAGCCTACCTGCACTTCACCTCCAACGAGACCATCCACGGGGTGGAGTACTTCACCGAACCGCTCCCCCCGGCGGGTGTGCCGCTCATCTGCGACGCCTCGTCCGATTTCATCAGCCGCCCGGTCGATGTTTCGAAGTACGCCATGATCTACGCCGGGGCGCAGAAGAACGCCGGGCCGGCCGGTGTGGTGGTCTGCATCGTGCGCGAGGACATGCTGGAGAAGGTCCCGACCAACCTGCCCAACCTGTTGGATTACAAGGCGCTGGCGGAGGAGAACTCCCTGCTCAACACCCCGCCCTGCTGGAGCATCTACATTGTCGGGCTGGTTCTCAGGTGGGTCAAAGGACTCGGCGGCCTGGCCGCCATCGAAAAACGCAACCAGGCCAAGGCCGGCCTTGTCTACCAGGTCATCGACCAATCGGGCGGTTTCTATAAAGGCCACGCCCTGGCCGACCGTTCCCGCATGAACATCACTTTCCGCCTGCCGGCAGAAGCGCTCGAAGAACAATTCGCGGCCGACGCCAAAAAAGCCGGCCTGATCGGTTTAAAGGGCCACCGCTCGGTGGGCGGGATGCGCGCCTCGATCTATAACGCCCTCGACCTGTCCGCTATCGAGGCCCTGGCGGCGTTCATGAAGGAATTCCAGCAGAAGAACGGCTGAGAGACTCCGAAGGAGAGACCTGGTTCCCCACAGGAGCCAGGTCTCTTTCGCGATATACTTGCCCCCATGCGCATTGGCATATTCGGCGGCACCTTCGACCCACCCCACCTCGGTCACCTGATCCTGGCCAACGAGGCGCAGAGCCAGATGCATCTCGACCGGCTTTTGTGGGCGCTGACCGGCGACCCACCTCATAAGAGAGGGCAATCCATTACTCCCCTATCCCACCGGGTAAAAATGGTGCAACTGGCGTTGGCCGGCGAACAGGAGATCGAACTCTCCCGCATCGAGATCGACCGTCCCAGCCCGCATTACGCCGTGGATACGATCCACTTGCTGGCCGGGCAGTATCCACAGGCGGAACTGGTCTATCTGATGGGCGGCGACTCACTGCGCGACCTGACCGGCTGGCAGCGCCCGGCGGAACTGGTGGCAGCCTGCCATGAGATCGGCGTCATGCGCCGCCCCGGCGATGATATCGACCTGTCATCCCTGATAAAGACCCTGCCCGACATTACGAAAAAAGTCCGTTTCGTGGATGCACCCCTGCTCGAGATCTCCTCGAGGGAGATCCGGCAGCGGATAGCCGGCGACCGTCCCTTCCGTCACTACCTCCCACCGGTAGTTTTCCAGTACATCCAGGAAAACAAACTCTACCGGTAACCGCTCCCCTCCGGAACGATCCCACATGCCCCTCCTGCTCGATTCCCTCTTCTCGTCCGTGGCAATCGGTCACTGGATCGTGGACGTGCTTAACGGCCAACGCTCGGTCCTGCTGACCTACTGGAGCAGCCAGCTCGGCCTGACCAACACCACCCTGGCGCTGGTGACGACCGTCTATATCTGGGTGGCGTCGCTTTCGCAGCCGGTATTCGGCTGGCTTGCAGACCGGCTTGGAGTGCGCTGGTTGGCGGCAGGTGGTATTCTCTGGATGAGCGGTTTCTTCAGCCTGGCGCTCTTCCTTCCGGTCGAGAGCGCCATCCCCTGCCTGATCCTGGCCAGCCTGGGCTCGGCCGCCTTCCACCCGGCCGGCGCCAGCCAGGCCACCCGCGTCGGCCAGGAAACTCTCACCCGCCGCGAGACGACCGCCGCCTCCTGGTTCTTCATGTTCGGGCAGTTCGGGTATTTCTTCGGTCCCATCCTGGGCGGCCCGCTGCTGGATGTATTCGGGCCACGCGGCTTGCTGCTGCTGGCCGGTCCGGGAGTCATCATCGGGTTGAATGCTGCCTGGCAGTTGCGGAACCTGGCGAGGCCGGTCCGTGGAACCGCCCGGGAAATCGCCCCGAACGCCCCCGGGACGGGGCAGGGATTCGTTTTCCTGGCCGTCCTGGCGCTGGTGGCCGCCCTGCAGGCCTGGGCGCAGCAGAACATGATCACCTTCGTCCCCAAATACCTGAGCGACCTCGGCCAACCCGCCGCCGTCTACGGACTGGTCTCCGGGATCTTCATGGGCGGTTCGGCCATCGGTAACGTCATCGGCGGGAACCTGGCCGACCGGCACGGAAAACGACCCGTAGCGACCGTGATGCTGGCGCTGGCCAGCCTGCCCCTGTTGGCGATCTCGCTCATCGGCTGGTCGCCCTGGCTCTACCTGCTGGCGCCCCTGGCTGGTGGGCTGACCGGGGCGGTGCACAGCATCATCATGGTCCTGGCGCAGCGCGCCATCCGGGGCGGCATGGCGCTCGCCTCCGGCCTGACCCTGGGCTTCATGTTCTCGGCCGGGGCGCTGGGCACCCTGCTCTCCGGTCCGCTGGCGGACGCGCGCGGCTTCCAGCCGGTCTTCCAATTGACCGCCGGCTTGGCGCTGCTGGCCGCCT
>VGNO01000237.1 GCA_016865985.1 Chloroflexota bacterium | reverse complement strand
TGTTTTTTCATCCGGTTGGTCACGCCTCCTCAGGGTTACGCTTGTGTATCAGGGGAAAACTCCCTGCATTCCCGCAAGGCTAGCAGATACCACCGAATCATGATCGCCAGCCTCGGGATGACGCGTCTTGTTTTTTCAGAATCAGGACTCTTTTTCTCGGCCTGGTCGCAGGTTTGGTTGCTGGTCTCGAACACTACGGTTAACCATTCCCTCCATCCCAAGCGTCGCCTATTATAAACCTGCTGTCGCCCTTCCACAACCCGGGCAATGGGGGAGTGGCGGATTGGCGCCCCAAAAACAAAGACCGGCGCGGGAAGCCCGCGCCGGTCCTGCCGGAAGGAGGAGAAGTGAGCGTTCAGAGTTTCCTGCCGCAATTGGCGCAGTTGTTCCAGCCATCCTGCACTGCATAACCGCATTTGGGACAGGAACGGACCGGGGCCGGGGCCGCGGGTTGGACCGCCGGGGGCATCGAACGCTTCCCGTAACGGTAGGCGCCGTAGACCAGGGCGCCCAACAGGAACAGCGGCAGCAGCCGCGCCAGGCCCATGCCAAAGAACATTAAACTGCCGCCGAAGGGGCTGATGCCGTGCACATTCATCATCGGGCTGTAGAACCCACGGTCGAAGTGGTAATCCCACATGCCAATGCGGCCGACAGCGCCGGTGCGCATCCAGTAGGACGCGCCCACCAGGGCGGCGATGACCACCAGTACGAGCAGGATGCCGAGCGCCCATTTCCAGAAATTTTTCATGGATGCATTCCTTTCTTGCCGCCATCTTATCACCCAGGCATTAAACCAGGCTGAATGCCATGTAAAGATTTGATGAAGTTTGCCCGGCTCACCCGGCGCGGCGCAGTCCGGGCGGGTAGTGGTTCTTGAGCACGCCCTGCACTGCCTTGCCCCAGCCCAGCGGGAAGCCGTCCACCGTCACCAGCGTCCAGCCGCCTGCGGCCGCCGCCAGCGTCCCCCCGCGCAGGTAGGTCTCGAGGCGGGGGTCCTCGCGCTCCAGGTCCAGCCGCAGGCGCGCCTGCCCGGCGCTCAGGCCCAGCGCCAGGGCGTGGGATGGTTCGAAGCGGCCTTTGCGGGCCTCGCCCAGTTCCCAGCCGGGGACGGGGATGCGCAGCCCGCCCAGGTCTGGCGTCCCGGGCGGGATGTGGTAGATGCGGCTGCCGAGCAGCGCCAGGTTCAACTGTTGGAGGTCGAGAGACAGGCTGGAGGCGCAGAACTCCCGCAGGTCGTCGAGGGCGGCGCGGGGAGGGACCGGCAAGCCCGCCTCCCGTTTCGAGACGCCGTCCTCACCGCCGGCGCGCCGCAACCGGGCGATGAAGTGTCCCTCGCCCGGGACGAGGTGCGGCCAGAGACGGCGCGCCCCGCGCCAGTCGCGGGACGGTTCCGCCCCGACCCACTCCGGGCGGGCGGGCGAGGACCAGGGCTCGCCTCCCGGCCAGGGGTCGAGGAGGAAGTCCCGATCCCCATGCAGGAAATGTTCGATCACGCCTTCGTCTTCCTCCGGGGCAAAGGTGCAGGTGGCGTAGGCCAGCACACCGCCGGGGCGGACGAGGCGGGCGGCGATGCCCAGTACCAGGCGCTGGCGTTCGGCGTAGCCGGGGATGGCGGCCTCGTCCCACTCGGCGCGCACGTCCGGTTCCTTGCGGAACATGCCCTCGCCGGAGCAGGGGGCGTCGAGCAGGACACGGTCGAAGAAGCCCGGCAGGCGGTCTGCCAGGCGTTCGGGCGTCTCGTTGAGGATGACGCAGTTCCGGGCGCCCCAGCGTTCCAGGTTGGAAGCCAGCGCCGGGATGCGTTTGGTGCGGATCTCGTTGGCGACCAGCAAGCCGCTGTTCTGCATCCGGGAGGCGATGGCGGTCGTTTTCCCGCCGGGGGAGGCGGCCAGGTCGAGCACACGTTCACCCGGTTGAGGGTCGAGCGCTCCGGCCACGGCCATGGCGGAGGGTTCCTGCAGGTAATACAGCCCGGCGGCGTGGTGCGGGTGGAGGCCGGGACGGGTCTCGCCCACCGCGCCGGGGAGATGGAAACCGGCTGCGCACCAGGGGGCGGGCTCCATCCGGAACGGGCTGATGGCCTGGAACTTGTCCGGGGTCAGTTTGAGGGTGTTGACCCGCAGGCCGGTGTATGCAGGCCGGTCATAGCAGGCCAGGAAGGCGGGATACTCCGCCCCGAGCAGGGACTCCATCCGTTCGAGGAAGGCGGCGGGCAGGGGCTTCATCAGGTCCGATTAAACCACAGAAACTGCGCGCAGCCGCAATGCCGGACTCGGTTTGCATTTTCATGCAGGCCGCGCCGGGTTTTCCAGTACAATCAGGCGCATGTCGAAAATCGTCAAATCCCCCTTCTCCTGGTTCCTACTCTGCCTGGCCGGGGTGGCGGGGCTGGCATTCTTCGGTCCCGAGGAAGCCTCGCTTGGCTCCAATGTCCGCATCGTCTACCTGCACGGGGCGTGGGTGATGACAGCCGAGATCGCCCTCATCGCCGCCGGGCTGGCTGGACTGGCAGGGTTGCTGGGATGGCTGGGACTCCCGCTTTTACGCTACCGGGCAGAGGCCTTCCATCGCTGGTCACGCGCCCTCGGTTGGAGCGGCATCCTGTTCTGGCTTACCTACCTGCCGCTCTCGCTGTGGGCGATGCAGGCCAACTGGAGCGGGCTGTTCCTGGCCGAGCCGCGCTTCCGCCTGGCGTTGACCTTCGCGGTCGCCGGCGTGTTGTTGCAAGCCGGGTTGTGGCTGATCGACCGCCCATGGCTGGCCTCGCTCGGGAACCTGGTTTTCTTCGTTGCCTTGCGGGTGGCTTTTTCCAACGCCGAGTATGTTATGCATCCTCCGCCATCGCCCATCTTCAGTTCCGGGTTGTTCAATATCCAGGCCTTCTTCATTGGCCTGGCGCTCCTGACCTTGGCGGCGGCGTACTTCCTCACCCGCTGTTGGCTGATGGGAAACCAGCAGGGCAGCCATCCGTCATGCAAGACAGCCGCCTGATCCCGCGCCTGGTTGTCTTCACCTTCGTCCGGACGGCGCTCAACGCCGCCCACCGGATGGTCTACCCGTTCCTGGCAGCCTTCGCCCGCGGCCTGGGAGTGGAACTGACAGTGTTGTCCTCGGTCATGACCGGCCGCGCCATCCTCGGCGCGATCGGACCGCTGGCTGCCATCCTGTCCGACCGCTTTGGGCGGAAATTTGGCATCCTGATCGGGGTGGGAATTTTCAGCCTGGGGGCGGCGCTGGTCGTTGCCTGGCCGACCTATGCGGCATTTGCCGCAGCATTGCTCCTGATGACCCTCGGTAAATACATCTTCGATATCTCGCTCGTCTCCTGGCTTAGCGACCGGGCGCCATACGAACGGCGCGGGCGCGTCCTGGCTGTGACGGAGTTCGGCTGGTCGCTGTCGTTCATCGTGGGTGTGCCGCTGGCCGGCTTCCTGATTGCCGGGGGCGGCTGGGATTCACCCTTTATGCTGTTCGCCGCCCTCGGGCTTCTTTCATTCATCATCCTGTCCTTCATCATCCCCAGGCAGGCGCCTGTCCAGGACAATGGCCGCAAGCAGGGCAGGAATTCTTCCACAGGCATGGCAGCCATCCTGCGCTCACCTGACAGGTCGTCCATCCTGGCGGGACTCTCGCTGGGACTGTTCTCCAGCGCCGCCAATGAGACCGTCAACCTGCTCTTCGGCGTATGGCTGGAGGATTCCTTCGGCCTGCAGATTACCGCCTTGGGAGCGGCTTCGGCAATCATCGGCTTCTCGGAATTGGGCGGGGAGGGACTGGTGGCGGCCTTCGTGGACCGGCTGGGCAAGCCGCGCGCCGTCCTGCTCGGCCTGGCGGTCAACTCGCTTGCCGCCCTGTCCCTGCCCATGCTGGGAGGCTCGGAGGCCGGCGCATTGGCCGGGCTGTTCTTTTTCTATATTTCGTTCGAGTTCACCCTGGTCAGTTCCATCCCGCTGATGACCGAACTCCTTCCGGCGGCGCGCGCCACGGTCATGGCGTTGAACGTCGCCGGTCTGTCGCTTGGACGGGGGCTTGGCGCTCTCCTAGCGCCTTTTTTTTACATTAGGCCTCTTGCAAAAGTAGGTTAGTGAAGATGATCGAGTTCCATGTTGTAGATGGCAGCAATCAAGTTGAAGCGCAGGCCGAAGCGTTTGCGACG
>VGNO01000236.1 GCA_016865985.1 Chloroflexota bacterium | reverse complement strand
ATGAAAGCCCTCCGGGCAGGCGTGCTGAACCAGAGTTCCCTGCGGAATGAACGCATGGCGTTGATGGCGGACCCTCCCGTGCTGGATTCACGATCTTGTGCGGTCATTATCCTCCTGCTGGACTTTCAGCGTCTATCAGGTTCTCACCGTACATCTGGCCCGGCTTCAGGCATTCCGGGAAACGGCTCCGCAACAGGAGGCGCGCTTCGTAACATAAATGACAGGCATCCGCATAGGCCCCGGCATGGGGCAGGGCGTATTCCTGCACCAGCGCCGCCGGGCCGCCCGATGCCAGCGGTCCGAGCAGGGGATGGTGGTCCGGGTCGTAGGCGGCCAGGATGCCGTCCAGGGGCGCCTCGAACAGGTTGCCGATCACCAGTCCCTGGCATATGTGGAGGTTGCCAAGCGGGTCGAGGTGGACCCTGCCCGGCTCCCGCAGGTCTTCGTGCGGACATGCGTCGAAACCCTGCCAGGGATGGGTGGCGGCCTGGGACACGAGGCGCTGCACCGCCCGTCCCCGGTACATGACCGCCGCCCCGCCTCCCGTCACCACGCCGGCCACCGGCGAAGCGCCGGGCGTCTCCGGCTGGCAGACGCTGATGACGCCGATCGGTATCCCCAGTTTCCCGGCGGCATCCTGGGCGGCGAGCGCCTGCCGGCTCACCTGCTGGCTGTAATGGTACAGGTCGCTGCTGATGGACAGGTCTTCGAGCAGCCCGGAGAACGGGCGCAGGCAGGCCAGCGCGTCGTCCGGCGAGTGGGCCCAATAGGCATTCGAGACCACCCCAACCCGGAAACCCATCGCCGACGCCTGCTTCACTGCGGCCAGGAGGGTGGCATAGTAGAGAAACGGTTCGCCGCCTTCGAAGTAGATCCATTCCACCCCGGCGGCTCTCGCCTGGCGCAGGATCTCCCCAACCTGATCCAATGTCAGGGCGCCCTCCTGCCGGGGACTGCCCCACACGAAACAATGGTCGCACTCGAAGAGACACTGGTATGTCAAGAGTACATGCAAACCGCTCAGTTTCATAACGGCGCCACGCTCCTTTCCTGCTTCTGTTCAAGTGTACCAATAAGTGCAGTAAAAGTCACACGGGAAAAAACGGCTTGCCGGATTTATAATAAGGCTGCGCAAGAGACAGGAGACCCCATGACCAACATCCAGCAGTCCCAGCACCCGCTCGTCAAGCACAAACTCGCCCGCCTGCGGGACAGGCGCACCGACCCGAAGAAATTCCGCGAACTGGTGCGCGAGATCGCCGCCCTGCTGGCATATGAAGCCACCGCCGACCTGCAGACTGTCGAGCGGGAAGTCGAGACCCCACTGGCAGCCGCGCCTGGCGCGGAGTTGAAGGAAAAGATCGGGCTGGTGCCGATCCTGCGCGCCGGGCTGGGAATGGTGGAGGGCTTCTGGGAACTGATGCCATCGGCTGAAGTCTGGCACATCGGGCTGTACCGCGACGAACGGACGCTCAAGCCGGTCGAGTATTACAATAAACTGCCGGTCGAACCCACCGTATCGGTCTGCATCATCCTGGACCCGATGCTGGCCACCGGCGGTTCGGCGGTCGCCACAGTGGACGTGTTGAAACGTTGGGGTGTGCTCAAGATCAAGTTCGTGGGATTGATCGGCGCGCCGGAGGGGATCGACGCCCTCCAGCAAGCCCATCCCGATGTTCCCATTTACCTGGCAGCGGTGGACGAACGCCTGAACGAACGCGGCTACATCGTCCCCGGGTTGGGCGACGCCGGAGACCGGCAATTCGGGACAGCCTGAGCATGGACTGGAAACCGGCCGCCTCGCAGCCATCACCCTCCTCCTGGCTGTCGCCTGGCGTGGATCGCTGCGCACCCCCCGATCACACGGGTTCCTGCGCTTCCTGGCGTGGGTAACGATCGCCGCCATGGCGCTGCTGGCTTCGATATTACTCTATCTCACCGCCCGGGCGGACGAGAGGGAATGCCTCCAGTTCTTCGGCGAGGAATACCGTTCCTACATGCAGCGCAGTCGCAGGTTCATCCCCTGGTTGTTCTGAACATCAACCGGCATCCATGCGGGTGACTGCGGCCAGCAGGCGGTGCAGCAGGAAGAATGGCAGGACCAGGAGGGCATGGATCATGGCGCACAGGCCGAACAGCATCGCCACACCCTGCATGAAGGCGTTGACGGGCGGCGCCAGGCGCTCCAGCAGCCAGGTCCCGCCGCCGGCCAGCAGGGTCACTCCCAGCAGGACGCCGACCGCCATCCCAACCCCGGGCCAGGCGCTGCGGTCCGACGCGGACGGCAGCATCATGCTGCTGACGGTGAAGGCCAGGTAGAACCAGAGCCAGAAATCCCGCACGGACGGCAGCAATACCAACGCCTGCTGGAAGAGGTCGAACTGGCCGTTGCGGAATAACTCCCATAAGAACTGCAAATCGAGCCGGTCCACGGCGATAAAAGCGACCAGCAGCCCGCCGGTAAACAACGGCGCGGCGCCGATCAACGCATCCTTGAGCAGGCCGCCGCGGGCGGTCTCCACGAACCCCAGTTGCAACTTGCCGTCCGGCAATGGGCGCGGGATGAGGGAGACCCGTCCCGTGCGCACGCCCAACAGTTTCGCCGCCAGGAAGTGGCTGGCTTCGTGCAGGAAGACCCCCGGCAGGAAGAGCAGCGCGAACAAGGCCTGCGTCAGCCCGGGCCGGCGGGTAAGCAATAGAAAAAAGACCTGGATCTCCCGGTGGAGGAAACGCTGCAGGATGACCAGGAGCGCCAGCGTCGCCAGGAACCAGAAGAAACCATCCAGGGCGGTCAGGATGTCCAGGTTCAACGAGGGTCCAATGGAGGCGCCAGGGTGGGGATATCAGGCTCAGGCTGCCGGCGCGGCAGCCTCGACAATCGCCAGGAAATCGGCGGCTTTCAGGCTGGCGCCGCCGACCAGCGCCCCGTCGATCTCGGGCTGGCCGAAGAACTCGGCGGCATTGGCGGCGGTCACCGACCCGCCGTACTGGATGCGCACCGCCTGGGCGGTGGATGCGCCGAAAATATCGGCCAGCGCTGGGCGGATGACATCGCGCAGGACTGCATTGGCCGCCTCGCCGGTGGCGGCGCGCCCGGTCCCGATCGCCCAGACCGGCTCATAGGCGATCACCAACCGCGCCGCACCCGCCGGGTCGAGGCCTTCCAGTCCCTGGCGCGCCTGGCGGCCGACCGCCTCCGCCGTTTGGCCGGCTTCGTATTCCGCCAGCGTCTCGCCAATGCAGACAATGGGGACCAGCCCGGCTTTGAGGGCGGCCGTGACCTTGCGGTTGACTGTCTCGTCCGTCTCGCCAAAATATGCGCGGCGCTCGGAGTGGCCGATAATGACATACTGGCAGAACTCGGCCAACATGGCAGGTGAGACTTCCCCGGTGAAGGCCCCCTTCTCCTCCCAGTGCACATCCTGGGCGCCCAGGCCGATGGCGGTACCTTTCAGCAAGGCCGCCACCGGAAGCAGGGCCGGGAACGGCGGGCACAGGACCTTCTCGACACCCTGGATGGCGTTCAAGCGTTCGCTCATCTCGAAGACCAGCGTGCGCGCCTCCTCGACGGTCTTGTTCATTTTCCAGTTACCGGCAACGATCGGGGATCTCATGGCGCTCCTCAGGGGATGGAATTCAACATCTCATCCGCCAGCGATTTGATCCATTCATGGACAGCGGTCTTGGAGAGCAGGGTTTCGAGCAGGGGACGCGCCTCGTCCGCCCGGCCAAGTTCCATGATGAACTCAGCCAGCAGCAGGTCGGTCTCGTACATCCCCTCCTTTAGGAAGCGCACTGCTTCGAGGGCAGCCTGCCCGTCCGCCTGGTCGATGTTGTAGAAGATGTAACGGGCATCGGCCACCATGTACATCGATGGGTCGAGCGGCTCATATTTCGAGAACGGGATGTAGTCCCTGGCCTGCGGAAACTCGGCGGCCATATACACCGCCTGGTGCACTGCTGTCCTGAACGGTTCATCGACAGTATTGCCGGCTTGTTTCTGCAGTTCGAGCGCCCGGACGAACATGCGCGCCGCCGCCAGCCAGGACTGGCGCTCTGCGAAGCGGTATCCGGCATCGATGAAGAACCGGATGTCCTCCCCGCCCAGTTGGTAGGCGGTTTCCAGTTCCCGCTCGGCGCCTTCGGTATCCCCAACCGCGGCGTAGGCGAAGACCAG
>VGNO01000235.1 GCA_016865985.1 Chloroflexota bacterium | reverse complement strand
AGATGGCCGACCGGCGGGGGTCAATTGGCTGACCGGCACACAAGTGGCGGCCGGGGGAGAAAGCCGTTAATCTGAGGGGAGGGAGGCCGAAGGATAAGGCTGCGTACTGAAAGCGTCCCGGAGAGGAGTAGAGATCCTCTCCGGGACTTGACCTTTCGGGAGTTGGCGCTCCGTTGGGTCAACTTCATTCTGATCGACGATCCTTTCCGGGGCAAGCCACATGTCGAGGGCCGCGCCCCCGGCGGTGCCTATTGAAGGGATGCGAACGGTTCTTTCAGCCGCAGCGGCCGCAGGCACGGTACTGCAGTTCGGCGTGTCAGGATGCGGCGGATCGCTGGCGGCGTTGGCGCGCCAGCCAGACCTGGCGGAAGACAAACCACGGCCGGGAGTGCCGCCGCCAGCAGAGCTGCCGGTACCGAGAGCGGCTGCGGCAGCGTCGAGAAGTGGAGCGGGCTGCCGCTGAGCAGGTTGCCGAGGCCCAGCGCGAGGGTCAGCGCCCAGCCAACAATTCGGAAAAATGTTCTTGTGCCCGCCCAGGCTGCTACGAGTTGTTCATTCCTTTGCGGCGTTCCCCACATCAGCGATTCTGTTCGTGCTTGTGCCGTCGAGCTTTACGTCGAGTTCTTCAGCGCGAGGCGCGGTGGGGGCGGCGGCGTAAGCGAGGGCCGTCGAGTCATCGCCGGATTCCTCCCTGGCGGAAGAAAGTACGTCGCCGCGTATTGTAGGCCCTTGGCGTGCGGGCCTATTCTGGTCCACCGCTGCGGCGCGTTGCAGCAGCAGTTCAACAAGAACCGAGCAGTCAGGAGCGCGGGCGACCGTTGGCGAGCGATGCAGGACTGGATGGAGGGAGAAATCCGCTCGGTTGCGTTGGAAGCGATCGGCGAGCGTTACCGGCGGTATCGGCTGCCGGACGCGGCGGCCGAGGCGGCCATGGCGGGTTCGCTTGGCCGCTATGGCCAGCTTTCACCGCTAGCGGTCTGCCTGCGGGAAGAGCGGCCCGAGGTATTGGATGGCTTCAAGCGGGTGGCGGCGGGCAGGATGCTGCCTGCGGTTACATCACTTCAGGCGCGGCTGGTGGTGGTGGACGAGCCGACAGCCAAGGCGATCATCCTGGGACTCAACGGGATCGGTGGCCGGATGAAGGAGTTAGAAGAGGCGTGGATCGTCCAAGCCTTGGTGCGTGAGGACGGTCTTTCGCAGCTTCAGGTGGCGGAGTTGCTTCAGCGGCACAAGAGTTGGGTCTGTCGTCGGCTGGCGCTGTTGGAGCGACTCTCGGAGGAGTGCCGTGAGGACCTGCGGTTGGGGCTGTTGTCGCCGACGATGGCGCGGCAGTTGACGCGGTTGCCCGCGGGCAACCAGATCGAGGTGGTGGCGGCCGCGCAGCGTGAGCATCTGACGGCCGCCGAGGTGCATGGGGTGGTAGACCTGGTGGTGGCTTGTTCCAGCCGACCGGAGGTCGAGTTCATCCTGCACGAGCCGCGACGGGCGTTACGGCAGGCGCAGATCGAGGGCTTGCCGTCCTGGGACCCGCGTTTGAGCGCTGCGGGCAACCGAGTCTTACGGCAGTTGGGTGGACTGTTGAGCGGCTTGGGGCGGATGGAGAACTGGCTGCGGCATCGAGGCCGGGCGGACCTGGCGCCCTGTGACCGCAGCGTGTTGTTGCCGGGTTTTCAGCGGCTGACGCGGGACGCCCGCACGGTAGCCGAGCTAACCGAGGACCTGTTGACGGAGATTGACCTGCCATGAACGATCCAGCTATCGAGCATGAAGTGATCCGGCGCTGGCAAGAGCAGATGCCTATGCGGCGGATTGCCATGGAACTGCGAATCTCGCGTTATCGGGTGAAGCGGATCATCATGGACCACCAGGCGGGCCGGGCGCAAGGGACGCCGCATCCCGATCTGCCGATGCCGCCGGAGTCGCGGGGCAGCATCCTGGATCAGCACATTCCCTTCATCCAGGACCTCTTGACGCGCTGGCCTTCCATGACGGCGCTGCGGATTCACGAGGAGTTGTGTGGCCGGGGCTTCACCGGCAAGTACACGATCGTGAAGGACCTGGTGCGACGGCTCCGGCCCCAACGGCCTCGCCAGCCAGTGTTGCGGTTCGAGACTGGCCGTGGGCTTCAAGCGCAAATGGACTATGCCACCTATAAGATTGAATTTACAGAGGAGGGACGGCGGCGCCTCAACCTGTTCAGTTATATCTTGGGCTACTCCCGACGGCAGTACCTGCACTTTACCGAGTCGCAGGACTTCGAGACGACGATCCGCGAGCACGACCGGGCCTTCACGCACCTAGGGGGTGTTGCCGCCACCTGCCTCTACGACAACACGAAAGTCGTGGTGGCCCGGTACGACGGTGACGAACCGATCTACAACACTCGTTTCTTGGCGTTCGCAACACACTACGGATACAAGGTCTGGGCCTGTAGGCGGAGACGCCCTGCCACGAAGGGTAAAGTAGAAAGACCATTCCGTTTTGTAGAAACCAGCTTCCTCAACGGACGCAACTTCCGCAACTTCGAGCATCTCAACGAATGCTTGGCCCGGTGGCTGGCGGAAGTGGCCGACGTAAGGGTCCATCGTGAGACGAAGCGGCGGCCGATCGACCTGCACGCCGAGGAACTGCCCTATCTCATTCCTCTTCCCGACAAGCCTTACGACACAGCCGAGGTGGTTTACCGCACGGTCAATGCGGAGGGGATGGTGGCCTATCGGCAAAACTTCTACTCGGTCCCCTGGCGATACCTGGGGCAAGTGTTGCCCTTGCGGATCACCGAGGAGGAACTGATCGTCTACGGCTCGGACCTGGAGGTACTCGCGCGGCACCGACTGTTGCCGCGTAGCGTCACGGGCCAGCGGAACGAGTTGCTGCAACACCGCCCCCAGGAAGACTCGAAGCAGAGGGAAGCCCTGCTTCGTGAGCGGTTCGCCGAATTGGGTCCAGCGGCCAGCCGCTTCCTGGAAGCGCTGTTGAAAACGCACCGTCAGGGCAAGGACCAGGCCCAGCGGGTACTTGCCTTGTTGGAGACCTATCGGAAGCAAGATCTGACGGCCGCCTTGGAGCGCGCGGCTCGGTTCGGGGCGTTTTCATTGCGATCCGTGGAACGCATTCTGGCGGCCCAGGCCCAGCCCAAGACGCCGCTGGACTCGCTCGGCGATCAGCAACAGCAGCACTTGCGCGAAATCATCGAGGACCGTCCGGTCCCACCTCGTCCGACCGCCGACTATGAACAACTCTATCTCTATCCCCAGGAACTTCCCGACGATGAACAACCGCCGGAAAACCCCGACCAACCCCAGCCATGAACTCCGCCAGCGGGTTCTGGAATACCTTCAAACGCTGCGGATTCCCCTCTCCGCGGACGACTTGGACGCCACATTGGCCAGGACCGAGAAGGAGCGATGGACCGCCCTGGAGACCATCGCGCAGTTGCTTGGCCCCCAGGCGGACCTTCGTCGTCAGCGGGCGGTCGAGCGCCGGATTCGGGAGGCTCGCTTTCGAGAGCCCGTCTCGTTGGAAGGCTTCAACTGGGAATTCAACGCCCAGTCCATCGATCGCACGCAGATCGAAGCCTTGGCCACCGGCGAGTTCATTCGCCGGGGAAACAACCTAGTCATCGCGGGCCAAAGTGGCGTCGGAAAGAGCCGAATCGTGCAATCCATAGGAAGAGCAGCCTGTGTGGTTGGCTACCGCGTCCGCTATACCACCAGCGCCGACTTGCTGGTGGACTTGACCGCCTCGCTGGCCGATCACAGCCTTCCTGAGAGACTGCGGTACTACAGCAACTTCGATCTCTTGGCAATCGATGAATTTGGCTTTGAAAAAATCGAGCGGGCCGAGTCGGGCCAAGCGGCCAATCTCCTCTACAAGGTGGTCGATAGCCGCAGTCCGAAACGCTCCACGGCCCTAGTGACCAACATCAGCTTCGAGCTCTGGGCCGATTACCTCGGCGATGCCCCGTTGGCGATGGCCATCCTCGATCGTCTCGTCGACGGGATTCGACTGAAGATCGAGGGTCGCTCCTACCGCGCCCATCGCGCCCAGCAGCCCGCCACGCCGGCGGCCGCCGAAAAGTCCAAATCGAAACAGTCGCGGAAGACCACCGGATAATTACCCGATCCTCGTCTCGGTCCGGCCTTGGTTGCCGGATCTTGGGCCATGCCAGCCATCGACCTTGCCAGGCTGCGGTCGCAGATCTCCATCGAGCAGGTCTT
>VGNO01000234.1 GCA_016865985.1 Chloroflexota bacterium | reverse complement strand
CTATCTTGGCAGGTACCTGTTTTCCGGCGAGGAGGTCTTCAAAAAGGTGGATGTACTTTCGGGTGGTGAGCGCGGCCGCCTGGCTCTGGCGAAACTGGCTTTGCAGGATACAAACCTGTTGCTTCTGGATGAACCGACAAACCACCTCGATATCCCTTCACAGGAGATCCTGGAGGCAGTCCTCGACCAGTATAGCGGTACGATCCTGCTCGTCACCCACGACCGCTATCTGATCGATGCCCTCGCAACGCAGGTATGGGAGATCGACCCGCAGGAGACCACCCTGGATGTATTCGAGGGGAGTTACAGCCTGCGCCGCGCCGAGCGGGAACGCCTGGCAGCGCTGCGGCTGGGAGCAGAAAACTCGCAACCCGGTACATCCCCCCGCAGGAGCGCGCCGCGCCGCGCTGCCGGCGATGATGCCCGCGTTGAACGCCGCCGGGTGGCGCGCCTGCAGGAACTGGAAAACCGGATCGCAGCCCTCGAAGGCGAGTTATCCCAAATTGGATTCCGCCTCGAGAAACCCCCGCTCGAAGCCGGCAGGGTTGCCGAATTGGGCCGGGAATACGCCCGGGTGCAATCGGAGATGGACAGCCTGCTGGCGGAATGGGAACAGTTGCAAGACTGATTACTGACTCACTCCTTATGGAAGAACATCAACCGGAGTCCGCATGCCTGGTCTCCGGTTTTTTCCATACGGAAGCGCTGAATACCTGGCAGGTATCCACCTCAACCTGTTTCCACTGAATATAAGCCTGATAACCACAGCCTGAACCAAGATGACATTTGTCACCAGTTTTCGGGGTTGGGATGTGCTATCATCCGCATGGAGGTTGCGATGAAGAAACCTATCCACCCTGTGCTTTTCTGGTTGCCCCGCATCCTGGGCATCCTGTTCGTACTTTTCATCAGCATGTTCTCGCTGGATGTATTCAGCATGGGAGGCGGGTTCTGGGTTACACAGGGCGGCTTCTTCGTCCACAACCTGCCGTCCCTGGCGCTGGCGGTGACCCTGGCTGCCGGCTGGCGGCGTGAGTGGATCGCGGCTGTCGGGTTCTTTTTCATCGGTATACGCTTTCTTCTGATGGCGGATGCAGGCGATGCCATCTTCGTGGTGGTATTCAGCGTCATCCCGTTCCTGGTCGGCGCCCTTTTCCTCGCGGGCTGGTTGCAACGCAGGAAAAATCCGCAATCGAAAATTGCCGGTTGACACCCCTTCCTCCACCTATTATAATATCGTCCGCTTCTGCCCCGGCAGCGAGAATGCTGGGGCGGTTGCTTGAATCCCGGCTTACCCGCAGCGCGGCGCAGGAACCTGCATGGTGGTTCTCGCAGCGCTTGCGGCGAAGCGAAGACCAGGAGTAAAGGTGATGAAATACGCGATTATCGAAAGCGGCGGCAAGCAGTACAAAGCCGTCGAAGGCGGCACCATCGAAGTGGACCGCCTGCCGGTCGAGTCTGGACAGGACTTCAGCATCGACCAGGTGTTGCTGTTGGCCGAAGATGAGAAGTATTCGGTCGGCACGCCCACTGTCAAGGGAGCGTCGGTCAAGGCCAAAGTGGTGGGACATGTCAAAGGTGAGAAGGTTTTCCACTTCCGCTACAGC
This sequence comes from Chloroflexota bacterium, assembly GCA_016865985.1. Taxonomy (GTDB): domain Bacteria; phylum Chloroflexota; class Anaerolineae; order Anaerolineales; family Villigracilaceae; genus VGNO01. The sequence goes on along the minus strand of VGNO01000234.1, from coordinate 2,630 downwards.
CCCAAGAAGCGCATCCGTGTCCGCACCGGTCATCGTCAGCAATATACCCGTCTGCAGATCGAGCAGATCGAGAAGTAAGAGAGGCTACCATGGCACATAAGAAAGGCGGCGGCTCATCCCGCAACGGTCGCGACAGCCAGGCCCAGCGCCTGGGCGTGAAGAAATACGCCGGCGAGCATGTCCTTTCGGGCAATATCATCGTCCGCCAGCGCGGCACGCGCATCAAACCCGGCTTGAACGTCGGCTTGGGGAAGGACGACACCATATTCGCCACCATCGACGGCGTGATCGTCTACGATATCATCCAGGGTCGCAAGCGCGTCAATGTGATGCCGGTCGAGGCGAAGTAGGCTGGCGAAAGGACATACAGGAAATGAAAAGCGATATTCATCCGACATTCTACCCGGAAACCAAGGTGGTCTGCGCATGCGGGAACGCCTGGACAACCGGCTCGACCCGCAAAGAACTGCGGGTTGACATTTGCTCCAAATGCCATCCTTTCATCAGCGGCGAGCAGCAGCGCCTGGTGGACATCGAGGGCCAGGTGGACCGCTTCTACAAGAAACTCCAGGCCCGCCAGACCTACGTGGAAGACAAAAAGGCGCGTGAAGATGCCCGCCTGTCCCCCAACCGGCCGGCGCTCGAACTCGAACTCGGCAAGCGTGCCACCGATGCCCTGACCAAAGCCGGCCTGGCAACCGTCGGTCTCATCCTGGCAAGACTGGGTGAAGGCGACAGCGCCATCCTGGCGGTGGAAGGATTCGGCCAGAAGGCGTTGATCGACCTGAAGAAGAAACTCCGCGCCTTCGGTTATGAGATCCCGGAAGCGGGCGCGGCTTAGGTCTTGCTTCGACGCCAATATCAGGTAAACTTACGGGCAGATAATCTCTGCCCGTTGTTTTTATCCCGAGGAGGCGCATGAAACATACCCATGGCCTGGTGGAAGTAGTGACCGGTTCGATGTTCAGCGGCAAGACGGACGAACTCATCCGCCGCCTGGTGCGGGCGCGCATCGCCCGGCAGAAGGTGCAGGTTTTCAAGCCGGCCATCGATATCCGTTATGCGGTGGAAAAAGTCACCTCCCATACGGGCTCCAATTTCGAAGCCATCCCCATCCAGGCTGCAGCCATGATCCCGGAAAAACTGGACAAGGATACGACTGTCGTGGCTATCGATGAGGCCCAGTTCTTCGACCTGCAGGTGGTGGACATCGCCCGCGCCCTGGCAGACCGCGGCTTGCGGGTGATCGTCGCCGGGCTGGACATGGATTTCCGCGGCGAACCGTTCGGTCCCATGCCATTGTTGATGGCGCAGGCTGAGCGGGTGGACAAACTCCAGGCGATCTGCATGGTCTGCGGCGACGCCGCCTCCCGCACCCAGCGCCTGGTGGACGACAAACCCGCCCATTACAACGACCCGGTCGTCATTGTCGGCGCCTCCGAAATGTATGAAGCGCGCTGCCGGCTGCACCACGAAGTGCCGCGCTAGCCCGAGAACCGGGGATGGATGGTTTCAAGGAGTAGGGTCTCCCGATGACTGCGACCGTGGATGATCGGGCAGGTCAGTCGGTGACCTTCGAAAGGTAAGTATGCAGCCATACCAAGAATTCCTGGCCGAGATCCTGATCGATGAACAAACGCTGCAAGCCCGCATCGCCGAACTGGCGGCGGAGATCAGCCGCGATTATAAGGACGAGAACCTGCTCCTGATCTGCATCCTGCGCGGCGGGGTGAATTTCCTCGTCGACCTGATGCGCCTGGTGAGCATCCCGCACCAGATCGACTTCATGGCAATCTCATCCTATGGCGTCGGCGCCCGCGAATCGAGCGGCAGCATCCGGCTGACGATGGACCTGGTGACCAATATCCGCAACAAGAACGTCCTGCTGGTGGAGGATATCATCGACAGCGGCAACACGATCGCCTCGGTGCTGGAATTGCTCCAGACCCGCCAGCCTAAGAGTCTCAAAGTCTGCGTCCTGCTGGACAAGGCTGAACGGCGTGAGGTGGTAGTCCCGATCCACTACCGCGGTTTCGAGATCCCCAACCGGTATGTCTTCGGCTATGGTCTCGACATCGACGAGTTCTACCGCAACCTGCCTTTCATCGGGATTGTCGACCTGGAGAAGTACGTCCCGCCTGGATAGGAGCGACGATGACCGGACCCATCCGACCAGCCGCACCGGGCCAGGGGGAGGAACGCTCTCCTTACGCCGGGCGTTGGGTTGCCAGGCTGCGGGGCCGGGTCGTCGGTCACGGCGGCACGCCGCAGCAAGCATTGCGGGCTGCCCAGGTCAGGCGCTTCAAGGAAGTCCCCGAGATCCGTTACATGCCACCCCAGACTCCGCTCCAATTTCCCCCTCTGTTGGATGAGGTCCGCAACGTCCTGCCGGAAGATATCCCCGCCTACCTGGTCGGTGGGGCGGTGCGGGATGCAGCGCTGGGCCGCGCCATCCACGACCTGGATTTTGCCGTCGCCTCCGGAGGCCTCCGGTTGGCGCGCCGGGTGGCGGACAGTCTCCATGCCCATTTCTACCCGCTGGACCGCGAGCGGGATACCGGCCGGGTGGTCATCATCCAACCGGACAACTCCCGGCTTGTGCTGGATTTCGCCTCCTTCCGCGGCCCGGA
>VGNO01000233.1 GCA_016865985.1 Chloroflexota bacterium | reverse complement strand
ACGACCCGGATGCCTGGCAGGCGATCGCCAACATCCCCGATGGGGAACTGTGGGCCGTCCGCCAGCACCTGAAGCGCAAATTGGCCTTCTACATCATGGACCGCACCCGCCGGCGGTGGATGAAGGGCGGTTTCCATCCCATCCAGGCGATTGCTTCGGGTGTGATGCTCGACCCTTATGTTTTGACCATCGGCTTTGCCCGCCGTTTCGCCACTTACAAGCGCGCCGCCCTGGTCTTGCGCGATTTCGATTACCTGCTCGAATTGATCAACCGTCCCAACCGTCCGGTGCAGGTCATCTTTGCGGGCAAGGCGCACCCGGCCGACGAGCCGGGCAAGATGCTGATCCAGCAGGTATACCGGGCGGTCAAAAAAGCCGAGAATGGCGGGCGGCTGGTCTTCCTGGAAGATTATGATATGAACCTGGCGCGTTACCTTGTCCAGGGCGTGGATGTGTGGATGAACACCCCCCGCCGCCCGAACGAGGCATCCGGGACCTCGGGCATGAAAGCCGCGCTGAACGGCGCCCTGAACTTTTCGGTTTTGGATGGTTGGTGGCGGGAAGCCTACAATGGCGAGAACGGCTGGGCGATTGGCGAAGACGCCGACCTGGAGCAGGAAGTGCAGGATGAGGCGGACAGCGAAAGCCTCTACGAGATCCTGGAAAAAGAGATCATCCCGCTCTACTACGGGGAACGCGGCGCCAACGATGTGCCGCGTGAGTGGGTTGCCAAGGTCAAGGAATCCCTGCGGACGATCACCCCCCAGTTCAGCGCCCGGCGGATGGTGAAGGAATACGTGGACCGGTTATACCTTCCGGCGATGAAATGAGCATGGAAACCATCCTGTCTGCCTCGGCATGGTTGGGAGCGTTGGGTATCTTCCTGCTTAGGGTTGCAGATATGACCTTCGATACCCTGCGGCTGTTGTTCGTGGTGCGCGGCCGGAAGGGGATCTCCTGGCTGCTCGGATTCTTCCAATCGGCCATATTTGTGGTCGCCATTACCACGGTCCTGAGCGACCTCGACAACCCACTCAATATTATCGGCTACGCGGCTGGTTTTGCCACCGGCAATGTGGTCGGGATGTGGATCGAGGAGCGGCTGGCCATCGGGTACGTCAAGGTCACCATTGTCAGTTCCCGGCTGGGGACGGTGCTCGCGGATTCCCTGCGGCAGGCCGGTTTCGCAGTGACCGAAATCCCGGCGCGCGGCAAGGATGGCATGGTCAGTATGTTGAGTTGTTCCGTGCGGCGCAAGGATGTGACACGCGTCCAGTCCGCCGTCCACGAGACTGATCCCGAGGCTTTCGTGATCGCGGAGGATGTCCGCCCGCTGCGGCGTGGTTTCTGGCGGGCCTGAGGCTTGCGAAGTGGATATAAAAAAGGCATTGCGGCCTGCCGCAATGCCTTTTGATTCCGGTCGTGGTGTGCTCTATACGAATTTCCCGTTCTTGTAGACCACCTCGCCATCCACTGCGATCTCGGAATCCTGGCGCATCCCGCAGATCATATCCCAGTGGATGATGCTCTTGTTCTTCGAGCCAGTCTCGGGATACCCGGCGCCGAGCGCCATATGGAAGGTGCCGCCGATCTTCTCATCGAAAAGGATGTTGTGGATGAAGCGGTCGATCTCGTTGTTGGCGCCGATGGCGAACTCGCCCAGGTAGCGCGCCCCGGCATCCGATTCGAGCATTTCATGCAGGAATGCCTGGTTTTTCTGGGCGGAGGCGCTGGTGACGCGCCCGTTGCTGAAAGTCAATTCCACGCCTTCCACCATCACGCCGTTGTAGATGGCAGGGTAGTCGAACCGCACCCAGCCATTGGCGGATTCTTCCACCGGACCGGTGTAGATCTCGCCATCGGGCATATTGTGCCGCCCGGAACTGTTCATGAACTTGCGGCCCTTGATGGACAGGGTCAGGTCGACGTTGGGACCGGTCAGCGCCACCTGGTTGTGGCCTTCGATCCGGTCGACGAACTTCCGCTGCCTGTCCTCCATCTTCTTCCAGAAAGCAACCGGGTCGGCCTCGTCGGCATGGCAGGCGCGGAAGACAAAGTCCTCGTAGTCCCTGAGGCTCATCTCAGCTTCCATGGCGTAACCCTCGGTCGGGTAGAGGGTCGAGACCCATTTGAACGATTGGTCGGCGCCGCGCCGCATCTGGGCTTCGAGGATCGGGGAGAGCGCCTTCTGGCGGCGTTTTTGACGCGCAGGCTCGATGGTCGAGAGGCCGCGGGTATTGGTCATCGAGGCGATGCGGATGCGCGACTCGAACTGGTCGTATACCAGTTTACGGAAGGTCGGGATGAAATCGAGTTGTTCGTCCTTGCCGTGCCTGAACAGCAGTTCATCCTGTTCCGGCAGGTCCAGCAGCAGGTGTGGGTGGCCGCCGCGTTCGAGGATGCGGGCGTAAAGGGCGCTCACCAGCGGCTGGGCGGCGGTGGTGGCTTCGATGGCAACCCGGTCGCCGGGTTGGATGCGGGTGGAATGGTCGACCAGGATGTCGGCTAGTTTTTCGACGCGTGGATCTGCCATGTCAGGCTCCTTGGAACAAGGTTTCGGGAATTATATCATTTCCATTTGGCGTGGGACAATTCTACGCGTTCGGGATGCCAGGACTTTAACACTAACGGAGAATGTCATTGCGAAGGAGCGTCGCGACTGAAGCAATCCCCATATGTGGGCGGGAGATTGCTTACCCTTCGGGTACGGTGTCGACCGGCAAAAAACGCCGGTCTCGCAATGATACTGCCAGTATGTCAAGTGAAAATCTTACAACCCCGTTCGGGCTGCTCTTTCATGCTCCCGGCTTTACTGCTTCTTGCAAAAATTTTTGAACTGAATGATCTGGAAAATTGCCGGGAATTGGCAGTTCTGGTTCAGATATTTACGCAGCGCTCTGTAGGTTTTGCAGCATCAAGGCATGGATGGCTGGCGGGGCGGCCAGGATGGAGCATGGAGGCGTGATGTATTCCGGCTTCCCTTCCAGGTCTGTGACGAGACCGCCGGCCTCGGTCGTGATCAGGCCGCCTGCAGCCACATCCCAGGGGTTGAGGGTCAGTTCCCAGTACCCGTCCAGCCGGCCGGCCGCCACGTAACACAGGTCGAGGGCGGCCGAACCGAGCCGCCGCACGCCTTGGGTCAGTCGGGTGAAGCGGCTGAAGTAGTCCAGGTTGTTGCGGGGCGAGTTCCACGAGTCGTACGGGAAGCCGGTCGCCAGCAGGCAGTTCTGCAACGCCTCGGCGCTGGAGACGTGGATCGCATCCCCATTCAGCGTCGCGCCGCATCCCTTCTCGGCGCTGAAGAGTTCATCGCGCAGCGGGTCATATACTGCCCCCAGTTGGAGAGTCCCGCCGGCGGCGTAGGCGATCGAGACGCAGAAGAGCGGTACGCCATGGGCGTAATTGACCGTCCCATCCAGCGGGTCGATGAACCAGGCCTGCTCCTCCCGGCCGCGGCTCACGCCGGATTCTTCAGCCAGGACATGGTGTCCCGGAAAACGTTGCCGGATCTCGCCCAGCAGGTAGGCCTCTGAAAGGTGGTCGATCTCCGTCACCAGGTCGATCACGCCTTTCTTGCTGACCTGGTGACTCCGGTTGTAGCCGCGCCGCAGGATTTCGCCGGCGCCGCGCGCCAGCGATTCGATGTCGGATAAGGAAGGGTTCATACGCTGGGGGATTTCTTGGATTCGACCAGCTGCCGGTGTACCTGGTCCAGTTCTGATTGGATCTCGTTGCGGTCGCTGGTCGCCTGATCCAGCAGCGCCTCGAAGGCCGGTTTCTGGCTGTCCGGCAGGGTGTCCAGCAGGCGTTCGGTCCGTGAGATCTGGGTATTCTTGTGGCGCAGTTTGTTCTCCAGCCGTTCACGGTATCCGCTGTAGAACTCGTGCTCGTCGAGCGGGGCCGGCATCGGGCTGGGACCCTGGGTCAGCAGTTCGGCGATGGTGAGCAGGAACTCTTCGGTGTCGATCGGCTTTTCGATGAAGCGCGATGCCCCCAGGCTCATGGCGAAGGCTTTGTCCTCGGCGGTGACATAAGTAGCGGATAGGAAGATGACCGGGATATCGTGGGTCTTTGGATCGGTGCGCAATTTTTGTACCAGTCCGAACCCGTCCATTTTTGGCATCAGGATGTCGGTGATGACCAGCGCCGGGCGCTCCCTGGCGACGATCTCCAGCGCTTCCTGCCCGTTGCGCGCGGCCACCACCGGGTAACCTTTGAAACGCAGGGTCACTTCCAGCAGTTCGCGCACGT
>VGNO01000232.1 GCA_016865985.1 Chloroflexota bacterium | reverse complement strand
CCAGGTTGTATTCCGGGTTGAGCGTGAGTACCCGCTGGAAGCATTCGATGGCTTCGAGGTAACGGTTCTGGATGGTGAATACCAGCCCGAGGTTGTAATGGTAGGCATCGTGGTCCGGCGCGACCTCGATCGCCTTCCCGAAGGCCGCAATGGCTTCCTCATACCGTCCCTGCGACTTGTAACACTTGCCGAGAGAATCCCAGGAGCGGTCACTGACCGGGTTCATGCTGAGCACCTTCTCGCATTTCCTGATCTCGGCCGTCAGCGGGTCGAGCGGCCCGGTCTGCGGCGGCGGGGGCGGAATGGGGATGGTGGCCGGCCGGTTGGCCCAGGCCGGTCTCCGGTGGCTGGCGATGGTCTGCTCCTGGTCCGGGGACGGGTCATAGACATCGGCGGCAACCGCCTCGAGGACCGGTTCGAAGGCCGGTTCCGCCTCGAACAGGTCAGCCTGGATGGGCGGCTCCAGTTCCATCACCGCCGGGAAGGGATTGCCGGCGGCCGGGTAGGGAGCGGGTGTCGGCGCGACGGGTCGCGGGGCGGAGGCTGTCGGCTCGTAGGTCCTATCCCCCGGCGTTTCCCGCTGGGGCGGCTGGGCGGCCGGCTTGGCGGCCGGGGCGTTCCTGCGGGCGACCCACAGGCCGGAATCCAACGCCCGTGATTCGCGCTGGGCGTCCTCCTCGAGCAGTTCCCGCAGCCATTCGCGCAGTTCGCGCGACTGTCCCTCCACCGGTTCGACCGGCTCGAGACCCTGACCTTCCTCCCCGGCAGGGGCGTCCGGGAAGGGCGGCTCGAATGCCAGCCGCGGCGGGATCTGCTGGGTAGATGACAGGTCGGGAGGCGGCGGTGTGGTCTGCAGGGGATCGTCCGCCGGAGGGTTGGCGGTGTCCTGGGCCAGGATTGCCTCCGGGAAGAGGACTGCCAGGTCCATTTCATCGGCTTCGGGCGTCACTTCGCTCCCGACCTGGTCGGCGGTCTGGTAGGCTTCCAGGGCGTGCTGGTAATCCTGCGCCTGGCGGTAGGCGTCACCCAGCCGGTTCCAGGAGATGGCGCGGTCGCGGTGGTTCTTCAGCAGTTCGAGACTCTTGCGGTAAAGGTCGATTGCCTCGGCGTAGTTGCCTTTCTGCACCTGGGCAAAGGCCAGGTTCGAATACGGCCAGCCAAAACGCGGGTTCAGTTCGATGGCCTTGAGATAGGCGGCAATGGCGTCTTCGATTTCACCGATCTTCAGGTAGATGTTGCCTAGTTCGTTCCAGATCATGTAGTCGCTCATGGGTCACTCCTCAGCATTCGGGCATCTTCACGCGCCGGCATGGACGGGGCGGGCATCGTCGTAGAGGCCGACCGGGTGCAGGCCGGCCAGGGTCTCGCGGGCCGGGAAGAACGGGTTGTCCTGCCGTTCGAGGCCGGGCTCTGTTTCCATCTCCACTCCGTCCGGGACCTGTGGCTGGGCCGGGAGGGCGGAGCCGTTCCCACCCGTGCCCTTCCCCTTCTGATAGTAGGCCAGCGTCAGGTTGTCGAGATAAGCCCATACATCGTCCGGGGAAAGTTCGATCGCCTTCTTGTATGCCTGGATGGCCTCATCGTAGGCTTGTGAACGGAGGTAGGCGTGCCCGAGGGCATTCCATTGGGCAGCGTCGGGGGGCGTGTCCTGTCCGGCCGGGGCTGTGGTCTGGACTTCGACCTGCCCCGGCGCCACAGAGGTTTCGCCCAGGCCGGCCTCCGGGTCGAATTCCTGCAGGTTGGCGAGTTCACGCTTGCGGCCATTGATCAGGAAATCGGCTGTCTGGTAGGCATCGAGCGCCTTCTTGTAGTCGCGCGTCTGGCGGTAGGCATCGCCCAGCCGGTTCCAGGAGACGGCGCGCGCCGAGTCGTTGTCCAGTAGTTCGATGCTCTTCTCGTAGAGTTCGATGGCCTTGGGATACTCGCCTTTCTTGAAGTAGGCATAGGCCAGGCTGGCGAGCGGCCAGCCAAACCCGGGGTTGAGTTCGATCACTTCCTGGTAGGCTTCGATGGCTTCATCGTTCTCGTTGATCTTCAGATAGGCGTTGCCGAGTTCGTTCCAGACGTTGATGATGCCCGGCTCCAGGCTGAGGGCGTTGCGGTAGGCATAGATGGCGCGCTCGTATTGCTCCTTGTTCTGGAGCACATTGCCCAGGTTGATCCAGGGACGCACCAGGCGCGGGTTCAACTTGGTGGCCTGCTGGTAGGAGGCAATTGCTTCGTTCCAGGCGCCCTGGGCGGTGTATACGTCGCCCTGCCCGGTGTAGGCGTTGGCGAAGTCGGGAGAGATCTTGATCGCCTTCTGGTAGGCGGCTATGGCATTCTGGGGCAGGCCCATTTCGGCGTAGGCGTTCCCCAGCCCATTCCAGCCGAAGGGGTCCTGCGGGTTGTGTTCGATGGCCTTGCTGTAGGCTGTGACGGCATCCTGGTACTGTCCCAGTTTGCAATAGAGTTGCCCCAGGTTGTCCCATGGGAAGACCCGGTCGGGGGCGAGGGAGATGGCGTGCTGGTAGGCGTCGATGGCTTCCTCGTAGCGGTTCAGGGCGGTCTTGACCAGCGCCAGGGCGTGGTAACACTGGGCCTTGATCCAGGGATCGTCGATGAAGCGGGTATTCTCGAGCGCCACCAGCGTCAGTTCGAGCGCCTTCTGGTGCCGGCCTTCGCGCCAATTGGAGATGCCGAGTGTCAACAGGAAGTTGGCATTTTCAGCGATGGCATCCTCCGACTGCGGCAGGGGCTCCGGCTGTGCTCCGGCGCGGGTCTCCTCCGGGGCGGACTCCGGTCCGGCCGCGGCAGGCGGGGATTCCTCCACGGACGGTTGCAACGGGACGGCGGAGGCCGGCAGTTCCAGACCCGAGCCGCTGAGGTCGATGGCGCGGTGGCGGAAATTCCAATATTCCGGGGCGCAGGCAACCAGTTCGGTGATCTCCTTTTCCATCACCCAGAACACGACCCGGATGGTGGCCTCGGGCAGCATCTCGAGGTAGCGGTTGACCTCCTTGTAGAGGTTGACGCTGTTCTGGCTACAATCCCAGACCATGCCGCGCACGAAGAAGATCGTATCCTGCGCCGCCGGGCTGGTGAAGAGGCGCGGCAGTTCCTGGAGGTCCTCGATGTCGTCCAGGAGGATGGTGGAGACGCGTTGCTTGAGGGCCGCCACCCGGTTGGCGAGCAGGCCTTCGGCGTCCTTGCGGGCGGCGTCCGATTGGTAGATGGCGAACAGGAACGATGGCTGCTGCCACATGACGGCCAGTTCCAGTTCGTGGTAGAGCTGGTCTACCCTTTCCAGGAAGGTGTCTGGGAATTCTTCGGGTGGGATGGTGGGCTTATTCATTGATAAGTTTCCTTAGGACCGGATGGACATCGCACCAGTTTTCCTTGTCCCGGTATTCGAGGATGGCGAGCAGTTGCAATAACGGTCTCAGGCGTTCGTTGTACTCCAGGCGGTTGTGCTCATGGACTTTCTTGAGGTATTGCAGGTCGTTGCGGTCGAGGATGCGGCGGTATTCGTTGCGGATCTCGGTCGCGGCCCATTCCACGTCATTGGTGTCGATCTGCGGCGCATTGCGGCGGCGCGCCTGTCCGATGGCGGTGCGCATGATGCGCGCCATTTCCCGGAAGACCCCGCCGCTGTAGGTGATGGCGTCTTCGAGCGCCTGTTCCTGGATCAGGCTGCCCTGCATGCGGACGTGGGTGAAGCGCCGCAGGGTTTCATAACCTTCGATCAGGTGGCGCTGGGGTTCGAGCGGCTGGTGGAGGTTGATATTGGGCAGGAATATGGCCTGGTCGCGGATGGCGTCGAACTCCTTGCTGTAGAAGAGAGCGCTCGAAACGGTATAGACGATGGCGCAGTTCGGCTGCATCATGATCTCACGCCGGTCATGGAAGATGGCAGTCGCTTTTTCCAGGTCGGGTTTGTCCATATCATCTATCAAGAGCAGCGGGATGCGCTTTTCCCGGGCGTAGATGGCGGCGCCAATGGTGTTGATGACCCGGATCAGGCCGGTGATGTCCTTCTCGAAGACCTGGCGTAGTTCCACCCGCGTCTTCGGTTCCAGTTTCATCTTCATCCCGGCATTGACGAAAAAAGCATCCAGCGAGGCGCCGAACTCGTAGCCCGAGACCGCCCCGGAGATGACGGAGCGCACCTCCTGCTCCACCCGCCCGCGCCAGGAGTTGAGTTCCTTGAGCAATTCCTCCGGGATGTCGCCCCCGGCTTTGCGGTATTCCCGGTACATGCGCCCGCCGATGGCCAGCAGCACGTCGCGGAA
>VGNO01000231.1 GCA_016865985.1 Chloroflexota bacterium | reverse complement strand
TCCAGCGCCGGTTTGCCGCGGATGACCAGCGAGGAGCCGAAATCACCGCGCAGGATGCCTTTGCGGGCGCCGGGAGTATCGCCCAGCCCATCCCCGTCGGTGTCGATCTTCACCCAATCGTTCCCAACCAACCAGTAGACGTATTGGATATAGATTGGTTGGTCCAGCCCGAGGATGCGCGCCAGCCGTTCGCGGTCCTCGGGGCGCACTGTGCGCCGTCCGCCCATCATGGCCAGCGGGTCGCCGCTGCCCTGCAGGAGCGCAAAGACAACGATGCTGATGATCAGGAGCAATGGAATGGCCTGCAACAGGCGGCGGACGATGTAACGGATCATGGTCGGCTCCGGGATATATCAATTGGCTGGATCGAAACCAATCGACCCAGCCAAGTTTCATTGCCTGCTATCAGGTTACGGGACGAGATCCCAATCCATGATGTTGAAGAACGGGGTCACACCCGAGAACTTGTAACCGGTCAGGCGCGGGTTGACGATCCAGACATCGCCGTCCTCCCAGATGCCCAGGTAGTAGACATTTTCGTACATGTACTTGGTGATCTGGTGGAAGATGGCAGCGCGCGCCGCCGGGTCGACGGTGCTCACCTGCTGGCGGAAGAGCGCGTCCAGGGTTTCATCGCAGCCGAAGTAGTTGAAACCGTAGGGATTGTCATCCGACGGCATCTGGTCGCACAGCCAGTAGGAGGAATCGGGGTCCGGGAAGGCCGGTACATCCGACCACTGCATGATGTCCAGGGCGCCAATGGCCGCCGGGCCGCCATCCGAGAACGAATCGAAGAGGATATCGCTCTCGAAGGACTGGATGTTTAGGTCGATGCCGACCGCCAGCAGTTGCTGCTGGGCGAGGGCCTGGTAGTTCTGGCGTTCGGTCTTGTTGGTGTTGCCCTGGGTGATGGTCAGCAGGACGCCGTCGGCGTTCTCACGGATGCCATCCCCATCGCGGTCGATCCAGCCGCTCGTTTCGAGCAGCGTCCGGGCGGCGTTCGGGTCGTATGGCCAGGGGGTGATGGTGGGATCGACATAAGCCGGCATGGCATCCCAGAAGGTCTCGGTCACACCGACCACGTCCAGGCGCAGGGCGGTATTGGATCCACGGTCGAGCGCCATGGCAATCGCCTTGCGCACGTTCAGGTCACGGATGCCAACAGAAGCCATATCACGGAAATTGAAGAACCAGCCTTCGTTATAGCCGGAAGGCTCCGTGACGACCAGCAGGCCGGCATCCTGGAAGGCGGGGATGTCTTCGTATGGGGGCCAGAAACCGACATCGGCATCACCCGCCAGGAGGGCGGCAGTCTGGGCGGCGTCATCGGGCACGAACTGGAAGATGACCGAATCCAGTTTGGCCGGGGCGCCCCAGAAGTTCTCATTGCGGTCGAATTGCAGGTAGGAGCCGGATTCCCAGGCTGCGAAGGTGAACGGGCCGCAGCCGACGGTCGGCGCCAGGTTCCATTCGGCCGTATCGATACTGCCTTCAGCGTCGAAGACCGGCTGCAGGATGTGCTTGGGCATGACCGTCCCGGACCAGATGGTCGCCATCCAGGGCGTGAAGACCTCGGCAAAGGTCAACACGACCGTCTGGGCATCGGGGGCCGCGACGGTGAACATATCGTAGGGATAGACCGAGTCAACTGTGTTGCCCGGGTCGGTGATCATATCGTACGTGAACAGGAAGTCATCCGATGTGAGCGGGGCGCCATCCGACCAGACCAGGTCATCGCGCAGGCGCATGGTGACCGTCAGGCCGTCTTCCGAGATCGTCGGGAGTTCGGTCAACATGTAGGCATACGCTTCGTTGTTCTCGTCGAACTGCCACGGCGAACAACTGTAGAGTTGGATGAGCGCCGCCATGTACCACATGCTGGAGTAGGAGCGGTTCAGCGAGTTCGGCTCCTGGGTCCAGGCAATGGTGATGATCTTCGGCTCGGCCGGCTCCGCGCTGCCGCCGCAGGAAGTGAGTAACAGCGTGGCGACGATGATGAGCGCAAATGTTGTTTTCATGGTACGCATGTTTCTTCTCCTCTATACTGAATGGGTTCCGGGAATCATGGGAAATCAGTTTCACCTCTTGACCGCCTGAATTCCACCTCCTTCCTCGAAAAAACAACACTCCCCTTACCAGCAGGGTGGGCCTGATGGGAAGAGGAGTTGGAGAAAACAAAAACCGGGAATACGGTCCATGCTCGATTATTAGTATAACATGAAAGGGTATCCGAAATGCAAAAATGATTTACAATCCTGCCATGCGCCCCATCCGTGCTTCCGAGATCGGTTCCTACCTCTACTGCCGCCGCGCCTGGTGGTACCGCCTGCAGGGATTCGAGCCGGAGAACCAGGCGGAGATGGCAACCGGGACACGACTGCACCAGGCGCATGGCCGCAATGTGATCGCCGCCGGCATCACCCACAGCCTGGGACTGGTCATGTTGCTGACAGCCCTGGCGCTGCTGGCTGCCACCTGTACCGCGAGCATCCTCTGACATGCTGTACGCCGGACTGATCCTGCTGCTCCTGGCCCTGGCCCTCTTCTGGCTGTCGGGTCGCCAGCGACGCCAGGCCGGCCTGCCCGGTGGACGGCTGGTCTACAGCGACACGCGCGCCTGGGGCCCGGTCGAAAAACCGCTCTATGCGCCCAGCCTCGGCCTGACCGGAAAGCCCGATTACCTCGTGTCGGTGTCCGGCCAAATCATCCCGGTCGAAGTCAAGTCCGGGCTCGCCCCCGCTGCGCCGTACGATTCGCACATCTTCCAACTGGCGGCCTACTGCCTTCTTGTGGATAAGGCATACGGCAAACGCCCGCCGCACGGCATCATCCACTATCCCGGACGCGACTTCGCCGTGGACTATACCGCCGGGCTCGAATCCGCCCTGCTGGACCTGATCAGCGAGATGCGGCGCGATGAGCGGCGTAATGCTGTGCCGCGCTCACACGAACAGGCCAACCGCTGCCTGCGCTGCGGATACCGCTCCATCTGCGATGACCGCGCAGGATGAGAATCATTTATAATAAGAACATTCGTTTGAATATGCCCGAAACCAGAACCATCCCCCAGCGCATCGTCGTCGCCGCGCACCCAAAACTGCCGGAGGCTGTCAGCGAGGCCGCCCTGATCTCCGGGCATTTCGAGCAGCAGGGCCTGCAATCCTCCCACGGTACTTTCGACGACATCCGTCTGCGGCGGCAGATCAAGGAAGGCCGGGCTGACCTGCTGGTGGCAGTAGGCGGCGACGGTACCATGCTGCGCTCGGCTCACCTGTGCGCCCCATGCGGCGTCCCCATCCTGGGCGTCAACCTGGGCCGCCTGGGTTTCCTCATCCAGGTCCGGCGGGACGAGTGGCGGGAGGCGATTGCCAACCTGCTGAAGGGTGAGTTCTGGACCGAAAACCGCATGATGTTGCGCGCCGAACACTGGCGGGCGGAAGAGTCGCTGGGCAACTGGCACGCCCTGAACGAAGTAGTAGTCTGCCGCGGACAGTTCATCCGCCCGGTGCATCTCTCGGCCAGCGTGGACGGCCGCCTGCTGACCGGCTATATGGCCGATGGCCTGGTGGCATCCACCCCCACCGGCTCGACTGCCTATGCCCTGGCGGCGGGTGGGCCGATCCTGCCCCCGGAACTGCGCAACATCCTGCTCGTCCCGATCGCCCCGCACCTCTCGGTCGACCGGGCGGTGGTGCTCTCCGAAGGCTCGTCCGTCCGCATCACCCTGCATGGATCCAGCGACGCCGTCCTGAGTGTGGACGGCCAGGTACCGGTTGGGCTGGCCGAGAACGACCAGGTGGAAGTGCGCGCCGGGGACTACGCCGCCCAGTTCATCCGCTTCGGCGACCCGGTCTACTTCTACCGCAACCTGACGGCGCATATGAACCAGAATCCATCCATAGGATTGCCGCGATGACCCTGCCTGCTCCGATTGTCTGCGCCAACCATCCATCGGTCGAAACCTCCCTGCGCTGCAACCGCTGCGAAAAACCCATCTGCGCCAAGTGCGCCGTCCGCACCCCGACCGGCTACCGCTGCAAGGAGTGCGTGCGCGGCCAGCAGAAGACGTTCGAGACTGCCCGCTGGGTGGATTATGTCCTCGGCTTCTGCGCGGCAGGCATCCTGTCGCTGATCACCAGCCTGTTGGTGACGCTTGCCAGCAACGTGGCTGGTTTCTTTGCCTGGTTCGTGATCATCGCCGCCGCGCCCACCGCCGGGGTCATCCTCGCCGAAGCCCTGCGTTTTGTGACCCGCAAGCGCCGCTCCAAACACTTGTTCCGGGCGGTC
>VGNO01000230.1 GCA_016865985.1 Chloroflexota bacterium | reverse complement strand
GTTTCACCTCCCAGGCCGAGGCGCGGCGCGGGGACGCGTTCCACATGCTCGCATCCCACCCAGACCGGATGTTCGATTACATCTACGTCGCCCCGCCGCAATACCTCGGCCTCTGGTCGAAAGCCATCCTGTCCCTCGACGCCAACCCGGGCTGGTTGAGCGATGGGGCCTGGGTCATCGCCCAGATAGACCCGCGCGAATATCAACGCCTTTGCCCTGACCGTTTGCAGGAATTCGATGAAAGGAAATACGGCAATACCCTGCTGGTTTTCTACGAGAACTCATCCCGCCGTTAGTGTTCCGTAATCAAGGAGGAAGCATGCAACTCGAAGCCATTTCAATCGAAAAGCCCGAAGCGGTCAACTTCATCCTCGGGCAATCCCATTTCATCAAGACAGTCGAAGACGTGCACGAAGCCCTGGTCAATGCCGTGCCGGGGATCAAATTTGGGCTGGCGTTTTGCGAGGCGTCCGGTAAATGCCTCGTGCGCTGGTCCGGGAACGACCCGGCGATGGTCGGATTGGCGCAGAAGAACGCCCTGGCAATCGGCGCAGGACATACCTTCATCCTGTTCCTGGCGGAAGGTTACTACCCGGTCAATGTGCTGAATGCCATCAAGATGGTCCCCGAGGTCTGCTGCATCTTCTGCGCCACGGCCAACCCGACCGAGGTGATCGTCGCCAGGACTGGGTCCGGCCGCGCTATCATCGGCATCGCCGACGGTTCGAGTCCGCAGGGCGTGGAAGGGGAAGCCGATATCGCCTGGCGCAGGGACTTCCTGCGCAAGATCGGTTACAAACTCTAGCGCTGGAGCCTGGATAACCATGACGACCCGCCGCGCCCCCAGCCGCCTCCTACCGCAAGCCTTCCCGGGCATATCGCCAGGGGAAGTGGAGGAATTGATCTCCAGCAGCCAGTTGCAGAATTACGGCCCTGGAACCGTGTTGTGTCGCGAAAATGCCATCGAGGATACTTTCTATGTCATCCTCGAAGGTGAAGTGGAAGTTACCAAGGTCATCAACAACGCCGAGAACCGCCTGCTCAAAGTACTGGAAGCGGGTGATTTCTTCGGCGAGATGGCGCTCATCCACGACGCGCCGCGCGCCGCCACTGTGACCGCCATTACACCCCTGATCGTGTTGGAGATCAAGAAGGAAGCCTTCGACCGGGTGCTGAAACGGAGCAGCAGTGTGTCGCTGGCGATGGTGCGCGAGATCAGCAGCCGTTTGCGCGAGAACGATGAACTGGCAATCGAAGACTTCCGGGTCCGGGCAGGGGAATTGGCGCAGGCTTACCAGAAACTGGCCGAACAGGAACTGGCGCGGCGTGAATTCCTGACCAATGTGGCGCACGAATTACGGACCCCGTTGATGGCAGCCAGCGGCTTCCTGCACATGCTCCAGAAAGGGGCCATCCAGGACCCGGCCCAGATGCAGGCGGCTGTCGATACTGTCGCCCGCAACGTCCAGCAGATCGTCAACCTGGTCAACGATATCCTGTTCTTGCAGGAACTGGACCTGGTGCTGCCGGAATTCCAGGCAGTGGAGATACTTCCGCTGGTGGAAAATGTACTGGAACGTTACCGCGGAAAAGCCGATTCCCAGAAGGTCGGATTGTTCGTCGAGGCCCCCGGAAAAGTTCCACCGGTCAGCGGGGATGCCAAATCCCTGGAACGCGCCTTGGCCTCCCTGGTGGACAATGCCATCAAGTTCAGCCCGCACGGCGGGGTAGTTCGGGTCGCGGTCAGCGAACAGGACGGCATCGTTTCGACCGCCATCCAGGACCAGGGGATCGGCATGTCGCCGGAAGTCCAACAGCACATCTTCGACCGTTTCTATCACCTGGAAAAATCCGGGGATGACCTGTTCGGCGGCCTGGGGCTGGGACTGGCCATCACCAGGCAGGTCATCGAGCAGCATAATGGCTTCCTGGATGTTGCCAGTGTGGAAGGGTCCGGCAGCACTTTCACGATGCGCCTGCGGGCAGCCAACCAGCCCAAGGTGTGAGCGGATTCGGTCTCCCTGGTCCCATCAAAAAAACTGCCCGGCTGGGCAGTTTTGTCATCACGGACTGAGATTATGCAGCGCGGGCGATGGCGGTCAACAACAGCGTCACCAACGCCAGCCCTGTATTCAATCCCACCAGCCAGACTTCCCGCCTTTGTAAGCGCACCAGTTCCCGTACATTTCCGGTCTTTTGTGCCAGCATCAAGGCGCGCCGCATGGCAGGTATCACGCCCCAGGTCTGGGTCATGGCAACCGCCGCCATGGCGAAGACTGCCACATGTTTCAGAAGGATGGACTGCGCCCAGGGGTCATCCAGCGCCATGAAACCCTGGTAGTGGGGATTGGCGCTGATCTGGAAGAGACCGGTCGCAACCAGGACCGCCAGGCTGAACCAACCGACGGCTTCCAGCCGGCGTTGGATCCTGCCAAGGAAATCCGCCCGCAGGATCGGTTCCAGGGTGCGGGCGGCTGGAAAGACGAAGAGGGAGAGCGCCGCCAGTCCGCCGACTGCAAAGATGGATGCCAGCAGGTGAAGCCAATAGACCAGCGATAGCGCCAAGGTGGGGATTGGCATCCACCCCTCATCAAGGACCGGGGGTAGAGGTGGGGGTTTCGGTGGGCAGCGGCGTCTCGGTTGGAGTGGCTTCCGGCGGCGCTTCACCCGTCGGCGGCGGCAGTTCCCCGCCGCTAATGCACATATCGTTCACGAATGTAGCCGTGGGGAAAGCGGCCTCATTCTCCGTACTGGAAAAACCGAGGGCGATGACGTAATACCCTTCCGCCGTACAGTAATCCCCCCCGGCCGCCAGGGCTTCGGCGTACCGCATGACCGAATAACGGTAACGCTCCACCGCCGTCAGGCAGGTGGAATCCATCAGGTTCGGGACGGCGCTGAATATCTGGCCGAAGTAGTAGACTGCCTGCGACCAGTCCACTTCCCAGAAGGCCGCCCCTCTCAGGTAATAGCGCGCCCAGGTGCGGATACCATCGGCGTATGAATCGAGCGGGCCGAACCGTTCCGCCAGGGTCAGGTCATAGATGGCGCCTTCCAGGTTGATCTGGGTGCAGTCGGTGGGATAGATCTTGCTGTAACCGCGCATCCGGAGGGCGATGTAATACATCCCATCCACATCCACCGTGCGATAGGCTGGATCTGTTTTACGCAGGGTATCGAGCGTTTCGAGTGCGCCATTCCAATCCGCCAGGATCAGGCGTTCGCGGGCGCTGGTGAAGATCGCATCCACGCCGCGCAGGTCTGGAGTTGGCGAGGCCGACGGTTCGATGGGCTGGGTTGTCGGTGCGCCAAGGCTGAGTCCCAGCAGGGCTTCGGTATATTTCTCCTGGATGCCGGGATAACCGGGATTATGCTCGATCACGAACTGGAAATGCTGGATCGCCAGTTCATACATCCCCTGCTCCAGCGCCTCGACGCCCAACTGGAACTGCTGGTCCACCTGGGGCGCGACCTGGGAGGCCTGCGCCCCGAGCCGGTCTGACACACCGGACCAGTAACCGCCCAGCAGGCTGAGGACGATCAGCGCGATGAAGACCAGCGCCGCCAACCAGCGGATGGGCTTTTTTTGGCGGGAGATGGTGCGTGGCTGCGTATCGGATATATCGGGCATGGCGGCGATTATACTCCATGTTCACAGGCGGAATAGCGCCCGGACTTCGGGCCAGATGAGCGACGAGGCTGCCAGAGCGCCGGTACCCATCCCCGCCATTGCCGCCAGGATGGGCGAAACTGGCAGGAACTCGGTCCCTGCCCACGCCAGGAGGCCAGCCAGAATCGCGGCCGGGATGGCGCGCAGCGCCGTCCCACCGACATTCAACAGGCCGGGATATTTCCGGTCGAGCAGGGCCAGCAGGGTCACAGCCTGGGTAGTGAATGTCAAAGCGGCAGCCAGTGGGATCCCGGCAAGACCGAGCAGCGGCCGCAGGACCAACGACAGCAGGACAAAGGCTACGGCCTGCAGGAAGGCAGCCAGCAGCGGCGTGCGGGTATCCTGGTTGGCATAGAAGGATCTCACCGCCACTTCGAGCCATGTATCTCCCACCAGACCGATCAGGAATGCCCAGGTACAAGCCGTCAACAGGTCGAGGCGGGCGGCATCGTAACCAAAAAATCCCTCCGCCAGCGGGCGGACTCCCACCGCCAGCACTGCCGCAACCGGCAGGCAGAGCGCCAGCATGACACGCAAGGCTCGGTTGACGGTCTGGGTGAACTCTACTGCCTGCCCGCGACTGATGAACTCTGCCAGTGAGGGCAACATGGCAACCGCGATGGCAGTGCCGATGATCGTCTCCGGGACCTGTTCGATGGTCCAGCCCAGGTTGAGGGCGC
>VGNO01000229.1 GCA_016865985.1 Chloroflexota bacterium | reverse complement strand
TGATTTTTGCAAGGCTTCCATACCCTGTATGGCTGCTTTCAATTCCTCTGCATCCAGGCGGCGGAATTGCGTGGCCAGCCAGCTCTCAGTCTCATCGAAAATTGCATCCATTATTCGCTGGCCATCTGCAGTCAGGGATAAAGGAATGTTCCGCCGGTCATCCGGGTTCTGTCTGCGGGAGACGAGCCCCTTATTTACCAGTACATCCACGACCTTGCTGACGGACGATCGACTTGTGCGGTTGGCTTCCGCCAGGGCGCTGACGGAACCACTCCCCCTCCTGATACGGCGCAGTACCTGGAATTGCTCGACTGTCAGGTTGAATTTTTCTGATGCAATCCTGCGGATGCGGGCCCGTGCCTGGTGCCAGGCTGGAGGAACCGCTTCCCAAAACTTATCAACTGCCAATTCCACTTGATCATTAGCGCCCATGAGTACCCTCGTTTCGATTGCATAAAGGAGATAATAGTTTCCTAGCGAAACTATTATATTCGGAAACTTACTTCTGTCAAGCATTCACCAGCATGCTCTCATGCTATAATTTCACTATGACTCTTTAGAGCAGAAATCTCCCTGATGAAAACAGGCTGTTGCCTGAGTTTTCCATTCCCCTTCGAGAAGAGGACCCATGACTGAAAGCGAAAAACCATTGCGCAAGAAACTAACTCTCCCATACTTATTCAAGAAAGTCGCAGATCGGGAGCCCATCACCTGGCTGACCTGTTACGACTACCCCACGGCTTATCTGCAAGAACAAGCGGGGATCGAGATGATTCTGGTAGGAGACAGCCTGGGCATGACCATGCTCGGTTATGAATCCACTCTGCCGGTTACAATGGATGATATGATCCGCCATGCTCAGGCCGTCCGAAGAGGCGCGCCGACTGCATTCGTTGTAGGCGACATGCCTTACATGACCTACCAACCTTCCGTGGAATCAGCCATTCGAAATGCCGGTCGATTTATGGCTGAGGCTTCCTGCGACGCAATCAAACTGGAAGGTGGAGCGGCCATGGCAGACCGGATCAAGGGGATCGTGGATGCAGGCATCCCTGTAATCGGTCATCTCGGTCTCACACCCCAATCTGTAGCTGCGCTTGGCGGATTCAGGGTACAGGGAAAATCCGCGGTCCTGGCAAAGAAAATCGTGGATGACGCCAAGGCCCTCGAAAAAGCAGGAGCATTTGCCATCCTGCTTGAGATGGTGCCGGACCGACTTTGTAGGCTCATCACCGAACGGTCGGAGAACTGCATTATCATGAGTCTCGGCTCCGGTCCGGATGCGCATGGCCAGCTGCTAATCTACCATGATATGTTCGGCCTGTATCCCAGGTTCAAACCGAAAATGGCAAAGGTTTTCGGAAACGCCGGAGAGGTGATCCTGAATGGATTGAAGGATTATCACGACGAGGTTATCAAAAAAACATTTCCACTACCCGACAATTGGTTCAGCATGCCGGATGATGAGTTCGAGGACCTCGTGAAATTGATTGAGTAGCCGAATTCCAGAAATTCGATATCGAATATGTTTTATCGAAGAGACTATTAAAACGAATATGGAGAGAAAAATGACCGATCTTCAGCAGAGGTTGGCAATCCCCGAGGAACGCCTATCTTCCATCAATGCTGTCCTTGCCGACCCCAACTCCGCAGGTGATGAGGATTTCCTAGCCGTGGTCGCCAGCTATGGTACCCCGGAGGAGATCAATCGCAAACACCTGGAATCGCGTAAATTAAGCAACCTGCTGGCCAAGATTAAAACTGTGAAACCTGAATACGTAAACGACCTTGCCTGGCTGGCTGAGAAGCGGGACAAAGGCGTTTTCACAACCGTTCGGGATTATCGACGCAGGTTTCTCGGTGAAAAAGCGGATGCGATGGAATTTAAGGATGAAAATGCGGTCACGCTCGAAGTGTCTGCGTTACAGTATTTTCCCTGGATCCGCGCCATGGCTGAAAGGGCCATCATGGACAAGACCCTGATTCCCGGGCGTTTCATAGCAGTTAGGAAGATGAAAGAGTCCGAGGCGGATGGGGACCTTCCGGCTATTGTTGCCGCCCTGGATATCATGGGCTGCTCGTTCGTCGAGACGCTCGACACCAAGGGCGCAGATGGATCCAATCCTCACTTGAACGGGCCTGAAACCATCACGGGTTATTTCGGCGGTATCGGCCAGCCCAATCATTATGCATTGAAGTGGTTGGATGAATTCCTTTATTACTATACCAATTATGGTGTACAGGACGTATTGAACTTCAATGCCGGGACAATCCTGCTCGGTTTCTTGCTCTATCGATTGGGTGTGGATATAAACTTCAAGATTTCTGTATTTTTCGGTTCCGATAATCCTTACCACGCCCTTTGGATCATGACGGCGGCGAAACTCTTCAGCCGGGACGACGGCAGCAGTCCCCTGATCGGGTTCAACTGGTCGAATTCCATCAACAACGAGACAATGGAATTGACCGCCCAATTCCGAAAAGCGTTGGGATTCGAAGATGTGGTCCGTTTCGAACATCACATCACCGAAACCTGGAAATCCATCGTCAAGCAGCCCTATAACCGCCGGGCGGAACTTGTGGAAATCGCCGGCCAAGTAGCCAACATATCCGCCAAGCACGAAGGCGGTGATCCTGAGATCGACTCCGCCCGCTCCCACCCTTCCGATATCCTCGACTACTTCCGCGAGAAACAGGAAGTGATCGAATCCAAGGATTGGACAAACCTCCAACAGAATTTCATGGATAAGGTTGATGCATGTAATCGGACAGCCCGGGCATTAACGGAAAAGGGACTCAGTTTTATTGCCGCAAAGAACCTGCATAAGGAATGAGATGATGTAGATTTTTCAAAACCACAACAGCCCCGAAGAACCTGGGTTGTTGTTTTATAGGATGAAAATACAAATGGAGATTGAGGGGTATTGGCTACGCGCTCTTGTTGAGTTTTAACCCCGCATCACCCATAAGACAGTTTATTTACACCGCTTCCGAGCCCGGTTTCATGCGGATGATCATAAATACGCAGAACAGGGTGAAAAATGCCAGCAGGCCTTCTAGCAGGTATGCGGAAAGGTAGACTCTGCCTGCAACAGCTACGCCATCGATCAATGCGTGGAAGCCAATCGCCGCCAGCAACCAGGATACCTTTCGGGCGATAACCGACCGCTGCACAAGTAAGGCCATAAAAATGTGACAGGGAATTGTCAGCAGGCGTTCCAGCGCTCCCAACAGGGATACAGGCCAGGGCGTTGTCCAATAGGCTTCCACCTGTTGCCGGGCGGCAGCCAGTTGATCCGCAGGCACAAGACCTGCCAGATCGGCGTTCCGAAGCAGCATCATGTTTACGAATGTCAAGACAACGAGCAAGCCCAGGATGATTGCCTCAGCGCCGCCGTGTCCTGCCCCGAAGAATACGCCACTTCTCCACGAGCGCGCATCCTTGAGCCAGAACCGGAGGACCAGATAGCGGCTGACTTCTTCGAACAGGCCGGCGCTCAATCCCAGGAAAAGCGCCGAAACAATCAGTTGGGCAACCGGTGTCCAGTAGACCAGGCCGCTCTGCTCCAGCAGCCGATCGACCGCCCAATTGAATGGGATATGCCCAACCTGGGAAAGGATGAAGGTCGCTGCACCTATGAACCAGGCGCTCCAGCCCAGGTCCCACCGGCGGGAGAGTAGAATTGCCAGACTGACCGGCATGGCGACCATCAGTACGCCGTTCAAAGCATGGGTGATGACGAGAATATCCATCCGCTACCGGTTTCTCTACACGATCGTCTTCATCATGTCCGCAACCGCGCGATAGACCGGCGATCCGTCTCCCAGTTCGACCAGCGGTCGGCCGGAATACTCAAACCCCGCCAGTTCGGCATCGGCAGGAACGATACCCAATAACGGGATGCTCATCCTGCTGATCTGCTGCTGGAGCGCGGCGGGTATTTCCCCGCCAGGAACGCGGTTCAGCGCCAGGTATGCATGTTCGATCTTGATATCCATCTCATTACGCAGTTCGGCAATGCGCTGAGCGGCTACCAGGCCGCGCTGGGTGGGGTCGCTAACCACCAGCAGGTGTTGCACATCCCTCGTTGTCCGGCGGGATAGGTGCTCCATGCCGGCCTCGTTATCGATCACCACCCATTCGTAATGGCGGCTCATGCCATCGATCACTTCCCTTAAATTATGGTTGACGGCGCAATAGCACCCACCCCCCTCCCCCCGGCCCATGGCGATCAAGTCAAACCTGCCGCCCTCCGCCATGGAATTTCGGATCTCATAATTAAGATAATCGCGCTTGGTCACCCCGCCCGGCAAAGAACCCATGGTTGCGCCGCCCTGTGCCAGCGAACTCTGCA
>VGNO01000228.1 GCA_016865985.1 Chloroflexota bacterium | reverse complement strand
TGCAGCAGGAGGCTGATGAGGAAGGGCAGGACAGCCACGATGCCGAGGAAGAGCGCTCCCGGAAGGGTGATGCGACGCTGGACCTTGGTCAGGTATTTCTGGGTTGGCGCCCCGCGGTTCACGCCCGGGATCTGGGCGCCCATCTTCTTGAGGTTGTCGCCATAGTTCTGCTGGGCAAAGATGACATCGGTATAGAAGAATGTAAAACCGACCACCATCAGGAAATAAAGCAGCCAGTAGAGCCAGGAACCACCATTGAACAAATCCCGGGTCTTTACGGCCAGGTTGGCCAGCCACTCGGTATCCGAGTTGGCTACATAACTGGCGATGATGGCCGGGAATTGCAACAGGGCGCTGGCGAAAATGAGCGGGATCATGCCCGACATATTGACCATCAGGGGCAAGGTGCCCTTGACTGGCATGGACATCCGGCTGCCGACCCGGCGGCCTGGATACATGACCGGGACATTCCGGCGGCCCTGCTGGATATACACAATGACGAAGATGGTTGCCACAATGACCACGATCATCATTAGCAACAGCCACCAGCGGTTCTGCTCATCCGAGAGGATGCTGGCGAAATTATCGGGGAAACGGGCCACGATGCCGGCAAAAATGATCAACGAAAGTCCCTGCCCGCGGATGCCATACTCGGAGATCAACTCACCCAGCCAGATGGCGAACATCGTCCCGGCAATCATGCTCAACAGGGTAGCAAGCGAGGATAACCACAGCGTGCCGGTGAAACCGAACGCCACGATCTGGTTGATCTGCGCCTGGTTGGCATAGGAGTTGAAAATGTTGATCTGTCCAATGGCAGAGAGGGCAGCCATCGGGACCGCCAGGTAGTAGGTCCACTTCTCCTGCAGTTTCCGTCCCTGGCGCGGGTCTTCCTCCATCCTGCGTTGGAGGGGCGGGATGATGGGTACCAGCAGTTGCAGGATGATCTGGGCAGTAATGTACGGGTAGACGCCCATCGAAAGCAGTGAGAAGTTCGAGACGGTACCGCCGGAGAGCAGGTCCAGGAAGTCGAAGAAAGTCCCGGTGGAAGCCAGGCTCGAAGTCAGTTGTACAAGCGCGTCTCCGTCGATGCCCGGCACCGGGACGTTTGCCGCCAGGCGGTAGATGACCAGGATGCCCAGCGTAATCAACAACTTGCGCCGGATATCGGGGGATTTCCAGAGATAACGCCAGCCCGAGAATGCAGATTTCATAAGAGTCTCCTGTCGCGGGAGCGGATCAGGCGATCAGTTCCACAGTGCCGCCGGCTGCTTCGATCTTTGCACGGGCGCTTTTTGTCACACGATGGACGCGCACCTTGAGGGGCGCCTTGAGTTCGCCACGACCCATGATGACGACCGGATCGAGTGGTTGGCGCAGCAGGCGGGCATCAGCCAGGGTCTCCGGAGTGACTTCCACTTCGGTTTTGAAACCCTTCAATTGGTCCAGGTTGACTTCGTTGAAGTTCACCTGGTTGACCGGCGTAAAGCCCTTCCCACGCACGAACGGGAGGCGGCGGAAGAACGGCAGGTTGCCGCCCTGCCGGTAGAGGCGTCCGCCCTCCCCGGAGCGCGCACCCTGGCCTTTGGTGCCGCGACCGGCGGTCTTGCCCTGGCCAGCCGAGGTGCCGCGACCGACACGTTTGCGGTTTTTTTTCGACCCCGGATTGGGTTTGAGATCATTAAGTTTCATGTTCGTCCTTACTCTTCAACACGCAGCAGGTGGACAACCTTCGCCAGCATCCCGCGCAGGGCGGGACTATCCGGATGTTCGACCGTCTGGTTCATGCGTCGTAATCCCAGGGCGCGCACCGTATCCTTCTGGGGCTGTGGGTAACCGATTGGGCTGCGCACCAAGGTCACTTTGATCTTCCTGGCAGCAGTCTTCGCCTTAGCCATTCTTCTTTCTCCTTTCCCAGAACGGCAACAGGTCTTCGACTGGCTTCCCGCGTCGCGCGGCCTCTTGCTGCGGCGACTTCATACTCTCTAGCGCAGCAAAAGTGGCCTGGACGACGTTGAGGACATTGGCGCTGCCGAGGGACTTGGTCAGGATGTCGCGCACCCCGGCCGCCTCAAGGACAGCGCGCACGCCGCCGGCCGCGATCACACCCGTC
The DNA here is from genome assembly GCA_016865985.1 of Chloroflexota bacterium. Lineage (GTDB taxonomy): Bacteria > Chloroflexota > Anaerolineae > Anaerolineales > Villigracilaceae > VGNO01. The sequence goes on along the minus strand of VGNO01000228.1, from coordinate 2,243 downwards.
CCGGGCGAGGCCGGTTTGAGCAGGATGACTGCTCCGCCAACCCGGCCGGTCGTTTCATGCGGGATGGTTGTACCGGCGAGATTCACCAGGCGCATATCCTTTCGGGCGCGTTCGGTTGCCTTGCGCATCGCGTCCGGGACGGCATTGGCCTTGCCAACGCCCATCCCGATCTTGCCGCGGTTATCGCCGGTCACAATGGTGACGCGGAACTGGAAACGGCGACCGCCCTTGACAACCTTCGCCACGCGGGCGATCTCGATTACGCGCTCGTCGAATTGTTGTTCCTGTTGCTGCTCTAACTCAGAGACCTGGTATTCCAACATATCCTTCTCCTATCGGGCCTTAGAATTCCAGCCCGCCTTCGCGGGCGCCGTCTGCCAGGGCCTTGACGCGACCGCTATAACGGAAACCGCCGCGGTCGAACACCACTTTCTTGATGCCCTTGCTCTTGGCGCGGTCGGCCACAGTCTTGCCAACCAATGTTGCCTGTTCGCTCTTCTTCAGGCCCTTCATCTTGGCGCGGAGTTCGTTGTCGATCGTTGAAGCAGAGACCAGCGTGACCCCTCCCTGGTCATCGATGACCTGGGCATAGATCTCCGTCAGGCTGCGAAAAACGCTCAACCGTGGCCGCTGCGGAGTTCCGGCAACTGTCTTGCGCACCCGCTCGTGCCGTCGGATGCGGGCGATGGAACGAGATTTTTCGGCCATGACTATTTCGCCTTTCCTGATTTACCGGCCTTGCGGCGGATCTTCTCGCCCAGGTAGTGCAGACCTTTACCATGATACGGCTCGGGCGGGCGGACCTTTCGGACATTGGCAGAGACCTGCCCCACCAATTCCTTGTCGTAACCGCGCACAAATACCTGGCGGGTCTTGGCATCCACATCGAAGGCGATCCCGGCAGGCGGCTCCATCGTAACCGGGTGCGAATAACCCATATGCAACACCAGGTTCTGGCCGCTCATTTCGGCCCGGTAGCCAACCCCTTCGATCTCCAGTACGCGTTCGAAACCGGCGCTGACGCCATGGATCATGTTATAGAGTACAGCACGGGTGGTCCCATGCAGGGCGCGCTGTTCAGGCGCGTCGCTGGCGCGGGTGATCACGATCTGGTCTTTCTCACGCGAGATCGATAGCGCCGGGGAGAAGGTGCGCTGCATCTGCCCCTTCGGCCCCTTGACATTCACATGCGACCCGTTGATCTCAACCTGCACACCGGCCGGGACAACCACTGGCATACGTCCAACTCGAGACACAGTAATTCCTCCTGTCTCACCAGATTTTACACAGAAGCTCACCGCCGACACCCAACTGGCGGGCGCGTTGGCCGGTCATGATCCCCTTCGGTGTGGACAGGATGGCGACACCCATCCCGGACAACACCCAGGGAATATCCTGCTTCTTCGTATAGACGCGACGTCCCGGACGGCTGATGCGTTCCATCCCGGTTATGACCGGCTGGCGCTGGCGGCGTTCGCCGATATACTTGATGCGCAGCCGCAATACCTTCTGCCCGGGGACTTCACCTTCGGCAATCTCGAAGCTTTCCAAATAGCCTTCCTCCTTCAAAATCTTGGCGATCTCTGCCTTGATTTTGGAGAGAGGCATGGCTGTCATATTTTGACCGCTCAACACCGCATTGCGGATGCGGGTCAGCATATCAGCGATAGGATCAGAAACACTCATGCTCGCACCTCCACCGGCTACCAGGAAGACTTCACGACGCCGGGGATCTTACCTTCCAGCGCCAACTCACGGAAGCAAATCCGGCATAATCCAAAGCGGCGCATATACCCACGCGGGCGTCCGCAGCGCATACAGCGGTTGCGCACGCGGTGGTCATACTTCCGCCGCATTTCACGATACTTCATACAAGTCTGTGCCATATATTACGCTTCCTTCTTGAACGGCATGCCCAGCAGTTGCAGGAGCAACCGCGCATGGTCGTCAGATTTGGCTGAGGTCACGACCGTTATTTCCATGCCTCTCATTTTGTCGATTTTGTCGTATTCGATCTCCGGGAAGACCAGCTGGTCGCGCAAACCCAGGGTGTAATTCCCGCGCCCATCGAAGGCATCAGGTGAAACACCGCGGAAATCGCGCACGCGCGGCAGGGCGATGTTCAGCAGGCGATCCAGGAAGGCCCACATCCTCTCACCGCGCAAGGTGACCTTCGTACCGATGATGCGTCCCTCGCGCAATTTGAAATTGGCGATGCTCTTGCGCGCCTTGGTCATGACCGG
>VGNO01000227.1 GCA_016865985.1 Chloroflexota bacterium | reverse complement strand
GAAAGTGCTGCCCGGTTTCAAGAAATCGTTCGGAGGGGATCGCGAGGCAGTTCGCCCTCCAATTGACCTTGTCCCTGCCTCCATGCTCGAAACGCGCCTGTTCGATGCCTGGAAGGGCTGGTTCTACTGTATCGAGTTCCGCAAGCCGTAGGAGGTCGCATGGATACAGATGTTTTTCGTGGTCAAGTGGCGATCGTCACCGGTGCATCCTCTGGCATCGGTAAATCGCTGGCGCTGTTGCTGGCAAGACAGGGCGCTAAGGTGGCGCTGGCGGCGCGGCGGGCGGATCGGCTGGAGGAGGTCGCGGCAGGATGCCGATCCCGCGGCGGCGAGGCGCTGGTCGTCCCGACCGATGTCAGTGACGAGGCGCAGTGTAAGACGCTGGTGGAAAAAACAGTGGCAACTTTTGGTCGGTTGGATATGTTGGTCAACAATGCCGGGCTGGCCGTGATCGCCCGGCTGGAGGACTACTCCAACTTGGATCTGTTCAAGCACACCATGAGCGTCAATTTCTACGGCGCAGTCTACTGCACTTACTACGCCCTGCCGCACCTGATCCGCAGCCGTGGGCGCATCGTGGCGGTCTCCAGCCTGGGCGGCAAGGCCCCCCTGCCGTACAACTCGCCGTACATTGCCAGTAAATACGCCATGCACGGTTTCTTCGACACCCTGCGAATTGAAATGATGAAATACGGCGTGAGTGTCACCATCATTTGTCCCTTCTGGGTAGTGACCGGCTTCCACGAAGCGCAGATGGACAAGGACGGCGTCCCAAAGGGACCGGGCGGCCGGGCCATCTACACCGAAAAAATGATGACCGCCGAACGCTGCGCTGAAGTCGCCTTGCAAGCGGCGTACAAACGGAAGCGCGAACTGCTGATGGGTCCTGGACACCTGGCAGCCTGGTTCAGATTGCTTGCTCCGGGGCTGATGGATCGTTTCGTGATTGACTTCCTCAAGACGACTGTCCGCCGCCAGCAGGAGAACCAGGGCGAAAAGGTCGAGGTGTAACTATGACCGTGGAAACCATTATTCGTTTTCTGGGCGGGCTGTATGCTTTTGTTACGCTGGGCATCCTTTTCTACGGTATCTGGCGCGGCGGCATGGGCGGCATGGTGGTAAAGCCATAGATTTTTGCCAGCCGGGCCAGCACCCAGCGCGAGACAGGTCTGCCCAAGAAAGCGTACCATTTGCCGGGGAAGGTCAGTTCGCCAGTCATGACCCAGTGCATTTCTGCCGGCACAACCGCGGTTATCGCCAATGCCAGCCACCAGGCGCCGAAACCCGGGCGGTAATAATGATTGAAGGTCAAGAGAGCCGGTCCGGTTTGCTGAACGTTCTCTTTTCCAAGCACTTTCAGTGGAGGTCGGAGAAGAGCCAGGCAGTCGATCCCGTCCTGACGAAAAGGGCGCGGTCTCCCGGAGAGAATGTGTACGGCCAGGCTCGCAACGGTGGAAGCCAGGATAGCGATAAACCGGATAATCTATTATAATTCTATTGTTATTGTCTGATTTGTCCATTTTTATATATTCATTCCGCGTTACTACTCAGCCTGTTTGAGCAAAAACCGCCACCTGTGGCGAAAAAGGCTGAAATTGCGCTCGTTTGTCATATGTAGCCATCCCAAATATAGCGATTTTCTGTCAAAACTGCCAAACGACGCCACAGGTTGGGCTTTCAATATTATGGCTGAGTAGTAACCATTCCGCTACGATTATACAAATAAAACAGGATATTAATCGATGAAAAACACCCCTTTCCTTTTACTTGTTCTCATGATGCTGCTGACGGCCTGCATAATCCCATCATCCGCCACACCTACACTGGCTGTCCCTGTCTGGAACACCGAGCCAGCGCCTTCCACAGCAACCGAGACCCTGACCCCGACCGATCTCCCGCCTTCCCCGACCGCCACCCAGACCGTCGCCATACGATCGCTTCAAATCGGACCGGACAATTTCAGCCAGTTCTCTACGATCCAGAAATTCGAAATGAAGATCGATGAACTGCTTGTTTACCAGTTTGGGATCGAATCAATCGAATGGCGTATCGATAGCTGGACGTACAGCCCGGACGGACGGTATGCCGCCTTCGGCGGCTGCACGACGACAGCCGTGGGCGATGTGATCAGCTGCAGGGGAGGATATCATCCGTTCCTTTATATCCTGGATGCGGTGACCGGGGAGCTGATCACGAGCATCGAGGAGAACAACGTTGCCTTTCACGGTCTGTCGTTCTCCCCGGATGGGAAATGGCTGGCCTACGCCGTCACGCCCTATCGGCTCGTCCTGTGGAACATCGCTGCCGGCCAAGTCGAGAGGACTCTTTGGCAGGACAGTGGTTACGGGTATTATCCCCGTACGCTGATCAGTCCGGACGGGCAGGAGGTCGTTCTGAAGGTCGGCCAACGGGTGATCATCTTCGATCTGGCAACCGGGCGGACGATCATAGAATTATCAGGGGGAAAGTACGGCGTCTCGCTTCCGAAATACAACCAGGATGGCGCGCGCCTGGCGATCTTTACCAAGGACGATGGCAGCGAGGTGGCAATCTATGCTACCGATACCTGGCAGATCGTCAACCGTCTGAAGGTCACTAACGGGGGGGACGTGACACAATCGATCGATTTTTCCGGAGATGGGCGCTGGGTGGCCAATGCCATCAGCAATGAGAACACCGAGATCTGGCTGTGGGACGCTGAAACTGGTGAACTGGCTGCGACCCTGGAGGAACCATTGGACTGGGTCTTCCTGCAGTTCTCCCCGGATGGACGACTCCTGCTTGCCGGTGGTCTGCCATCGGATGGCAGCTATGACACCATCGCTGTCTGGGATGTGAACACCCATCAGCGTCTGGGTGTAATCCAGGGCCTTAGTGAAAGCGGGAGGATCATGTTCGCCGCCTCCGGGGAAACCTTCATGAGCGGCGGCCCGCTGGGATATCCGCGCTGGGGCCTCCCAGGCGCTGACCTGCTGACCGCCCGCCAGGCCCTGACGGACATGCTGGACGCGATGGCCGCAGGCGATTACGAGGCTGCTGCCAGGAGATACCAGCCGAGCGCGGAAAATAAGATACTCCTCGGCGGGATGGGATACCCCTCGAACGACCTGGTCGGAACCCTGAGCGGGATTTGCTCCCAGGAGGGTGATCCCTGTGCGATGGAGTATCAGATCCTGTATAGCGGATTGGATTCAAATGGAGCCTATCTAGGGGATATCCGAGGCGAGTACCTCTTCATCCTGTCCTTCCTGGGACCGGATGGATCGGTCTACCGTGACTCGTACGATCAGACCGAGTTCTTTGCCTATGTCGATCTGGAGCAGGACGGCAGTGCACGTGTGGTCATGCTGCCCACACTGTTCTACATACCCTGATACTTTACAGAGACGGGGCGGTGCTTGCACCGCCCCGTTCCATTACTCAGCAGGGACCTTTTTCGCTGTTCATGACAGGTTCACTCCCACCTCACCAGGCGTAGGCTTCGGGCGCTTCCCCACCCGGACCGGGCCAGATTTCGTCCAGTTTCTTTTTGGCAGACTCATCGAATTTGATCTCAAGGGCGCGCAAGGAACCTATCAGCTGGTCGAGCGTGCGCGGACCGATGACCGGGGCGGTCACAGCCGGGTTCGCCAGCAGCCAGGCCAGGGCCACATCGGCGGGCTTTTCGCCCAGTTCCTTGCAAAAGGCCTCCCACTTTTCCAACTGCGGACGCTTTTCCTCGATCTCCTTCTGGGTGTCCTTTTCGGCACGGCGACCCTCCTTGACCTTTTCCAGGATTCCACCCAGCAAGCCGCCCGCCAGCGGACTCCACGGGATGACGCCCAGCCCGTAGGCTTTGCAGGCCGGCAGGACTTCCAGTTCGACCATGCGGTCTTTCAGGTTGTAGAGACTCTGTTCGCTGACCAGCCCCATGAAGCGGCGCGCTTTGGCCGTCCCCTGCGCCCGGGCGATGTGCCAACCGGCAAAGTTTGAAGAGCCGACGTAGATCACCTTGCCCTGCTGGACGAGCATTTCCATCGCCTGGAAGAGTCCGGGTAACGGCGGGCAGGCTCAGGGTCCAGAAACCGGAGCGGAGGGCGAGGAGCAGGCCGCCGGCGCGGGTCGGGACGGCGCAGCCAACCGGTTCGCCCAATTCGATGAGACGATCCGTCCCCCCGGCAGGGTCAAAGAGATGCAGATGCCCAGCGTGGATGTCCACCCAGGTGAGCAGGCCGCGGCGGGCGTCCCAGGCGGGACCTTCGCCCAGCCCGGCGTGGGCATCGATCAGGAGTTCGGGGCTAGTACCTCAACAAGATAAAGTTGTAGGGTAATGGTCCTTACAAACCTTGCGAGCATCGTCGACGGTAAAGTTCCATCGGATTGTTGCCTTCCTGTCATTGCGCGCTTGTTCCCATGCCACA
>VGNO01000226.1 GCA_016865985.1 Chloroflexota bacterium | reverse complement strand
CGCACATCCACCTCGCCCGCCAGCAGCAGGGCAGTTTCGAAAACAGGCTCCTCGCCCACGATTTCGAGCAGACGGCTGAATTCCATGCTGTTAAGATACCATTAATGGTAACTTATTGCAATAGTTATTTACTCGCGGACATTTCGCCCATATCCCGGCTTGACCAGCGCCCTGCCATCCTTGAACGCTTCGCGCCCGCGCAGCGTCACGCGCCGCACCCGACCTCGAACCTGCCAGCCCTCGAACGGCGTCCAGCCGCAGCGGGAGTGCAAGTCCGCGGCGTGGAGTTCGTAGCGGGCGTTCTCGTCCACTTCGACCCAGGTTTCGGGTTGTTTGGGGAGCGAGAAAATTTTGCGAGGGTTGATGACAGATTTTTCGATAATTTGGTCAATGGTTAATCGCCCATCGCTGACGGCAGTGAATAGAAGCGGAAGCATCGTCTCCACGCCGGGGAAGCCGGGAGGGGGATTCTCGCCGTCTTTTTCAGCCAGGGTGTGCGGCGCATGGTCAGTGGCAAAGCAGTCGATGACATCGAGGTTGGCCCACAACACATCCACATCTTCCTTTGTGGCGAGGCGCGGACGTACTGAGAGTCGCCCCTCACCCCCGTCCCCTCTCCCATTGGGAGAGGGGTGCAGGGGTGAGGGAGGAATATCATCTTTGGTCAAGAATAAGTGGTGCGGACACACCTCACAAGTCACCTTGATGCCTTTTTCTTTCGCCGCCTTGATGAGCAACACTTCCTCTTTCAACGAGATGTGCGCAATATGGACAGGTCTGTCGTAGATGGCCGCCATCAAAATGACCGCCGCCATGCTGCGGCTTTCGGAATGCGCCACGATGGGCAGATCGCGCGGCCAGGTCTGGAAGTGCTGCTGCCAGAGGGTCATGTCGTCCAGGCGCAGTTCGCCGAAGGTGCTGTCGAGGTACATTTTCAGCCCGGCAGCGCGCAGGGGCAGCGCCTTGTGCCTGCCCCATTCGGCATTCCCCGGCCCCGCGCCGAGGAACTGGGCGTAGTCGCAGCGCGCTTTCGCTTTGGCCGCGGCGAGCGCCAGGTTCAGGGTGGCGGCGTCGAAGATGGGCGGCCTGGTGTTGGGCATGGCCAGTAGCACGGTCACGCCGCCGGCCAGCGCGGCAGACGTGCCGCTGTCCCAGTCTTCCTTGTGGGTCTGGCCGGGTTCGCGCAGGTGGACGTGCGGGTCGATCAATCCGGGGAGTTTGAGCATGACAAACCTGATGTTCAGATGGTGGGAGTTGAAAACATTATAGTCCGTTCAGGCATGGGAAGGGACCAGGGAGAACGCGCTCCTGGTCCCGATTTCTTTGTTCCTTTGCTGCTGACTATTCGCTCTTCCGTTTGAAGATCACAAAGACCAGATTGATCAAGATGCCGACGATGGCGGCGAAAACGATGGCCGGGATGCCGTTCGGGAACAGATAGGGGATCTTGAAGGGGAACAGGCCGTTCGTCAGCGCCAGGTTGCCGCCGATCCCGCAGATGAGGATCGTGGCGCCAACCGCCAGGTTCTTGGGATCGAACATGTCCACTTTTTCGGAGAGCAGGAGGGCCACGCCCTGCATGCCGATCACACCGAACAGATAGATGCTCAGGCCGCCCACCACAGCTTGTGGCATGGTGTTGACCAGGGCGACCAGCTTGCCGGAAAAGCCCAGCGCCATCGCGATCACACCGGCGGTAATCAGCACGGAAGTCGAGTAGTTGCGTGTGATCGCCATCAGGCTGTTGTTCTCGCCGTAGTTGGTCCCGGCGCAGCCGCCCAGCGCGCCGACCACCAGGTCATCCGCGCCGTCTGCCACCAGGTTGAGGCCGATCAATTTCTTGATCTCATAGGGTTTGCGGCCCATCTCCTCGGCCAGGGTGTCGATATACAGGCTCATCTGGTAGACATGGGCGGTACTCTCCGGTACGGTGGCGATGAAGATCAATGCCACGCTGAGCGCCATGCCCCAGGCTTCCGGGCTGCTGAAGGCCGGGAAGGTAAATTTGGGGACAGCGATCCATGAGGCGGTAATCACATTGTCGAAGCTGACCAATCCGAATGGGATCGCGACCAGGTAGCCAAAGACGGCTCCCAACAGGATCGGCAGCATGCCGAGCAATCCCCTGCCGCGCAAGTAGACCGAGAGCAGGATCGTGGCGACCAGGGTGATGAAGGCCACCAGCCAGGTCTTTCCGGCGACCTCCGGCGCTGCCCAGTTGCCGGCCGGCCCAAGGGCGGCATTTGCCAGGGCGATGCCGATCACCATGGCCATCGACCCGGTCACGATCGGGGGCAGAACCTTATCCAGGGCGGCCTTGCCAATGCGCATGATCAGCAGGCCGATCAGGATCTCGAACACGGCGGTCAGCAGGATGCCGACCTGCACGATGCGTACGCCGTCGGGGCAGTAGGGCATCTCGGCATAGGGAGCCTGGAAACAATCCCTGGCATAGAGCGTCATGACTGTCTGAATGACGGCAATGTATGAGAAGGACGAGCCATAATACATCGGGATCTTGCGTTTGGAGACCAGCAGGGCGATGATCGTTCCCAGGCCGGATGCCAGCAGGGTCACGCCGACATCGAAACGGGTAAGGATCGCCACCGCCACGGTGGCCGGGAACATGGTCAGGAATTGTTGAAAACCCAGGCTGAGCATGGCTCCAAAGCGCGGGGTGTCATCAGGCAGGTAGCCGATGACCTTTGATCTTGGATTTACTTCTGTGGGCATACTTCCTCCTTTGGGAATTTGGTTGGTTTTATTATCTATTCCATCGCTAGATAAAAAAAGAGAGCCGATAACGGCTCTCTAAAAAACAAAAGAAACGGTCAACCTGGCATGCTCGAACAGGAAATCCCGGAAATGAGTGTATGTGACCATATTGGGCGGAATTATAGGCAGGATGTAAAATCTGTCAAGGGTGCGCATCGCCCTTCCTATGGATTTGTGTAAAAACAACTTCCGTTTCGTAGCTGAAAATTGCTCGTAAAAAGCGCAAAAAGTAGGGAAGTTATTATTACACGGCTACTATGGCTTTTTCAAGAATGGCAATTTGACGTGATGAGCAAGCGGAACGCTTCACTCAAGTGACCTTCGTAATAGCGGCGGGCTTTGGCAGCATTGTCAAAGCCAGCTCGCTTGATCAAGCCGATTACCAGGTTGTGAACAGTAGCCAGGATACGCCCGGCAGCGCCGATGGTCATGCGAGTAGCATCTTCGCGAAAAGTGACGTCGCGGCGATAGTGCAAGCTGGTTTCGATCCGCCAATGGCTGCGCCTGCAAGCCAGCACTTTAGCGGGAGGAGCCTTTTCTCTGGAAAGGCTGGTAATCCCGAATTCGATTTCGCGGCTTGTTTTGTAGATGTTTCCCTGGCGAACCCAGGAGAATTCCCGTTCGAGGCGGTAGACTTGTCCGATGCCGGGCCAATCCAGATAATCATTGAGCATCGTACTGGTTTGGATGTTGCGTTTTTCGAACCGTCCATGTCCATAGTTGATTTGGTGAGCACTCAAGAAATCGGTCGTGATCTTGCCAAAGCCGCGTTTAGGCGTATCCGGTGCGAAAAAGTGTTGAATATCTTCGTACAAACGTCCCTGGTTCTCCTTGACCGGCCAGAGATAATCTCCTCCACCGGTCACAATCTGGTGGGAGGCAGCCCTTTGGGTGTGCATGGCATCACCCGTCACGATTTTCCCGACCAAAGAGGTGCTCTCCAAGACCCGCGGCGCAACAACGATCTCGTTTTCCTTGCTGTCCACAGCTTGTTGCGCCAGCACCCGGCAACTTTCAACCGCATAAAGGCTCAATACATGGTCACTGCGCTCTTGCCCAGCTATTCGTGTGCCTCGCAAGGCCTTGCCATCCATCGCCAGCATTTCATCTTTATTCCCCTCTTGTTGGTGGTATTCCTCCGCCAGCCGATCAAACTCAGCCTCATCCAGAATGCAAGAGAACACCCGCCGTATCGTGCTGTGCGATGGCATCTTGCTCTGCTCCAATCCCAACAACCTCGCCACATCCCCCGCATGGTTCTTGGCCCAATCAGCGATCTCATCCGGCTTGTCCTTTCCTGCCAGCTTCGCCAAAAAGATCACCACCAGCAACATCACCAGACTGTATTGTTTCCCTCGCGCACCGCGGGGGTCTGCCACTTGATGAAATCGCCCATACAAACTGCCTGCATCATGTACGATCCCCGTCTCTCCTATCTCTTGCCAGGGTTGAAGCGTGCTATACTCCATCAAAGATCCTCCTCGGTTTAGGCTGCTTGGTACACAGCTATTTTACCGAGAAGGGTCTTTTTGCCTACTTGTCAAGCTTTCTTGAAAAGTTACTACTCAGCCTGTTTGAGCAAAAACCGCCACCTGTGGCGAAAAAGGCTGAAATTGCGCTCGTTTGTCATATGTAGCCATCCGAAATATGG
>VGNO01000225.1 GCA_016865985.1 Chloroflexota bacterium | reverse complement strand
AGATACGACAGCGACCGCAGGCAACTGGTCGAATCGAACTGGGTGGATGGAGTCTGGGGCCAGGTAACCGGTTTCATCTTGGGTCACTTCAGCAGACACTCCATCGATGAAATTTCCCTCGCCGAGCTGGAGGATATCGGTCCCAGTGAAGGCCACATCTATACCTACCGGCTGGCGCAGGAGAATATCGACGAGATCAACAGGAACCTTGCGAGGAATCATGCCGGCGCCCATGTCCTGAACATCCAATTGCTTGTCCGTTTCCCCGCTGAAGTGGATGAAAAACGTATTGCCTACTGGGAGAGCCTGCGGCAGAAGATAAGCGCCATTCGCGAGAGCAAAGCGGAAGCAAACCGCATCCGGGTGAGGGAACAGGCGCGGGCCAAAGTCGAGCGGGATCTGTTGAATTCGATCATCGAGCGGTTGAAGCATGTCGATCCGGCCAACCTGACCGAACCGCTGCTCCTCTCCCTGACCGGGATCCTGGATGACAGCCTAGATGACCCGATCGTGCGTCCGATGATCGCCAAGCAATCGCTGGAATTGCTGGAAAAACTTCGTAAAATCCTGACCGACCGCTTCTAAGATACATGGAGGGACCATGAATAGTGATTTTATCGAGATCATCAGGAGACTCAGGCTCCACGACCCCGCTGCCGCCAACCTGCAGGGGAGGATCCCTTCGCTGCGCATCTCCGCCCAGACTGCGCGAAGTATCCTCAACCAGTATGCTTCCCTGGAAAACGATAACGAAGATCCCAATCTCGAATTCCAAGCCCTATCCAAACTTGTCTGCATCCTGGCAAACCAGCAACTCGGGGAACAGGAGACTGCGACAGCCATTGCCGATGAAGCCCTGGATGTCTCGCGGTGGATTGGCGACGACTTCAACGAAGCCCTGGTGCATTGGTTCCTGGGTAGACTCCACCGCAATGGGGGGGACCAGTCGCGCGCGCTAACTGAACTGAGCGAGGCCCTCCGGCTGTTGGAATCCTGCGCTGTCCTTTATGAATCGGAGAGTGATTACAAGAAACATGAAGAATGCGGAACCCTGGGGAGGAAGATCCGGCAGGACCTGAATTCCATTCGGGCGATTGAAAAAAACAAGCGGAATGACGGAACAACCCACCCTCCCCGGTATCCGCGCGCCAACCTGGTTTACGGCGTATTCGATGTCGGCCATGCCAGCACAGTCGGCAGGTTCATCTTCGATGACGAATGTATCGGGCAATTGGTTATCGAATCGGTCAAATTCAATGATATCCCCCATCATTTCCACCACCTGCGCGCCGGGAACGAGGTGCAACTGACAAGCAGCGGCGACTACCGCCTTCTCAGGATCGAAGGAGACAGCATGGATCTGTCCACACCGATCCCGATCGAACCTGGCGATTACATCCTGGCTGACCTAGCGCTCACCCCACAATACGGCCAGATCGTGATCGCAGACCTGGCCAACCCGCCTACCCCGCAGGAACGCGCCTGCGTCATCAAGCGCTTCACCAATAAAGGATTGCGCTCCGAGAGCAGGAAGCCCTACGAAAATATACCCCTGCAGGAGGCAAAGATCCGCGGGGTCGTGCTGGCGGTCGCCAAACCGAGCGCGCGGGTGGGTTGAAATGCGTTTGTCATCACAAGTATCCCAAGTTTGCTCGAAGACTGTCCATCATGCGCTTGCCTCGCACTCCCCGGTGGTTGCCCTGGAATCTACCGTCGTTACGCATGGCCTGCCTCATCCCGAGAACCTGCAACTGGCGCGGGATATGGAGCGGGTGGTGCGCGAGAATGGCGCTTCCCCGGCGACGGTCGCCGTCCTGGATGGACGGATCCACGTCGGCCTGACAGACTCCGAACTGGAAAGGCTGGCCAGCCTGCCGGACGTGCGAAAGGTCAGCCGGAGGGACTTTGCCACAGCAATCGCCAAAAAAGAATCGGGCGGCACAACCGTCGCCGGGACGATGTTCGCCGCCCATCGCGCCGGGATCCAGGTCTTCGCCACCGGCGGGATCGGAGGTGTCCACCCCGGACCTCCGTATGACATCTCCGCCGACCTGCCGGCGTTGGCCGGTATCCCAATGGCGGTCGTCTGCGCCGGGGCTAAAGCCATTCTCGACCTGCCGGGTACGCTCGAATACCTGGAAACCATGAGCGTACCGGTGGTTGGATATGGGACGGATGAATTCCCGGCATTCTACTCGCCCTCGAGTGGACTGGGTGTAAGTGTACGGCTCGATTCCCCCCGGGAGGTCGCCGAGTTCGCCCGGACGCACTGGAAACTGGGCAATACTTCCGCTGTCCTGGTCGCGCAACCTCCCCCACAGGATTCCGCCCTGTCGCCGGAGCAAGCGAGCGCCGCCATCCAACAGGCGCAACGGGAGGCCAGCCAGGCCGGGATAAACGGCCAGGCCCTGACCCCTTTCCTGCTGAAGAGGTTAACCGAACTGACCGGCGGGGCTACCCTGAAAGCCAACCTCGCCCTGCTGCTCAACAATGCCCGACTGGCAGCCCAGGTCGCATGCGCCATGAAATCCAGCGGTCGCCAGCGCCCGACCTGGCCCTCTATCTGTTGGCCGAAAATCCCGATGAAAAACAACGACATACCGGCGCATCGCTAGAATCCCGGGATCAAGCCCTCCGGGACCTGGACGGCGACCACCTCCCCCCGCACGGTCACCTGTCCATCCACCAGGATCCAGGATTCCACCACCACCTTCCGGCCCTTTACCTCCTTGATCCGGCCGCGTACTTCCAACTGCGGACCCAGGGGGGTGGGTTTGAGGTAGTTGACATTTAAAGCAGCCGTCAGGAACCGGAAGGGAGGTTCGCTGTCCATTGCCCTTCCCTCCTGGCGGTAGGCAGCCGCAGCCGCCGTCCCCGTACTGTGACAGTCGATCAATGACGCCAGCAGGCCGCCATAGACATATCCCGGGATGGCGGTATGATAAGGTTGGGGGGTGAAATAAGCGACTGTCTCATCCCCATCCCAGTTACTGCGGATCCGGTGACCCTGCCCGTTCAAACGACCACAGCCATAGCAGTGGGCCAGGTTGTCGGGATAAAAATCCTGGAAGGCTTCCTTCTTGGTCATTTCCATTGCTCTCCTGTTGCGGTGTTTACCTCTATGGGGTCGGTGTGATTGTGGCAGTAGCCCCTGGAACCGGAGTGGACGGCTCCCCTTCCACCCGGAAAGCGCTGACGATCTTCCATGTAAACCCGACAAAGATCTCCACCCGGTATTCTCCCGCCAGCCAGGCTTCCGGGGCCGGGTCCCAATCCGTATATCCATACCCGCCCACCACCCCGTCCCAGGGTTTCGTCTCGAAGAAGACCAGTTCCGCTCCCCGGTACCAGAGGGCCGTCCATTGGACACCGGGCAGCATTTTGTCATAACTGAAAACGCCGTACAGGTGGCCGACCGGGTTCTGGAATACTGTCGCCGGCGCCACAGCCTGGGCATTCGTCACCTTGCGGGTGAATTGGATCGGGCTGAAGACCGCCCCCGGGTCAGGTGTGATCGAACTCGTGAATAACACCTCCACTGAGACTGGCAGGAAAGGGGTTGGCGGGACGGTCGGGGTTTCCGAGACGGACGGGGTCAGGGTGATGGTCGGGGTCATGGTGATGGTCGGGGTCAGGGTAATCGTGGGAGTCAGGGTGATGGTCGGTGTGGCCGAGGGGACGGGCGAGGGCGGGAAGTATCGATATGCGACCGGTTCGGCTCCTACCAGGAGAAATATCACAAGACCCAATAGAAATCCGGCCAGCCAGATAAGTCGCCATCCGCCTGCCACCTGCTCCCGTTGGATGCGGAAGAACGCTATCTTGCGCCCGGCCTGGATTCGCCGCGCGCCATACCAGACGCTGAGGATGAATCCCAGCACGGTCAGGATGAGCGCAGTCCGGATGGTTGATTGGATATCGAGCGGCATGATTGTATCCCGGTCGAATAGATTATAGCACAGGGCTTCTTGACGGCTGGCCGTGAACATGCTACATTTTCACCATGCGGCTCTTCTTCCTTAAGTTAGGTGGATCGTTGATCACCGATAAAACCCGTCCCTTTACCGCCCGGCAGGAGAAACTGGACGACCTGGCACAACAGGTTGCCGCTTCCGGCTGGCAGGATGGCGAGTTTCGCCTCGTGCTCGGTCACGGATCCGGCTCCTTTGGGCATGCTGCCGCTGCCAGGCACGGCACCCGGGATGGCGTCGATAGTCCTGAGGGCTGGCACGGCTTCGCTGAAGTATGGTACGCCGCCGCCAGCCTCAACCGGATCGTGATGCAGTCCCTGAATGCAGCCGGTCTGCCCGCGGTCTGCTTCCCGCCCAGTGCGGCAGTCACAACGGATGGAGGCCGCATCACCGCCTGGGATTTGAAACCACTCCAGGCTGCACTGGCTTCCGGCATACTTCCGGTCGTTTATGGGGACGT
>VGNO01000224.1 GCA_016865985.1 Chloroflexota bacterium | reverse complement strand
TCCACCCGGGATAAACTGCATAAATTGGTGGCATTGCTGGTGCGGGAGACAGATGTCCTGCAACTAGGGCAGAAGATCCAGAACCAGGCGCGCTCGGAGATCGAGAAAGTGCAGCGCGAGTATTTCTTGAGGGAACAGGCGAAGGCCATCCAGAAGGAACTCGGTGAAAAAGACGAGCAGGCGGTCGAGGTCGAGGAGTTCCGCAAGAAGATAGAAGCCGCCAAGATGCCCGAGGAAGCCGGCAAGCAGGCCAACCGCGAGCTGGAACGGCTTTCGCGACTACCAACTGCCGCGGCGGAATACGGGGTCATCCGCACCTACCTCGATTGGCTGGTCTCACTGCCGTGGGCGAGCGGCACGGTGGATAACCTGGATGTGGCTCATGCCCGGCAGATCCTGGACCAGGATCACTACGGCTTGCAGGATGTCAAGGAGCGCATCCTGGAATTCCTGGCAATCCGCAAACTGCGCCTGGAGCGGCAGGAGGAATTCGCCAGGCCCTCCATCGACACCATCCGCCGCGAGCGTGAAGGCGTCATCTTGTGTTTCATCGGTCCCCCGGGGGTCGGCAAGACCTCCCTCGGTCAATCCATCGCCCGCGCCATGGGCAGGAAATTCATCCGCGTTTCATTGGGCGGCGTTAGGGACGAGGCTGAGATCCGCGGCCACCGTCGCACCTATATCGGCGCCATGCCGGGACGCATCCTGCAAGCCCTGCGGCGCAGCGAGAGCCGCAACCCGGTCTTCATGCTCGACGAAGTGGACAAACTGGTCTTCGATTATCACGGCGACCCGGCCTCGGCCTTGCTGGAAGTACTCGACCCGGAACAGAATTCCGAATTCCGCGACCATTACCTCGAGGTCGCTTACGACCTTTCCCAGGTCATGTTCATCACCACCGCCAACCAACTGGAGACGATCCCGTCCCCCCTGCTGGACCGGATGGAGATCATCCACTTGTCCGGTTATACCGAAAACGAGAAGATCGCCATTGCCAGGGGTTACCTGGCGCCGCGCCAGTTGCGAGAGAATGGCTTGCGCGTGAAGGAAGCCAAATTCAGTGACGATTCGTTGCGAACCGTGATCCGGATGTACACCCGGGAGGCGGGAGTCCGCAACCTGGAGCGCAAGATCGGCGCTGTCTGTCGCAAAATCGGCGTCCAGATCGCCGAAGGGAAGGCGCGCGCCGCCAGTATTACCCCGGCTGTGGTCAAGGAACTGCTTGGGCATCCCATCTACCAGGGGCCGGAGGAGATCAATATCCGCACTTCCCTGCCGGGGGTTGCAGCCGGCCTGGCCTGGACTCCCTTCGGCGGCGATGTACTTTTCATAGAAGCCACCCGCATGCCGGGCGGGAAAGGTTTCCAGGTGACAGGATCGCTCGGGAATGTAATGCAGGAATCGGCGCGTGCCGCCCTCTCCTATGTCCGTGCGCGGGCGATGAACCTCGCCCTGCCGGAGGATTTTTTCGAGAAGACGGACATCCACCTGCACATCCCATCCGGCGCTCAACCGAAGGATGGACCTTCAGCCGGCGTGACCATGGCGACTGCCCTGGTCTCCCTCATCACGAATCGCCCGGTGCGCAGGAATGTCGGCATGACCGGCGAGATCACCCTGCGCGGGCAGGTGCTCCCGGTGGGGGGGATCAAGGAAAAACTGCTGGCCGCCCATCGCAGTGGATTGAAAACGATCATCCTGCCCAAACGGAACGAACTCGATGTCGAGGATGTACCCCAGGAGATCCGAAAGACGCTCAGGTTCATCTTCGTCGATTCAGTGGAGGAAGTATTGGAGAACGCATTGGAGAAGAAAGCACGGCCTGCGGGGACAAAACAGGAAGGATCCGCGCGCCCGAAAAAAAAGACTTCAGGAGACGGGAATGACCAGGGTCATGCTGGCTGAAGACGATTACACAATGGTATCGCTGCTCAAAACGCTGCTGGGGATGGAGGGATTCCAGGCAACCACCATCCTCGACAAGACCGGCGCCTTGTTGGAGAATATCCGCCTCGATATCCCGGATGTCATCCTGCTGGATGTCCATCTTGGCGACCTGAATGGCTTGGACGTAGTGAAAGACTTGCGCAAGGATAAGGAACTGAAAAGCATCCGTGTCATCATGACATCCGGGATCGATATGACGGATGCCTGTCTGGATGCCGGGGCGGATGCCTTCCTGCTCAAGCCCTACATGCCCGACGACTTGATCTTAAGTATCCGCACCCTGGTTGGGGGATGAGGCGCCTCGAATGGAACAGATCCACATCCGGCAATTCGACTATCCAGCGGACTACCAGGCTGTACGCAGTCTCTGGGCATCAGCCGGGGCGGGTATCCAACTGGGCCGGTCCGATGAACCGGCGGAGATCTACAAGAAAGTCCAGCGCGACCCGGACCTTTTCCTCCTGGCAGAAGAAGGCGACAACCTGGTCGGGGCTGTGATGGGCGGTTTCGATGGCCGGCGCGGTATGGTCTACCACCTGGCAGTGGCGGAGTCCTACCGGCGGCGCGGTGTGGGCAGGATGATGATGGCCGAACTCGAAAAGCGGTTGCGGGAGAAGGGCTGCATCCGCTGCTACCTGCTGGTCACGAATGGCAACGCGCAGGCGCTCCATTTCTACAACGAGATCGGTTGGATGGAGATGGACCTGCATATCCTCGCCCGGGACCTTGCCTGAAATGGCTCCCCGTTTCGGCATCCTGACAGTATCCGACCGATCGGCGCGCGGTGAACGCCCGGACATGTCGGGTCCCGCCCTGGCCGAGGCTCTCCGTTCGTATGGGTGGCAGGTGGGACTGGCAGCGATCGTGCCCGACGAGGAGGACATCATCGCCGGGAAACTGGTCGAGTGGGCGGATGGCGGGGAGATCGACATCATCCTGACTACAGGTGGGACAGGCTTTGCCTTGCGCGATGTTACCCCGGAAGCCACCTTGCAGGTGCTCGAACGACAGGCGCCAGGCCTAGCCGAAGCAATGCGCCTGGCGGGTTCCAGGGTCACGCCGCACGCAATGTTGTCGCGCGGCGTTGCCGGGATGCGCGGCAGGGTCCTGATCGTCAACCTTCCCGGCAGCCCGAAGGCGGCCGTGGAAAACCTGCAAGCAATCCAGGTTGTGCTGCCGCATGCAGTCGAATTGTTGGCGGATTTCCCCCAGTCTGAAGCGCACCATTCGGATCCTCGAAGAAGACCCCGGCAGGGGTGAATCATCGCGGCCGGAGTGGCGGTCCTTATTCAAGGCCATCTACCGGAATCGCCAAACATCGAATATAATCCCGCCCGTTTGCACCTCACAGTATGTAAAGGAAAGCGCCCATGATAGATGTCAACGACCTTCGTAAAGGCGTCACTTTCGAACTTGATGGCAGCCTGTGGCGGGTACTCGAATATAGCCACCATAAACCGGGACGCGGTAATGCCACCATCAAGATCAAAGCCCGCAACCTGCGCACTGGCTCCACTCTCGAGAAATCCTTCATTTCCGGGAGCCAGGTACAGGGTGCCCGCCTGGATTTCCACAATGTTTCTTACCTCTACACAGATGGCGATTATTACCATTTCATGGACAATGAAACCTTCGAGCAACCGGCAGTCAAAGCGGAACTCCTTGGCGATTCAGCAGGCTATTTGAAGGAGGGCATGGAATGTAAACTGACCTTCTACCAGGGCGAGGCGCTGGATGTGGAACTCCCCCTGACAGTGGATATGAAAGTAGTCCATGCCGAGGTCGCCGTGCGCGGTGATACAGCCACCGGCGTTACAAAAAAAGTGAGGGTCGAATCGGGCATCGATGTCCAGGCGCCGAATTTCGTCAAGGAAGGTGACACGATCCGTATCGATACCCGCACCGGCGCATACGTAACGCGGGTGTGAACCATTGGACAGGAGGCGGGCCCCGGGAATGCAATTGCCTCCCCCTCGACGAAAGCAACCGTTCGTGAATTGGGATGACTGATGAGAACGCCAGTTGGAACAGAATGCAGGCACTTCCATGGGGATTACTTCCGCGGCCGAAACATCGAGCAGTGCCGACTGCTGGCTGCCCCCGAGCCCGGCCAGAAGTGGAGTTCCGACTTGTGCCGTACATGTCCGGTCCCCGGCATCCTGCGGGCCAATGCTTGTGAGAACCTGACTTTGAATGCCAGTGTACGACGGCCGTTCATTTCCGGTTTCCACCGCCGGGTGCAGGTTTTGGCATACTGCCGGAAATCCGGGCAGCCCGTACCTGAACCGCATATCGGTTGCGGGGAATGTCACACATTGCCCCAGGCGTTTATCGAGAACTAGGTAAACCCGTGCCCCTGACACTGCTGCTCGATCTGGATGACACCCTGCTCGATACGAACATGGGTGTCTTCATTCCGGCATATTTCAAGGGGCTTTCGAACGCGTTGGCCGGGATGGTCGACCCGGATGTCACGATGCCGGCTCTATTGGGAG
>VGNO01000223.1 GCA_016865985.1 Chloroflexota bacterium | reverse complement strand
GATTATCTCGGGCAACAAATAACAGCCCTGGTAGAGGCATATTCCGGCTGTGCAGTAGTCCTGCTGGTCGTACCCAATGCACCCCGCATCGTGGACGGCAGCGTCAGTTTCGATGCGACCGCCGACCAGGAGTTCGTCCTGGATGCCGGTTCGTATGGGCTGGTCACGGTCTTGTTCCCGCTCCAACAGTTCACGGAACTGTACCGGTCGGAATACATCCTTCCGAGAGGGTTCCTGAATTCATCACCCGGTACTGGGCACTTGAACCGGGAGGGACATCATATCCTGGGGCAGTTTCTGGCGGATTTCCTCGAAGGTGTCCTGCCATGAGTTTCCTCTCCATCCAGTTCGCCCTCTTGTTCATCCTTTTCCTGTTCCTGGTATGGCTATGGAAGAATCCCACCTGGCACAAGGTCCTGCTGCTTGCTGCCAGTTGCGCATTCTATGCATTCTGGGACTGGCGTTTCCTGGGCCTTCTATTCATCATCACCCTGGCGGATTATTTCATTTCCGTCCGTCTGCAGCGGTCCACGAACCGGAATGTACGTAAAAGCCTGTTGTTCGTCAACCTTGCGCTCAACCTCTCGATCCTGGGATATTTCAAGTACACGAATTTCTTCATCGAGACGCTCAACCTGGTTTCCGGCAGGCTCGGCCTGGCGATCCCCGAGATGTCCATCATCCTCCCGGTGGGCATTTCCTTCTACGTTTTCGAGTCGATCAGTTATATTGTCGATGTCTATCGCGGCGTTACCCGCCCGGCCGACTCCCTGCTCGATTACGCGGTGTTCATCACTTTCTTCCCGCGGCTGGTGGCCGGACCGATCATGCGCGCCGCGCATTTCCTTCCCCAGTTGAGCCGCGGCTTGCGCATTTCCCCAGACCAGGCTTTGCAAGGCGCGCAGTTATTCGTTCAGGGTGCGATCAAAAAAGCAGTTGTGGCAGACGCCATGGCTTTACTGGTCGACGCGGTCTACGCATCCCCGGGCATCTATTCGAGCGCAACGGTATATCTTGGGATAGCCGCCTATTCGGTGCAGATCCTGTTCGATTTTTCAGGATATTCGGACATGGCTTGCGGCATCGCCAGGCTGCTCGGTTTCGAACTACCGCTGAATTTCAACCTGCCGTATGTGGCGCAGAGCATCACCGAGTTTTGGAAGAGGTGGCATATATCCCTGTCATCCTGGCTGCGGGATTATCTGTACATCCCGCTTGGCGGGAACCGCAGGGGGGGCTTCCGCACTTATGCCAATTTGTTGCTGACAATGCTGCTGGGCGGGTTGTGGCACGGAGCGAGTTGGAATTTCGTCTTCTGGGGCGGCCTGCATGGATCGATGTTGGCGCTGGAACGTTTTTTCACTGCCCGTTCCGCTTCCATCCCCGCGGACCAGAAGCCGGCTGCACAGTGGGCGCGGGCTGTGCCGGTTTTCGCCATCGTCACGCTGGTGTGGGTTTTCTTCCGGTCTCCGTCAGTGGAAACAACCCGCCTGGTGTTCGAAAAACTGCTTTTCCTCCAGCCGGATGGAATCACCTGGTTGTATCTTCCAGCATTGATCTTCGTTCCCATCGTCTTCCTGGGTGGCCTGGTTGCCAGGAATCAAAAGTGGGACCTCTCCCGTCTGACTGTCGCCAAGCCATACGCCATCCCGCTGGTCCTGGCGGAATTCCTATTTGCGTTTCTGTTCGCGGCAGGCGCCCAATCGCCATTCATTTATTTCCAGTTCTAAATCCATCAGGAGTACTTCATGAAAACCGCTGAGATCGTTGCAATGAACAAAGAATACACCTTCTTCTCCTGGTCGGTGCAGGGACAGGTGAGTCCCATCCCGGTGGAGAAGGCGGAGGGGATTTATTTCTGGGACACCGACGGGAAGCGCTACATGGACTTCTCGTCGCAACTGATGAACACCAACATCGGCCACCAGCACCCGAAGGTGGTGAAGGCCATCCAGGAACAGGCGGCCAAACTGTGCTTCGTCCATCCGGGCAACGCCACCGACGTGCGCGGCCTGCTGGGAAGGAAATTGGCCGAGGTCACACCAGGCAATTTGAAAAAGACTTTCTTCACGCTCGGCGGCGCGGAAGCCAACGAGAACGCCATCAAGATCGCGCGCTTCTACACCGGGCGGCACAAAATTCTGGCGCGCTACCGCTCCTACCACGGCGCGACGCACGGCTCGATTGCCCTGACCGGCGACTACCGCCGTCTCGCTGTCGAACCGGCCCTGCCGGGCGCGGTCCACTTCCTCGACCCGTTCTGCTATCGCTGTCCGTTTGGGCAGAAGCAGGAAACCTGCAAGCGCGAGTGCATTTCCCATCTCGAAGAGGTCATTCGCTACGAGGGCGTGGATAAGATCGCGGCGGTCATCATGGAAGGCGTGGTCGGCTCGAACGGCATCATCGTCCCGCCGGAGGATTACTGGCCGCGCGTGCGCGAGATTTGCGACCGGCACGGCATCCTGCTGATTTCGGACGAGGTAATGAGCGGCTGGGGCCGCACCGGGAAATGGTTCGCGGTGGATAACTGGAACGTTGTTCCTGACATCATCACCACGGCGAAAGGCATCACCAGCGGATACGTTCCGCTCGGCGCGGTCATCGTTTCGGAGCCGATCGCCAAATTCTTCGACGATAAATATCTCTACGCCGGTCTGACCTACAACGGCCACGCCCTGGCCTGCGCCGCGGCGCTGGCGACCATCGAGGTCTACGAGGAGGACGGGTTGCTCGGGAACGCGGCGCGGGTGGGGAAACGCCTCACGGAGGCGCTGGCAGGCATCCGGTCCCGCCACGCTTCGGTCGGCGACGTGCGCGCCATCGGTCTCTTTTCGGCCATCGAACTGGTCACGAACCGCGAGACGAAGGAAATCGTCCCGGCGGCGAAAATGGCCGAACTCGGAAAAGTCCTGCGCGAGAACGGACTGTTCACGTTCATCATGGCGAACAACATGGGCAGCATCGTCTTCGTCGTCCCGCCGCTGTGCATCACCGAGGCGCAGTTGGATGAAGGCTTGGCGATTATCGAGAAGGCGCTGGCCGTGACCGACCAGGTTATGGAGTCCAACGTCTCCTGACGTTGGATGTCCAAAATCAGGAAATCTAGGACTCTGAGGAAAGTATGCAGAAAATTCTTAACTACATCAACGGCGAGTGGGTCGAACCCAAAGTATCGGAATACCTGGATGTGGCCAATCCCGCCACCGGCGACCTGCTGGCGCGCACCCCCGTCTGCGGGCTGGACGATGTGGCAGCCGCGGCGAAAGCAGCCGCTGAAGCCCTCCCGGCCTGGCGGCGGACTCCGGCGCAGGAGCGGGCGCAGTACCTGTTCAAATTGCGCGACCTGATGAAGTCGAACATGGACGAGATTTCGCGCACCATTGTCAAGGAGTGCGGCAAGACGTTCGACGAGGCCAAAGCCGAGATGGTGCGCGCCATTGAGAATGTGGAGATCGCCTGCGGCATCCCGATGCTGGCGAAAGGGGAAATCTCGGAAGACATTGCCCCCGGCATTGACGAAATCATGATCCGCCAGCCGGTGGGGGTGTGCGCCACGATTTGCCCGTTCAACTTTCCGGGCATGATTCCCTTCTGGTATCTGCCGTACGCTCTGGCCTGCGGCAATACCTATATCATCAAGCCGTCCGAAAAAGTGCCGATGACGATGCAGTTCATCTTCAAATTGGTCGAGCAAATCGGACTTCCGAAGGGCGTCATCAACCTGGTCAATGGCGCGAAGGAGGCGGTGGATGCCATCCTCGACCATCCGGCCATCCGCGCCATTACCTTCGTTGGCTCATCGCCGGTGGCGAAATATATCTACCGGCGCGGCGCGGAGCAGGGCAAGCGCGTCCAGGCGCAGGGCGGGGCGAAGAACCCGGTCGTCATCCTGCCCGACGCGGACATGGGGATGGCAGTGCAGATCGTGGCCGATTCGGCCTTCGGCTGCGCCGGCCAGCGCTGCCTCGCCGTCTCGTGGGCGGTGACCGTGGCCGAGGCGCGCGACGAATTCACCGAGATGATGTGCGACGCGGCGCAGTCGCGCGTCGTCGGTTACGGGCTGGAGGCGGGCGTCCAGATGGGTCCGGTCATCAGCCAGGCATCCCGCGCCCGCATCGAGGGCCTGATCGGCCTGGGAGCGACAGAGGGCGCCACCGTCTGCGTGGATGGGCGGAACGCCGTCGTCAAGAATTACGAGAAGGGCGCGTTCGTCCGCCCGACGGTCCTGGCGAACGTGAGGCCGGAGAGCGAGGTCCAGCGCACGGAAATCTTCGGTCCGGTGTTAAGTCTTATGCACGCCAACACGATCGAGGAGGCCTTGAAATTGGTCAACGGCGGGCCGTACGGCAACCAGGCCAGCATCTTCACTTCGAGCGGCGCGGCCGCCCGCCGGTTCAGGTACGAGGCGGAGGCCGGGAACATCGGCGTCAACATCGGCGTCGCCGCGCC
>VGNO01000222.1 GCA_016865985.1 Chloroflexota bacterium | reverse complement strand
TCCGCATGTACAAATCCCCTGCGGCCCAGGAGGCCAAGGACCTGCTCACCCGCCTGCGCCAGGCGCGCAAGAGCCAGAACCAGGCCAGGGAGGAGGGCGCCGCCGAGGATGTCCGCCAGTGGCAGGAGCAGGTGACCGCCCTGGAGGCGCAGATCGAACGGATGCGCACCGGGTGGGACCGCGCCACCAGCCCGGTGGTGAACGGCGAGGATATCGCCGAAGTGGTCGCCATGTGGACCGGAGTGCCGGTGATGCAGTTGGCGCAGGAGGAATCGGCCCGGCTGTTGAAGATGGAAGACGAATTACGCAAGGCGATCATCGGCCAGGAGCAGGCCATCGAGACCATCTCGAAGGCGGTGCGGCGGGCGCGTTCCGGCCTGAAGGACCCGCGCCGGCCGATCGGTTCGTTCGTCTTCCTCGGTCCGACCGGGGTGGGCAAGACCGAGTTGACCAAGGCGCTCGCCAGGTTCATGTTCGGCAGCGAGGACGCCGCCATCCAGTTGGATATGTCCGAGTTCATGGAACGGCACACCGCCTCGCGGCTGGTGGGCGCGCCGCCCGGTTACATCGGCTATGATGACGCCGGCCAGTTGACCGAAGCCCTGCGCCGCCGCCCGTACTCGATCGTCGTCTTCGACGAGGTCGAAAAGGCGCACCCGGAAGTCCATAACATGCTGCTCCAGATCATGGAGGAGGGCCACCTCAGCGATGCGCGCGGCCACAAGGTGGATTTCCGCAACGCCATCATCGTCATGACCTCCAACATCGGCGCTGAAATGATCAAGAAGCAGGCTGCGCTCGGCTTCCAGTTGAAACGGGACGAAAAGGCCGACGAGCAATCTTCGTATGAAGAGATGCGCAAGAAACTGACCGACACCCTCAAGAAGGCCTTCCGGCCGGAGTTCCTCAACCGGCTGGACGCGGTGGTCATCTTCCGCTCCCTGAACCGGGAGGATATCCAGCAGATCGTGTCGCTCGAACTGGAAAAGGTCGGGGAACGGCTGGTGGAACACAACATCAAACTGAGCGCAACCCCGGCCGCCGTCGCGCTCCTGGCGGAGCAGGGCTTCGACCCGGACATGGGCGCCCGTCCGCTCAAGCGCATCATCCAGCAGAAGGTGGAGGACCCGCTTTCGGACGCCCTGCTGGCCGGGACCTTCGAGGATGGCTCCAGCGTGCAGGTGGACGTGGACGCCAATGCCCAGGTGTTGTTGAAGCCGGTGCGGGGCAGGCGCAAGGAAAAGACGCCGGTACCCGAACCGGTGGCATAGAAGAAACCAGCGGGGCACAGCGACACTGTGCCCCGATAGTTTTATGGAGGAGCGATGAGTAACGATTTACAGGTAGCCACCCTGGCCGGGGGCTGTTTCTGGTGCTTGGAGGCGGTCTTCGATGAACTGGGGGGCGTGGTTTCGGTCGAATCGGGTTATTGCGGCGGGACGCTCCCCAACCCGACCTACCGCCAGGTCTGCGACGGGGATACCGGGCATGCCGAGGCGGTGCAAGTCGCTTTCGACCCGCAAGTCATCTCCTTCCGGGACCTGCTGGCGGTCTTCTTCACCGTCCACGACCCGACCAGCCTCAACCGCCAGGGGGCGGACGTGGGCAGCCAGTACCGCTCGGCGGTCTTTTACCACGACGAAGAACAGCGGATGATCGCCGATCAGGTGATGCGGGAGGTACAGGCTGCCGGGTTGTGGGAGGCGCCTTTGGTGACCGAACTCACCCGGTTCGAGGTTTTCTATACCGCCGAGGAGTATCACCAGGAGTACTTCGCCAATTATCCGAACCAGCCGTATTGCAGGGCCGTGGTCGCGCCCAAGGTGGCGAAGTTCCGAAAAATGCACCTCGAAAAACTGAAGCGGAAGCCCTAGCGTTCGCGGTTCACCACGACGACGCTGGCTAGGATGAGCGCCGCCCCGAGCGCCAGTTGCCAGGAAAGTTGTTCCCCCAGGAAAACAACGCCCAGGATGACTCCGCCAAGAGGCAGGGTGTAGGTGACGAAGGTCGAACGGGTGGGGCCGATCTCGTGGATCAGGGTATACCACATGATCTGCGCAACGCCTGCGCCCAGGATGCCCAGCCAGAGCAGAGCCGCCCAGGTGATGGGCAGGGTCGGGATGTGGAGCGGTTTTTCGACCACCGGCGCGGCGATCCACATCAGGGCGCTGGCGCTCAGGAACGGGGCTGCGCTGCGCACCATGCCCGGCAGGTGCTGGGTGGTCCGGCGGGCGTGGACGGAACTGGCAGCATAGAAGACCGCCGCCACGACCACCGCCAACTGTCCCAGGGCGGAACTGTGGGCGCGGGCAGACAGGTCCTCGCTTAACAGCGCCAACACCCCGCCAAATCCAATCAATAGACCGATCACCCTGGGGAGGGTCATCTTGTCGTCATGCAGGAACAGGTGGGCGATAATGATGGTGAACAACGGCACGGTGGCATTCAAGACCGAGGCCACCGCCGAGTCGATGGTTTTCTCACCCCACGAGATAAGGAAGAAAGGGATGGCCATGCTGGCAATCCCCAGCAGGGACAGGTTCAGCCAGTCTGATAACCGGCGCGGCCATTGCGCCCGGCTGAAGAGCACGGCCAGGACGCCCGTTATGGCGCCGAACAGGACCCGGAAAGCGACCAGCGTAACCGGCCCGATCTCCTGCACGGCGATCTTGATCCACAGGAACGATGAACCCCAGATGACGCCCAACAGGATGAATAGTGTCCAATGTTTCGGTTTCAAAGAATCTCCAGAAAAATAGTTTTACGCCAACACTGCCCCTTCTAACTTCAACAACCATTCCTTCGTCTTCAATCCCTCCCCCAGCCCGTAACCATGCAACTTGTTATCCGTCCCGATCACGCGGTGACAGGGGATGACCAGCGCCATCGGGTTGGTGGCTTCGGCGCGGCCGACGGCGCGCGCCGCGTGCGGTCGGCCGACATGCCCGGCGATCTCTTTATAGGTGCGTGTCTCGCCGTAGGGGATTTCATAGGTGGCCTTGAGCGCCGCCTGCTGGAAGGGACGCAGGAGAGACCAGTCGATGGACAGGGTGAACTGGCGGCGTTTGCCTTTGAGATACTGGCGCAACTCGCTGGCCGCCTGCGCGACCATCTTTGGCCGGTATTCCACCGTCCATTTGAAGCGTTTGGCCAGGTATGCCTCGAATTCAGCCTGCGATTTGCCCCATTCCACCGCCGCCAGGCCACGGTCCGAGACCGCCAGCCACAGGTCGCCAATGGGCGTCCCCTTGAGTTCGCCGATGTAGAGGGTGCCTTTTGTCTTCATCGCGTCCTCCTGCCCCGCCCCCCTTTCATCCCCCCATTTCGCAGTTCAGAAATGGGAGGACAGAGGGGGGTGGGTCAATAATTCGTCGTCCTGTCAATCAGGCCGCGCTCGCGCGCCCGCTTGTCGCAGGCGCGGAAAACGAAAATGGATGCCACGCCGAACGCGGCCGACAGCCCGACCAGGATGCCGAGCAGTTGCAGGTTGCTGAACCCGGCCAGGGTCGGGAAGGCCTGCGCCACGCTGCCGATGAGCGAGCGGCGCATCAGTTCCAGCCAGTAAGTGATCGGGATGGCGAAGCCGACCGGTTGCAGCCAGGCGGGTAGCACGTCCAGCGGATAGATGGCGCCGCTGAACAGGAACAACACCCCGCTCACGCCCTCCGCCAGGAAGCCGGAATGCCGCGCCACCAGCAGGCTGAGCGCTGCCAGCACCAGCCCCATCATCGCCAGCATAACGATGCCGATGACCAGCGAGACGATGAACAGCGCCCAGTCGGCCTGCAGCGGGTCGAAGGTGACGTGCAGGAAGAGCGCCCCAGCCACGATGGTGATGAGCACCGAAAGCGAGGCGGTCAGGAAGCCTGCCACGCCGCGCCCCAGCAGATAGAGCGGGATGCGGATCGGCGCGACGTACATGTATTTCAGCGTGCGATAATGCTCGCGGTCGTCGATCACCGCCCACGAGACCCCGTTCATCACCGTGAAAACGTACGAGTAAAACGCGTTGCCCAGGTAAATGTACGGGAAGAGCGGGTCGCTGAAATTGCCCTGCGTGATGACGCCGTACATCACCACCAGGATGGCCGCTCGCGAGATGGGCCGGACGATGGAATAGATGGCGAACCAGAGCGGATCGGTCCAGTTGGATGCGATCTGCCATCCCAGCCAGGTGGCGATGCGGAACGAGCGCCACACCTCGGACCTGGTAACTGCTGCCGTTGATCGGGCCATGGCCTACCTCCTCGCCTCGGTCAGCCGCCCCTCGCGGATGGCGCGCTTCTCGGTGTAATCCAGCAGCAGTTTCGCGCCGACGAGGAAGACCACGCTCAGCCCGGCCAGGATGAGGATTTCGACCTGCGTGGTCAGGAAGCCCATCTGCAGGCTGGACGGGAAAGCCAGTTGGCGCATGGCGTCCAGGCCGAGGGTCAACGGGATGGCCGAGGCAACGA
>VGNO01000221.1 GCA_016865985.1 Chloroflexota bacterium | reverse complement strand
CCGTGCCCCTGACACTGCTGCTCGATCTGGATGACACCCTGCTCGATACGAACATGGGTGTCTTCATTCCGGCATATTTCAAGGGGCTTTCGAACGCGTTGGCCGGGATGGTCGACCCGGATGTCATGATGCCGGCTCTATTGGGAGGCGCCCGCCGGATGCTGGCCAACATTGACCCTGCCCGGACCTTGCAGCAAGTATTCGATGCATATTTCTTCCCTGCCCTGGGTCTCGAACGCAGTGTCTTGCAGCCGGTAATCGACCGTTTCTACGAAAACGGGTTCCTGGCCCTCCAGGAGATCACCAGGCCCCGTCCAGCCGCGGTGGATTTGGTCAAATGGGCTTTCAGCCAGGGGTTTCGGCTTGTGATTGCCACCAATCCGCTCTTCCCTTTGCCTGCCATAGAGCACCGGATGCGATGGGCAGGTCTCCCGCCGGAGGAGTTTTCCTTCGCTCTGATCACATCCTATGAAACATTCCATTTCACGAAAACCTCGCCGGCTTACTATACTGAGATCCTGGGGCGTCTTGGATGGCCGCAAGGACCGCTGGTTATGGCCGGTGATGATGAAAACACGGATATCCTCCCGGCGCGCGCTGCCGGATTGCCTGTATACCAAGTTGTAAATACGGTTGAAAATGTGGTCGAATCCACAAACTGGGAACAGGGGATGATAGAGGATCTCCGTACCTGGCTCGATGAGACGGATCGCACAGGTCTCCAGCATTCCTTCGGCGACCCTGTAACCCTGCTGGCTTTGCTGCGTGGAACACCAGCCGCCATCGCCGGCCTGACCAACGGTCTGCCGGGGGAGAAATGGCGCTGCCAACCCAAAGCCGGTGAATGGCGCCTGACGGAGATCGCCTGCCATCTGAGGGATGTGGAAAAAGATGTCAACCTGCCGCGATTGCAGAAGATACTGGCGGAGGAAAACCCATTTATCAATGCGGAAGTCACCGACCGTTGGGTGGAGGATAGAGATTATGCCAACCAGGACGGGCGTGATGCCCTGATGCAGTTTACAGACCATCGCAAGTCCCTGCTGCAGATCCTGGATTCACTGGATAGCGGGTGGAACCGCCCGGCGCGCCATGCGATCTTCGGCCCGACTTCGGTCAGGGAATTGGTACGTTTCATCGGCGAGCACGACCAGGCGCATGTCAGGCAGGCGCTCGAAACTGCCCTCTGAGGACTTGTGTAGCGCGTCGAATGCTATAGGATTGTGTTATAACGACAAGAGTTCCATCGGGCAGGGACATCCTGCCTTTTTTTCTATCTAGAAGCCCGTTTCGTGGAGGAATGATGAGCGATCGCCGTGTCGTTGTCACCGGCATGGGTTGTATCAGCCCGCAGGCCAACAACTGGCCTGACACATGGAAAGCCCTGCGATCCGGCGTATCCGGCATTGCGCCGATCACCCGTTTCGATACAACAGGGTTCAAAAGCCGGATTGCAGCCGAGGTAAAGGGTTTCGATGGCGCAGCCCTCTTCGGTTCCAAGGAAGCCAGACGGATGGACCTCTTCACCCAGTATGCCCTGGCTTCTGCTTTGCAGGCATTCGAACAGGCAGCATTGACCGTTACCGATTCCAACCGGGACCGGATCGGAGCTGTGATCGGGACCGGGATAGGGGGGATGGGCACGCTTATCGAACAATACAATGTATTGTTGGAGCGTGGCCCGGACCGTGTCAGCCCGTTCCTGACCCCGATGATGCTGGCGGATACCGCTCCAGGTACGGTTGCAATCCGTCTTGGTATCCGTGGCCCGAACATGTCGGTCGTTACTGCCTGCGCCACGGGGTCGAATGCCATCGGCGAAGCCTTCGAAATGATCCGGCGAGGAGCGGCGGACGTGATCCTTTCCGGCAGTTCGGAGGCGGCAATCCTGCCGATGGCAGTGGCAGGGATGAGCGCCATGACTGCCCTCTCGACCCGTAACGAAGAGCCGCAGCGGGCTTCGCGCCCATTCGACCGGGAAAGGGACGGTTTCGTGATGGGAGAAGGCGCGGCAGCGCTGGCGCTCGAATCGCTTGGACACGCCAGTTCGCGAGGCGCCACCATCCTGGCAGAAGTATCGGGTTACGGCACATCGGATGACGCCTACCACATGTCCGCTCCTGCTGAAAATGGCGCCGGTGCAGCCTTATGCATGGACCTGGCCCTGAAAAGCGCCGGGTTGAAGGCCGTAGATATCGGTTATATCAACGCCCATGGAACTTCCACGCCCCTGAACGATAAGAGCGAGACGGCAGCGATCAAGACGGTCTTTGGCGAGCACGCCTACCGGCTCCCGGTATCCTCTACCAAGTCCATGACCGGGCATCTCCTGGGCGCTTCTGGCGCGCTCGAAGCCGCTGTCAGCGTCCAGGTCCTGCTGGATGGCATCCTACCTCCCACCATCAATTACGAGCATCCCGATCCGGAATGCGACCTGGACTATGTACCCAACCAAGCGCGCCTGGCAAATCCCCGCCATGTAATGTCCAATTCGTTCGGTTTCGGTGGTCATAACGCAACCTTGATATTCAGCCGTTTCGAGCGGGACGGATAGGAACGGGTTCCAGGAGAATCCATGTCTTATGCGCATATCACCGGTTGGGGGATGGCCGTGCCGGAACGGGTCCTGTCCAACGCCGACCTGGAAAGAATGGTCGATACAACCGCCGCGTGGATCCTCGAACGGACAGGCATTCACGAGCGGAGGATCGCTCGCGACGGCCAGACGCCTTCGATCCTAGGCGCTGAAGCAGCCTGGAAGGCGTTGAAGGTGGCAGGCCTGAAACCGACCGACCTGGACTTGATCGTCTGCGCTACATCGACCCCGGAGCATCTGTTCCCGGCTACCGCCTGCCTGATCCAGGACCGCTTGGGGGCCACGAAGGCAGGTGCATTCGACCTGCTGGCGGCCTGCACAGGTTTCATCTACGGGTTGAACATGGCGGCCCAGGCCATCCGTTCTGGTTCGATCCGTTCTGCCCTGGTGGTGGGAACCGAAACACTTTCGCGATTCGTCAACTGGCAGGACCGCAATACCTGCATCCTGTTCGGCGACGGCGCCGGTGCATTCGTCCTGCAGGCGGGCGACGAACCGGGCGGTGTGCTATCGGCTGTACTCCATTCCGATGGTTCGGGTGGTGGGTTATTGTCCCTGCCGGCAGGCGGCAGCCGCCACCCAGCGACCGATGCCACAGTTTCGGCGGGAATGCACTTCATCCACATGGACGGCAAGGAAGTCTTCCGGTTTGCCACACGGGTGATGGCCCAGGCGACGCGCGAATCCCTCGCGGCTGCCGGCCTCGAGTTGGGCGATATCCACTGGATCGTTCCGCATCAGGCCAATATGCGCATCATCGACGCTGCGGCGCGCAGTTTGAAGTTGCCTCTCGACCGTTTCATCGTAAATATCGAAAAATATGGGAACACATCCACGGCATCTATCCCGATGGCGGTCTGCGAGGCATTCGAGCAGGGGCTTTTGAAAGCAGGCAACAGGATCGTACTGGTTGGCTTTGGCGCAGGTCTTACCTGGGGCGCTCTGACTGCCGAGTGGACCGGCCCGGTGGGGGGACGGAGAGTCCAGCCATGGGCATACCGGGTCTTCGCCCGCGTTCGTTCTGCCTTCCGCCGCCTCTCGCGCCATATCGAAGGCATCCTGTGGGGAGGCAAGGGATAGCCAAACAGTCCTGTTTATGGTAAATTATTCCTGCTGTTATTCAACTGGAGGTTGCCATGTGGAAACCAAGTGGATGGGAACTGCTTATTGTACTGGCTCTGGTATTGCTGCTCTTCGGTCCGGGCCGGATCGGTAAGATCGCTTCTGAACTCGGGCAGGGGATCAAGAATTTCAGGGACGGCTTGGGTGGAAAGAAGGACCATCCAGATCGTCCAGAAGCATCTAAACCGGACGATGACAAAAATCCAAATAAATAGTAAATGGGAAACTCTCTGCCGAGGCGGAGAGTTTTTTTGCTGGAGGCGAATCGAATGTTGCATTACCTGGATCCCCACCCGGAAGGCAGTCCCGCAGTCCTCCTGCTGCATGGGTTGGGTTCCGAAGGGGCCTCCTGGATCTTGCAACTGGGCGCGTTGACGGAGGCTGGTTACCGGCCGGTCGCCCCGGATACGGCCGGGTTCGGGGCATCAGCCTACGACGGGAGGGGCTGGAGCATCCGTCGTTCTGCACAGGAACTAAAAGGACTTGTGCACGCTCTTGGCTGTGGAGCGGTGCATGTTGTCGGGTTATCGATGGGAGGTGTGATCGCACAACAATTTGCCCTCGATTATCCGGAACAGGTCCGGAAAGTAGCGCTGGCAAATACATTCGCTGTCCTGCGTCCCAGGCGGTTCTCCGGTTGGGTGTATTTCCTGGCGCGGATGCTAGTGGCCCACTTGGTGGGGATCGAACGCCAGGCTGGCTTGGTGGCAATGCGTGTTTTCCCGGAAGTTGGACAGGAATCCCTCCGGCGGCAACTGGTGGATTCAATATACCG
>VGNO01000220.1 GCA_016865985.1 Chloroflexota bacterium | reverse complement strand
TCCGCCAGAGGGCGCAGGCCTTGATTGCCGTCTCACACCCGGATTTCCGGGCCGAACTGGAAAAAGATGCAAGGGAACAAAATTACATCTAGGGACTGTTGGAGGCGGCCGCGAGCCGCCTCCAACGTTATAATGACCATATGGACAGAAAGACCAGGATCGTAGCCACGATTGGCCCCGCCAGCCAGGATACCCAAATCATCGAGCGCATGATCGGCGCAGGGATGAATGTTGCCCGTTTGAACTTCTCTCACGGGACACAGGCCGGGCATCTCGAGCGCCTGACGTTGGTCAGGGAGGCTGCCGCGAGCCTGGGCGTGCACGTGGCGCTCCTGCAGGATTTGCAAGGTCCAAAGATCCGGGTCGGGACACTCCCCCCACAGGGATTGAGCCTGGCAGAGGGGGAGCGGGTGGCGCTCTATATCCAGGGGGATGAGCCGCCGACCGCCAGCAAATCTTTCCCGGTCGATTTCCTGGAACTCTTCCATGCCGTCACTACCGGTTCCCGCATCCTGCTCGACGATGGGCGGATCTCGCTGATTGTGGCCGGGGTTGCTGTCCGCTCCTGCTCGGCCCGGGTGGAAGTGGGCGGTGTCCTGCTTTCCCATAAAGGGATCAACCTGCCAGACTCGAGGCTGGATATCCCCGGATTTACCGAGAAGGATGCGCACGACCTGGCTTTTGGGATGGAAAACGGCGTGGAGGCGGTTGCAGTTTCCTTCGTCCGTTCGGAAAGGGACATCGAGCAAGTGCGGGCAGAGATGGATCGCCTGGCTCCGAACCGTTCTCACCCGCTCGTGGTCGCCAAACTGGAACGGCCGGAAGCCTTGCTCAACCTGGACAAGATCGTCGCCCTGGCTGACGGTCTGATGGTGGCCCGCGGCGACCTGGGAGTCGAACTGCCGCCGGAGGAGGTGCCAACCGCCCAGAAGGAGATCATCCGCGCCGCCAACCAGGCCGGGAAACTGGTCATCACAGCCACCCAGATGCTGGATTCGATGGTCGCCGGTCCTACCCCGACCCGCGCCGAGGCGTCCGATGTTGCCAATGCAGTCTTCGATGGGACTGATGCCCTGATGCTATCGGCCGAAACGGCCGTGGGGCGTTACCCGGCGGAAAGTGTCGCCATGATGGACAAGATCGCCCGGAAAGCCGAGCAGGAGATGGATGTCTGGGGCCGCCGTTCGGACCTCGTGCCTGCCAGCCACTCGGACGCGTTGGCGATTGCCCTGGCGGCGCGGGAACTGGCGCAGGATATGGATGTGGCCGGGATCTGCGTCTTCACCCGTTCCGGGCGGAGCGCGGAATGGATCTCGCGCGTCCGGCCCAGGGTCCCGATCCTTGCTTTCTCACCCGACGAAAATACCTGCCGCCGGATGGCCTTGTTGTGGGGTGTCACTCCCCGCTGGATACCGTATGCCGCCACGCTCGACCAGATGTTGGAGCAGATCGGCCAGGCCATCCACAGCACAGGAAGTTTCCAACCCGGCCAGCAGGTCGTGCTGGTCTGCGCCTTCCCAGTGGGGGAGATGTTGCCGCCCAACATGCTGCTATTGCAGACGGTGGAATAGGGCAGTTCCTGCACCAGGCGGTTGCCGCAACGAGCGCGGGCGGCGGTCTGCCCACAAGCCAGGCATCCATCCGGGATAAGGTTAAAACGGGGCATGTCCATCCACCCTCCCTCCAAGTATAATCGCTGGGTATGAAAACCAATCGCCGGGAGTTCTACCCCTTTTACTTATTCCTTTTGGCGTCGATCCTTCGCCTGATACCGGCGCTTCTGCTGCGGGACATGGGGATCGGGCTCGATGATATGTTCCAGTATGACATGCTGGCGCGCAGCATCGTCTCGGGCGAAGGGTACCGTTGGTATGCCGAAGCCGACCTCGACCTGGTGCAGAATTACCTGCCGGTGGATTTCGACCTCGAAGGCTACGACCCGCGCGGCGTGCCGACTTCATTCCGCCCGCCGCTTTATCCGGTTTTTCTTTCGCTTATCTACTGGCTGTCAGGCGTTGGGACGGAACGTTTTTTCGTTTCGAGGATCGTTCAAGCATTCCTCAACGCCTGCCTTGTACCGCTGACATATTTCATTGCCCGGCGTCTCTATCCGCATCAGCCTGCCATTGCCCGCAGCGCGGCCTGGGTCGTGACGCTCTATCCAATGCTGCTCATCTACCCGCTGGCGCTTGCCACGGAGAACCTTTTCTTTGTATTGGCGCTCTCATCGATCCTGGTTTGCCTGAAGGCGGTCGACAGCCGCAGGACCATCCACTTCCTCCTGGCCGGCTGCCTGCTTGGTTTGACCGCCCTGACACGTTCGGTCTCGCTTGCGTTTGCTGGGTTGGCTGCCTTGTGGTTCTTCTTTTTCCTCAAGGAACGAAAGAAAGCCATCCTGTTGGCGGCGATGGTGGCGATTATCACGCTGCCCTGGATGGCGCGCAATACACTTTTGCATGGTCGCCTGACCGGGATCGAGTCTGCCCTCGGTTATGACCTGTATGTCGGATATCACCCGGAGGGGACGGGGACATTTCAATACGGCATCTCACTCGACCTGATCCCGATGCTCGATGACGGGGAACGCGATGAGATCGGCCAGGCGCTCGCCCTGGGGTTCATCTGTGACGATCCGGGTCGAGTACCGTACCTGGCTCTGCGCCGCCTGGGGTACTTCTTCGGCCTCGAGCGCCGGGCAATGACCTACTTCTACGCCAGTAATTTTTTCGGATATATCCCGCCGCTAATACTCATGGCTTTGGCAACCATCTTGCTGGTTCCTTTCATCATTGTGAGTGTATCGGCGGCGTTTGGCCTGGCGTTGACCCGCTGGGACCGGAAGACCGGGTTGGTGGCGCTGTTCCTCGTGGGATACCTGATTCCTCATGTGTTCATCATTGCCGAGGAACGTTTCCATTACACGCTCATCCCCTTCCTTGCCATCCTGGCAGGCGTTTTTTGGAGCACGCGCCTGCCCGGCCTGCGTGACCGCTGGGCTGTTCCTCGCGGAAGGATAGCGCTCCTGTTGGCATCGGCGGTTGTCCTGTTATTGTTCACCAATTGGGGGTTGGAACTCCATCGTGATGCTGCGGCGCTTTCCGAACTGTTCGGACCTGAAGGCAACCGCCTTTACTTGCCGTATTAACGGAGCGACGAGGATCCCATGCTGAAACGTCTCCTGGGCGAAAAACTACACATCGACTGGCGGATCGCTGTCCTGACCGTTGCCAGTACGTTGCTGATCATGTTCGATTGGTATGGTATTGGGAGTAAATACCTGCGGGATAGCCTGTGGTGGTTCGAGGACAAGGGTCTTGAACGGGTGGCGATATACTTTGTCATACCGACGCTGATCACACTGTTCATCTTCCGCGAGAAACCTGGCGTATATGGATTCACGCTGGGGGACTGGAAGGCAGGCGTATCGTTGACCATCCTGTCGATTGCATTGATCGCGCCAGTCCTGTGGCTCGTCGCGCGGAACGACCCCTCGATGCAATCCTACTATCGGGACGAGGCAACCGGCTTGCCCTGGAACACGTTGATCGACCTGTTCGGCTGGGAATACATCTTCCGGGGTTGGTTGCTATTCGGATATGCTCGCAAGTTCGGTCCGGAAGCCATCTGGCTCCAGGCCGTCCCTTTTGCGGTAGCCCATCTCAGCAAACCCGCTCTCGAAACCTTTTCCACGATTTTCGGCGGGTTTGCCTTCGGTTGGGTGGCGTGGCGTACAAAATCGTTCCTCTATCCGTTGCTGATCCACTGGTTCGTATCCTCCTTCACCATCGTCGTTGCAGCAGGTCTCGTTGGTTGAGCCCACCATCCGCCCCGCCCTTGCAAGCGACGCGTCCCGGATCAGGGCATTGATCCGGCTGGTGCATATCAATCCGACCGGCCTTTCCTGGCGCAGGTTCAAGGTTGCCGTGCTACCTGATGGTGAACTCGTCGCTTGTGGACAGGTAAAACCCCATCCCAGTGGGATCCTGGAACTTGCTTCGATTGCGGTACACCCTGGTTACCGGGGGCAGGGTCTTGGACGGGCCATCATCGAGGCGCTGCTGGCCGGTGGGGACAATCCCCTCTATCTTATCTGTCGCGACAGCCTGGCGCCGTTGTATAATAAGTTCAATTTCCACTCCGTAACCGGGGAGCAACTTCCTCCCATTTTCAAACGATGGCTCGACCTGGGGAGGCGGTTCCTACCGGTTGAACTGGTGGTCATGAGGCGTGACACAGGAGGCAATGAACGATGAATAAATACATGCTGGTGGGTTTCGGAGTCCTGGTCGGCCTCCTAGCGGCTGGCCTGCTCTGGATCACGGTCAGCCCGCCACGCGGGGAGCCGGTCACCCTCCTGCCGACACCGACGCCTGAACTGATCACCATCCATGTAGCCGGCGCGGTTGCTGCGCCGGGCATATATATCCTGCCGCAGGACAGTCGCATGGTGGCTGCCATCGAAGCCGCCGGTGGATTTCTTCCCACCGCCGATTCCGACCAGTTGAACCTTGCCTCC
>VGNO01000219.1 GCA_016865985.1 Chloroflexota bacterium | reverse complement strand
ATTGCAGGGAACAGCGCCATGATCCACCTGCTTTTGGACATCCCGGCAGGCAGCATCCGCAGTTCACCGTTCATCACTGCCATCAACCATCCGCCTGCGCTGACGGCGCGCGACCTCGGGCTGGACCTGGCTCCCGAGGCGCTCGTCGACTGCCTGCCGGGTGTTGCCAGTTATGTCGGGGCGGATATCACGGCTGGTGTCCTGTCGAGCGGCATCGACCGGGCGGAGGATATCGTCCTGTTCATCGACATCGGTACGAACGGCGAGATCGTGCTCGGCAACCGTGACTGGCTGGTGACCTGCGCCTGTTCCGCCGGGCCGGCTTTCGAAGGGGCTGGGGTCGTGAACGGGATGCGCGCCACGCAAGGCGCGATAGAGGAAGTGTGGATCAACGGCGATACATTCGAACCATCCTTTCGGGTGATCGGCGGCGGCAAGCCGCGCGGCATCTGCGGCAGTGGCCTGATCTCCCTGCTGGCGGAGGCCTTCCTGAATGGTGTGCTCGATAAGGGCGGGAATGTCAACACTGCCCTGGCTACGAAACGCGTCCGCAACGGGGAACACGGCGGGGAGTATGTGGTTGCCTGGGGAGGCGAGACCGAGTCCGGCGAGGATATCGTCATCAGCCGGGTGGACGTGGACAACCTGCTGCGCGCCAAAGCCGCCATATATGCCGGCTTCTCCGTCCTGGCCGGCCAGGTGGGGATGCGCCTGGAGGATATCTCCCGTATGTTGATCGGTGGGTCTTTTGGGAAGTACGTAAACGTCGAGAAGGCTGTCCAAATCGGCCTGTTGCCAGATATGCCCTGGGAGCGCTTCGAGTTCCTGGGGAATACCGCAGTAAGAGGGACGTACTACGCGCTCCTCAGTTCGCAGGACCGCGAGCGCCTGCGCGAGATCGCCCGGCGTATGACCTACATCGAACTTTCGGCCGATAATTCCTTCTACGATGCTTTCATGTCGGCTTTATTCCTGCCGCATACTGATTTGAGCCATTTCCCGACGGTCCAGGCCGCCCTGGGGAAGGGACAGGAAAGGAGTAGTTGATGTTGCCTGAACAAATCCATAACCACCGGGAAGTTGTCACCCTGCGGGATGGGACATATATCCTGCTGCGGCCGATGGTCCAGGCTGACCGGAGCCACCTGGATGAGTTATTCTCCCGCATCACGGAAGAGGACCTAAATTTCTTCCGGCACAATGTCAAGGACCCGGCGTTGCTGCAAGCCTGGTGCGACGACTTGAACTACAACCGCATCCTGCCGCTCCTGGCGCTGGCAAAGGACCAGGCGGTCGGAATCGTCACCCTGCATTTCTTCGAGGGGCCGCGCCGCCACATTGGCGAGATCCGCCTATTCCTGGCAAAGGACTTCCGCAAGCGGGGACTGGGGATGAAGATGGCGAGGGCGATGATCGAGTTGGCGCGCAAACAGGGTTTGAAGATCCTGTACGGCGAGATCATTGCCGACCAGCCCAAAGTGGTCAAGGCCTTCGAACAACTGGGCTTCAAGGTCCAGTGCAAGTTGGAGGAGTTCTTCATGTTCCCGGATGGCGAAACGACCGATGTGATGGTCGTCACCCTGCCATTGACACCCAAGTTGGACGAATTCTAAACCCACCAGAGGAGGAAGGCATGTACATAATCGGAGAGAATATCCACATCATATCCGAAAAGGTCAAGGAAGCCTTGACCAACCGGGACCGTGAATTTTTCATGGACCTGGCCGTCAAGCAGGTCGAGGCCGGCGCCAAGTGCGTGGACATCAACCTCGGCCCGCGCAAGAAAGACTTTGCGGAAGTCTGGCCCTGGATCATCGAGACTGTCGAGACGGTGGTGGACGTCCCGCTCTCGATCGATACCACCAATGTGGAAGGGATGGAGGCCGCCCTCAAATCCATCAAGAAGGCGCAGCCGATCCTCAACTCCACCTCCGCCGAGCCCGAGCGTCTCGAGAAAGTACCGGCGCTTGCCAAGAAATACGGCGCCAAGGTCATCGCTCTGACCATGCGCACCGAGGGCATCCCGGTTGAAGCCGATGCCCGGGTCGTAATTGCAGTCGAGCAGTTGATCCCGCGCATGATGGAGATCGACTTCCCGATGGACGACCTCATCATCGACCCGCTGGTGCTCACCGTTTCCGGGTGCCAGCAGTATTGCCCGCACCTGATCGAGACCGTGCGCACCCTTCAATACGCATGGGACCCGGCGCCCAAGATCTCGGTTGGCCTGAGCAATGTCTCGAATGCCGTCCCGAACGAAAACCGCTCCCTCATAAACCGCGTCTACCTGGCCATGTTGATGGGCGTGGGTTTACAGATGATGATCGCAAACCCGTTCGATGAGAAACAGAACGACGTTATCCGCTGGATCGAATCGAAGGATGTCTCGAACCCGCTTGCGCGCCTATATAATAAGATTGCAGAGCGGACTGCCGCCAGTGAGGAGATCCAGTCCTCAGACTTCGACATGTCCGACCCGGAGCAGGCCGCCATCTGGAAGACAACCCAGATCCTGTTGAACAAGGTCATCTATGCCGAGGGTTACTTGAACCAGTAACCGGTTGTCGGGGAGGCGCCGGTTGCCGGTCATGGACGCCATAAACAAGGAGAGTAATATGACAGGAAAGAAACTGAACGTCGAACAGCTTCTGGCAAAGGCCACCAAGCCTGCATCGGATGCCATGAAGCTCCACCCGTTCTACCGGGGAAAAGTGGAGACTGCCCTGAAATGCACGGTGCGCAGTTTCAACGATTTTGCCATTTGGTATACCCCGGGTGTCGCTGCTCCATGCAAGGCAATCGCCGCCAACCCGGAACTGGTATATGAACATACAAACAAGTGGAATACCGTCATCGTAGTCAGCGACGGGACGCGCGTCCTAGGGCTGGGGGACATCGGCCCGAAGGCCGGCCTGCCGGTCATGGAGGGAAAGGCCCTGCTCTATAAGTACCTGGGCGGGGTGGACGGCATTGCCATCATGCTGGATACCAAGGATCCGGACGCGATCATCAATACCGTCTTAATGCTCCAGCCCGGTTTCGGCGGGGTGAACCTGGAGGACATATCCAATCCGAAGTGCTTCTACATCCTCGACACCCTGCGCGAGAAAGCCGAGATTCCCGTCTGGCACGACGACCAGCAGGGCACCGCCACCGTCACCCTGGCTGGTTTGATCAACGCCCTGAAAGTGGTCAACAAGAAGATGAGCGAAGTCAATATCACTTTTATCGGGACCGGTGCATCCAACGTGGCCTGTTCCCGCCTGATCTTCGGCTGGGGAGCGGACCCGGCCAGGTGTACGATGGTGGATAGCAAGGGCATCCTCGGCAAGCATCGCAAGGACATCGAGATGCGCAAGGCGGAGTATGTCGATAAATGGAAACTATGCAACATCACAAATGCCGAAGGCCGCCAGGGAGACATCCCAGAAGCAATGAAAGGCGCAGATGTGGTCATCGCCCTCTCCAAATCCGGGCCGGGCGTGATCCTGCCGGAGTGGGTCAAAGCCATGAACAAGAACTCGATCCTCTTCGCCTGCGCCAACCCGGTGCCTGAGATCTGGCCCTGGGAAGCCAAGGAAGCCGGGGCAGAGGTTGTCGCCACCGGCCGGTCGGATTTCCCGAACCAGGTCAACAATTCGCTCGGCTTTCCCGGCATCTTCAGAGGCGCCCTCGATGTCCGGGCGAACACGATCACGGATGAGATGTGCTTCGCGGCCGCCAAGGCCATGGCAGACCATGTCGGGGATGCGCTGGACGATGAGCGCATCCTGCCCAACATGGACGACTGGGAAGTCTTCCCGCGTGAAGCGGCGGCGGTTGCCATGAAAGCCATCGAGCAGGGACTGGCGCGCATCCCAATGACATACGAGCAGGAATTCGAGAATGCCACCCGCATCATCAAACGCTCTCGCGACCTCACCCAGATGATGATGGACAACGACTTCATCCCTGTCCCGCCGGATGACGATACCCAGCATGAGATCGATATCGAAACGGTGAAGGCAGGACTGGAATCCTGATCCCGTGCATGTGCTTCATAGCAACTGATCAAGGAAAAGGAGATTCTTATGTACGACCTGATAGTGATTGGTGGCGGACCTGCCGGCCTGACCGCAGCGGTTTATGCCTTGCGCAAGAGATTGAACATGATGCTGCTTTCGAAAGACCTGGGTGGCAAGACGAACTACCGCC
The DNA here is from genome assembly GCA_016865985.1 of Chloroflexota bacterium. Classification (GTDB taxonomy): domain Bacteria; phylum Chloroflexota; class Anaerolineae; order Anaerolineales; family Villigracilaceae; genus VGNO01. The sequence continues at coordinate 331 of VGNO01000219.1, read as the reverse complement.
TGGCGCTGCCCTGGATCCAGGACTACCAGGTGATCCGCGGCCTGGAGATCGTCAACAAATTCCGCAGCGAACTCGAATACCTCGATTTCGCCCGCCAGATGGAAGGGGTGGAGAAAGTAGCCAGGGAGGGTGAACATTTCAAAGTCACGACCAATGGCGGGACTGTACTGGATGCCAGGGCTGTCATCCTGACGACCGGCGCCCGCCAGGTACGGATGGATGTGCCGGGCGAGAAAGAGTACACCATGAAAGGGCTCTGTTATTCGGCGCTTTCCTATGGCCCGTTGTGCATCGACCGGGTCACAGTCGTCATCGGCGACGAGGAACTTGC
>VGNO01000218.1 GCA_016865985.1 Chloroflexota bacterium | reverse complement strand
CCAGACCTGGCGGGCTTCATCCTCACCGGCGAAGTAATAGACTGGCGCAGGCAGGATGGTCTGTCCGGCGGGGAGCGCTTCGATCGCGACCGTCAGGGTCAACGGGTTGCCGTTGGAATCCGGCACGGGGCTCCCGGATGCGTCCCATAACTGCCAGGTCCCGGTGTACGTTCCCGGAAGATCGGGGGCGGCCAGGGCCATCCCCACCTCCACGCTGGCGCCGGGCTGGATGGCTCCCGGGACATACAAAGCCACCGGTCCGCCCATGAGATCGCCCGCCACGAAACGCAGCCGGAAGGCATCCGGCGTCCAGACGCAGCCGCCGGCGTTCTCCAGCCGCCAGACCTTGGTGAATGAGACCGGGGTCGCGAACTGCGTCCCAGCCGGGATGGTGACATCGGCTACGAAGGAGGCGCTCGATGCGCATGTCCCCTGCCCAACTGCGGAGGAGCCAGGCCGCCAGTCCGGCCAGCGGTCGATGGACTGGTTGTTGGTCAGGCGCATCTCGCCGCTGCCATCGGCGTTGACCAGGTAGATCTCGTAGTTGCTGTCGTTCTGCTCGTGCCGGTCGGTGACAAAGGCGATGCGCGTCCCGTCCGGCGACCAGTCCGGGTCGAAGTCGTCGCCGGGAGCGGTCGTCAGGCGCAGCAGGGCGGAACCGTCGGCGTTCATGGTGTAGATATCCGAGTCCGCCTCCGGGCTGGAGGAGAAAACGATCCGGCTGCCGTCCGGCGACCAGTTCGGGGCGCCATCGTAATAACTGTTATGGGTCAGTTGCAGCAGGCCAGAACCGTCCAGGTTCATCACGTAGATCTCGTGCATCCCGTTGTTCTGCGGGTCGGCGCTGAAGAGCAGCCGCGTGCCGTCCGGCGACCATTTGGGGTCGCGCGCCCAATTGGGGATACCCGCCAGCAGGCTGGCCGAGTTGGAAGCCAGGTCGTGGCGGAAGAAATCCCAGCCTGAATTGCCGGATGAGATGTAGACCAACTGGCTGCCCTCCGGCGACCAGGTGGGGGCGTCGCTGAATTCGCAGGTCAGGGCAATCGGCACGCTGCCGGTCAGCCGCCCGTCCTGCTGCTGGACATCCACCACGGCGATCCCGCTGTCGCAGGCATCCGCCGGGTCGTCCGAGAAATCGATGCGCATCGCCAGGCGGCTGCCATCCGGCGACCAGGATGGGTAAGCGTAGTCGCCAAAGGGGGCGGTCAGGCTGGTCTCGCCGGAGCCGTCGGCGTTCATGACGAAGATCTGCCACTGCCCATTGCGCTCGGAGGAAAAGGCAATCTCGCCAGCCGTATCCGGCAGGTTGACCAACGGTTCGGGGATAAGAGTAGGCGCGCCGTTGGAAACGCCATCCGATCCCGGCAGGACGCAGGATAGCGCCGCCAGCGCCAATGCCAATGTGGATGCCCAAAGTTTCAAGTTGTTCACGAAATCATCTCCTGTTGCCTGTTACAGGCTGGCTGCCAGTTTCCGGCCGAATGTTTCAGGCTGGCTGTTCTCGATGACCAGGTCGGTCGCCCCGTGGAATTGCATGAAGTCGCGCAGGGCGGCGGCGACATCGTCCACCAACCCTTCGGATGGTTTTACGCCCGGCTCCAGGTAGAGCGCCTTGAGATGCAAGGTCCGCGTTTTGCGCTCCAGTTTGGGGTCGAAGCGCCCCACCAGCCGGTCGCGGTGCAGGATGTTCAGGCAGAAATACCCGTATTTCCGTTTCGCAGCCGGGACGTAGGCCTCGAAGGATTTCTCGAAGCCCCATAGTTCCTGGTCACGTTTGCGCGCCCAGAACAGGTTGTCGAACGGGTTGAGAAAGGTCGTTCTTTCCGCCTGGATTGCCCCATCCGCCGCCTGCTCCAGAAGCGGCAGGTTATCACGGTGGATGAGATACTCGCCCGTCGTCCCATCCGCCAGCCTGGCCGGGATGGTCAGCAGCGTCCCGGCTGAAAGCAGCGCCGCCACCGCCGGGCGCGACTGGGCGACTTTCATCCAGGTATAATCCCCGGCCTGCTGGGCGGTGCATACGCCAAGGGCTTTAGCGCCCTTTTCGACCCAGGCCAGGTTGCGTTCTTCCGCTGTCGGTTCACTTCTGTCAACCCACGCCGGCAGGACGCGCCCGGTCTGGTCATAGACCCGCTGGAACTTTTCCCGGTTGGCGATCATCAGTTCGCCGAAGGCGTAGAGGTATTCCAACGCCACCTTGGCCGGCCGCCAGTTCCACCATGAGCCTTTCGGGTGATCGCCTCGCTCGAAGTCGCTGACTTTCAGCGCGCCTTCCTTCCCGATGCGCTCCCTTACATAAGCGATCGTCTCCGGGTGGCCGGTCTGCGCCAGCCAGCGGGTATACCAGTCATTGGGACCCTCCCGCAGCCGGCGCTGGTGTGGCGCCTGGTAGCAGTACTCGTGGGTGGGGATATAGGAGGCGGCATGCTGCCAGCCCTCGAAAAGTCGCCGATCTGAGGGATCGAAAGCCAGGGCGTCGAAATCGGCCATATCGTAGGCCCCCAGGCGGCTCCAGACGGTGAGGTAGTGGGCGCGTGCCACCATCTGGAGCGTGTCGATCTGGACACAGCCGATCCGGTCGGCGACCTGGAAAACGGACTCGCGATCCGGGGCGGGACCGGCTCCGTTGGCGGCGTTCAGGCCCTGGGTCCATAGCGCCAGCGCCCGGAGGGCGGAGTTTGGATATGGCCTGCTCATTTTGCGAGAAGCGAGATGCGCATCGGGTGCAGTTCCGCCATCATCACACCCGCCCGGATGGACGGGTCGTTGAGCATGAAGGCGTTTGCGGCGGCGTCATCCTCGGCATGGAAGACAACCAGGCCGAAGGTCTCATCGAGACAGGGGCCAGCCAGAACCAAGATCCCTTCCTTCAGCGCCTGCTGGAGATACTCGAAATGCGCCTGCATGGCGCTCGTTTCATCGGGAGTGGGGTTGTCAAAGAACTCGTGCCGGTAGGGATGGATGAGATAGTTATATTCGGGCATGGGTCATCAGTCGGAATAAGCCCCCGACCAGGTCTCGAAGCGGCGGCCGCCGCGTTCGTCCGCCTGGTAGAAGGAGAGGTAGGTCAATACCTGGTAAGGGATGAATTTCTGTTCCTGCGGCTTGTAGACGGCCAGGTCGTAGTAGGTATGCCAGGTGCCGGAGTTCATGTACATCTGGTTGGTCGGGCGGGGTGTGCCCGGCGCCATGTCGAGCGGGACGATCTCGTGGTGGTGGGTGTGGCCGTAGACAATGAACTGCGCCCGGCGCTTGATAAAAGCCTCCTCCTTGAGGGCATTCTGCGAGAAAGACAACTCCCCCGACCACATCTTCTGGCGGATCCAGACGACGATTTCGTCGATGGTCTCGAAGGAGGCGCGCCGGGTCAGTTTCATCAGCAATTCCAGGCCGTCCACGATATCCACCTTGAAACGCCTGTCCGAACGGCGGACGAAGTCGAGCGCCAGGAATTCCCCTGCCAGGTCGTCCCAGACCTTCTTGATCTTTTTCTGGGTGCGGTCGGGGACCTTGTTCTGGCGCAACTGCCCGCTGATCCATAAGGGCGTAGCCAGCGCCGGGCGGACATTGACCAGTTCGCGCAGGCTTTCTACGATCGGGGTTGGCAACTCGTCGCCCAGCCGGGCGGCTGCCTCCACCGGGAAGCGGTTCAGCACCTGGACGGCGAACACGTCCCCCAGCGAGGCGGTATTGCGACCGGCCTCGGGGCGAAAGTTGAAGTGATCGAAGGCGTCGCCGTGCCGGGCGTAGACCCCATAGCCCGCCAGCATTTCATCCAGGAACGGCGATTCATCCATCACGTGCGGGAACGGCCCCGGCAGGTTGGAGAGGCCGATGGCGGCGATCATCTCCCGGCGGATGGCATCGAAGGCCGGGCCGGGCAGGTGGTAGTACCAGTCATGGTTGCCGACCATGTAATGGATGCGCACCGGGACTTCGATCCGCTCCAGGGCGATACGCGCCGGCTGGCCGCGCCGGTTGGCGGGAGGCAGGCGGATGGCTTTGCGTTCGGTCATGGCGCGCAACAAGGCGATCGATTCAGCGTTGCGGTCGAGGATGGCGCGGGTGATCTCCTGTAACTTGGCGGCAAATTCCAGCGCCTGGGTGTCGCTCCACGGGCGGGCGAAACCGGGTTCTCCAATGTCCCTCTCCAGCCAGAGGGTGGAATGGAGCGGGTCGAAAATATCGCCCAGCAGCAGGATGTCGATGCTCTCCACCGGCCGGTAGGTGGCATCAGACCGCCAGGAAGCGTTGAAAGCCAGTTCGTTCAGACGGTCGGTAAATAAGCCGAAGGCGGCGCTGGAGATCGGCCTCCCACAGGTGCCGTCCGCCAGGTGAAGGTCGCTGACGATAATGAGCATGGCTCCTCCTCATTTCTGACAGGCATGGGTCGAATTATAGCCCCAATGAACCATTAATTGAAAAGTGGAGCGCGCGGTGACATGCGCACTCCACTTCCTCGTAGCAATTACAGATCCTAGCCCTCGCCGCGCTTGCCCAACTGCTTGTCGAGCATCAGCGCTGCAGCGCCATGGGCATCGATCAGTTCGAGCTGGCTGACGAT
>VGNO01000217.1 GCA_016865985.1 Chloroflexota bacterium | reverse complement strand
CGCATCGTGGAACCCGTTGCAACCCTTTCCAGACAGGACTTGGCTGACAGGATTTGCGCCGCTTTCAAGTGCCAGCACCTTGATCATCTCGTTATTCCCGAAAATGTCTCTTGATTATGCACTAGGATGAACGCGGAATTTGATAAAGCAAAACAGTATTACATAAATGGCGAGTTTGATAAAGCCATTGTAGTTTACCAGTCGGCTGTGAAGGAGAAATTTCAAGAGGCTTTGGCTTATCAAGGTTTAGCTCAATGTTATTTCCGAGCGAATCGAATTGATGATGCATATCAGGCTTGCATAAAAGCTCTTGATAAAGACGATACTCTCACAATTCCTCGACTAATTATTGGTAAAGTATTTATTCAACAAAGCAAACTAGATGATGCAGAAAGTATCTTGAAAAAAGCGCTGACAATAAATCCCGCTGAAGTGGATACATATCTTGCTCTCAGTACTGTCTACTCACTACGGGGATGCATACAAGAAAGTATTTCTGTGCTCCATTCCGCTGATAGATTAGATTCTAGAAATTGGAAAATTCATTATAACTTGGCGGTGGACTTGCGTACTAGTAATCTTCATCCAGAAGCAATCAGAGAGTTTTGGGTTGCATTTCGACTCTCTCCAACACAGAAAACAATAAGTTCATTGCTAGCAGCGCATATTAGTTTATATAAAGTATGGTATGCTGTTGTTGCAACAGTTCTGTACATTGTTGGAATGATATTGTGTTCCACAGCTTCTTTGCCCCTAATAGTGATTTCTGCAGGTTACTGCTTCCTCCGGAGTTACTTATGGTATCTTGATAAAAATCATAAAGAATTCTTGCTAGCTTTATTCATGGGAATATACATCATTGGATCGTTTTTTCTTTATTTGCTTCTCACAACCTGACAGATATGATAAACGCTTGTGAATGTACTGCCGCATGTTCATGGGCGCTCTCGCTGGGGCGAGGTCTCCCAACCCGCTACATACCATCAGGCACAGCCGGGCGGCATCGAGGGCTTCGCTGATCAAAGGCTTGTGGGGTTTCGAAACTCCAGGTCGAAGTGAGCGCCGACAAATAAACCGAGAGTCATTCCTTGCGCGGGCCGAAGAGAGAAACAGCAGGGCGACAGTTGACAGTCAGGGCGGGAGGTTGTATGATTGTTGATAACTCAGGAGTTCATAATTTCAGAAAAGGAGCATGGTATGACTGAATATCTCCAGGTCCGCAGCAATGGGCAGATTACACTGCCGGCGCCGACGCGGCGCAAGGCTAAGGTCATGGAAGGGGATTTACTGGAAGCGGTGGTCGAGGCGGATGGGACGATCCGGCTGGTGCCCAAGCTGGCTGTGGACCGTGCGCTGGCGGAGAAGTATCAGTTGGATGACATCGAATGGGCGGTGAAACAAAAGGGTAAGGAATGATGGGGCGGATCATCGTCTGCGATACGGGTCCGCTGTTGCATTTAAGCGAGGCGGGCGCTGTTCACTTGTTGGGGAAAGCGGGTGATGTATTTGTGCCCCCTTGTGTTGTGGCAGAGTTTGAAACTAACGCGCAAGGGTGGAAGATGCCGGTGTGGGTCCAGGTGCGGGATTTGCACGATACAACCAGAATGCGTGCGACCGATTGGACGCGGACAGAAAACATCGATGCCGGCGAGGCCGAAGCGATCAGCCTGGCTTTACAATTGGATGCGTCCTGGTTTCTGACGGACGATGCCAGGGCGCGCCGCTTCGCTGAAATCCTCGGTCTCGAAGTGCATGGCTCGATTGGGTTGTTGTTATGGAATACTGTCGTTGGGAATGTGGAAGATGAAGCCCAAGCCTTGAAACTGTTGGACGATCTTGCGCTGTCGTCGTTATGGGTCTCGGAGCGCGTGCTGTCTGATGCAAGGAATGCCATACATTTGTTATATGCCAACCCTTAACTACTACTGCGTATTCCGATGATGTCGTCCAGTGAATCCGGGCCATGTCGTCCATCGATTCCGATCCATGTCGTCCAGTGAGCGGAGCGAAGCGACGCTGGTGAAGTCATTATATCAGGTGGACGGCATGGAGGAGGCCGCCCGCTTTTTTCGTTGTGAATCTCCTTTCAAGTTAATGCGGTGGGCGTTGTGAATGATACGGTCGAGGAGCGAATCTGCGAGGGTGGGATCCGGGAGTCGAGTGAACCAGTCTGCCACGGGGACCTGGGAAGCCACCAAGGTGGAAGAATGGCCAAAGCGGTCATCGAAGATCTCGAGCAGGTCGCGGGTTTCAGCCGGAGTAAGCGGATCACGCATCCAGTCGTCCAGGATGATCAGATCGATCTTGTCCAGGGAGGCAAGCAGGGCGGGATAAGAGCCATCCGAATGAGATTGAGCCAGCTGGTAGAGCAAACGCGAAGTGCGATAGTAGCGGACGGAATGATCGCTGCGGCAGGCAGCCAGGCCAAGAGCCGCAGCGACGAAGGTTTTCCCTGAGCCGGTCGGGCCGAGGACCAACAAGTTCAGGTGGGAAGTGATCCAGGCGCAATGAGCCAGTTCGAGCACGAAACGGCGTTCGAGGCCGCGGGCGGTGGTCATGTCGAGATCTTCGATGGAGGCAGGCTGTGGGAAGCCCGCTGCCCGGATGCGATTGTGGATGCGGCGGTCGTGGCGGCGGGTGCATTCCAGGTCCACCAGGAGCGCCAAGCGTTCTTCGAAGGAGAGCTGGGCATATTGGGGATTGCGTTCCTGCTCCTGGAGACCGTCGCGGAAGGCGGGCAGGCGCAATTGGACGAGCTTGTCGAGCAAGGGTTGGGTCAACATGGGAATGAACCTCACTGGTAATAGGATTGGCCGCGGATGTTCTCGTGAGCGGGGAGCGGCGAGGGGGTGTCTTTTTTCGAGGCAGGCAGGTGTTCCAAGATGTCCTTGAATGCGGAATAGTTCAACAGGTGGGCCTGCAGAGCGATCTGGGAGGCGGTCTCCATCTGCGCTGGGGATGCCTGGCTGGACAGGCGCAGGATGCCCAGGCAGGAGCGGAAGGCCTGTTCGGGATGCCGTCGGTTGGCAATAATGGCCTGGACCAGTTGTGCGGTCTGTGGGCCGATCTCGGCGGCCCAACGGAGCAGGCGCTCGCCGTCCCATTCGGCAGCCTTCTGGTGTTTCGGGGGCATATGAGCAAGCTGGGTCGAGTAGCGGCCAGGAAGGGAACTGCGCGGATGGAGCGCCACCGGCTCCGGTCTGCTCTTGTGGAAGATCTCCAGCATGTGCTCGGTGGCACGGACACGCACTTCTTCATGGATCAATGTGTAGGGAACAGAGTAGAAGTGCTTCTCGAACTCCACGTGGTAGTCGATGTTCACCCGGCAGGTTTTGAAGCTGGCATATTTATAGGGTCTTTCAGGCAGCGGACGCAGCGCTGGCTGGTCCACTTCGGCGAACAGCTCGTGGCGGGTCTTTTCCAGGTGTTCCATCGGCCGCTCGTTGAGTTCCTGGAGCAGTTTGGCAATGGCACGGTTCAGTTCCGCCAGGCTGAAGAAGGATCGATTGCGCAGCCGCGCCAGGATCCAACGTTCCACCACCTGGACCCCCACTTCCACCTTGGATTTGTCGCGCGGCCGCCGCACCCGGGCGGGGATCACCGCCAAGCCATAGTATTCCGCCATCTCCTGGTAGGTTGGGTTGAGATCGGGTTCGTAGCGGCAGGCTTTCTTCACCCCCTGGGCAAGATTGTCCGGTACCAGGATCTGCGGCAGGCCGCCCAGGTAAGCAAAGGCACGCACGTGCCCGCCGATCCAGTTCGGCAGAGCCTGGCTGCTCTGGGCCTCGGCATAGGTGTAGTTGCTGGCGCCCATGACGCCCACGAAGATCTCCGCCTGGCTCACTTCTCCCGTCTCTGGTTCGGTGATCGGGACTGTATCACCAGCATAATCCACGTAGAACTTCTCCCCGGCTTTGTGTTTCTGCCGCATCGGTGGATCGAGCTTTTCTTCCCAGCGGTCGTACAACTCACAGTATCGGCTGTACCCATACCCATCCGGGTGGGCTTCGCGGTACTCCGTCCACAGCAGTCGCAGGGTCACGTGCCGCTTCTTCAGTTCCTCGTGCACTTCCTTCCAATCCGGCAACGGCTTCTGCATCCCCCCTGAAGCCTCCGCCTCCTCCGGGTAGAGCAGGCGCTCCAGATCCGCCTCGCTCAGCCCGGAGGGCAGCGGCCAGCCTAGGCTGGCCGCTGCCCAACGCCGCAAACACTCGCCCACCGTGCTGTGCGAGATGCGGCAACTCCGGGCAATGGCCCGGTTGCTGAGATGGCACTCGTTTTTCAAACGCAGTATTTCACTGACTTTCCGCATGGATAACCTTTCCTGTGACATGGCTGCCTCCTTCTTTGGTGTTGGAGACAGCATACCCGATCGGGTAGATAAGTCACATTCGATTGGGATTATCCAGCGTTACTTCGCCCCTTTTCACCGTGATTCCGGGCTACCCCAAAAAGTGGACGGCATGCATCGGAATCGGTGGACGGCATCCCACGGAATCAGTGGACGGCTTGCCCCGGAATCAGTGGTCGACATCCGCCGGAATCACTGGTCGGCTTACCCCGGATTACGCACTTGACTGACCATTTATTGCTGTACCATAA
>VGNO01000216.1 GCA_016865985.1 Chloroflexota bacterium | reverse complement strand
TGCCCAGGACGCCGGTAAAAGTCTCATTGCGGGCGTACCGGCCATAATACAACACGAAGGGTGATATCAGCATCAGGACCGCTGCAACCAGTGTGCCGGCGCGACCGAGATAGCGGCGCCAGTTCCATAGGATCAGGATGTTCAGGATGCTGAACAGGGCATGGGGCAGGCGGGCGATGAAATCGTTGGCGCCGAACAGGTAATAGGCAAGAGCCAGGAGATGGAACTGGAAGGGTCCGTGCATCATCGGGTTATGCTCGTAGCCATTCCCGCGATAATATAGCCAGGAAAAATAAGTATGGAGGCTCTCGTCGTGGCTCATGGCGCGCAGGCCGAGATCGTAGAGACGGCTGACGATTGCCAGGGCAATGATGGACACGAACACGATCGATTCGACTGTAACAAATGGGAGGGAGGAGATGAGATGGCGGTCGAGCCAGGATCGTTTCTCGGCGGTGGGAGGTTGGGTCATTTCTATGGTCTCCGGAAAAATAGCAGCCTGACTATACTTCAAACCGAAGGTTCTTGCAAGTCAAACTCGTAAATAGCGCATAGCCATTGTAGTACTTCATATATTCCAACCCATATCTTTCCTAGAAGCCAATTGACCGCATCCGGCCTGGATATCGATCCCTCGCCGCGTCCTGACTGTGCATGGGATGCCGGCCTGCTCGAGGATGGCGCGGAACTCCTCCGCCCGTTGGCGGGTGGTGGCCTGGCCGGAATAACCGGCGGTGGGATTGAGCGGGATGGCATTTACATGGCACAACATGCCCTTGAGCAGCCCGGCCAGGAGGCGCGCCTGTTCTGGCGTATCGTTGACGCCTGCGACAAGCGCCCATTCGAAAGTCACCCTGCGACCGGTCGATTGGATATATTCGCGGCAGGCCTCCAGCACATCGGCCAGGGGGTACTTCCTGTTGACAGGCAGCATCCGGCCCCGGCTGTCATCATCGGCGGCGTGGAGCGAGATCGCCAGGTTGACCTGTCGTTTTTCGGCGGCGAATCGCCTGATGAACGGCGCCAGGCCGACGGTCGAGATCGTGATCCGGCGCGCCCCAAAATTGTACCCCCGCTGGTCGTTGAGACGGTCGATGGCTGCCATGGTGTTTTCGTAGTTATGAAAAGGTTCGCCCATTCCCATGAAAACAATGTTGGTTGCCTTTTCCCCAGCCGCGGCCAGGGTCCTGGCATAATATATCGCCTGGGCGACGATCTCCCCGCTGGAGAGATGCCGTTTGAACCCCATCTGGCCGGTGGCGCAAAATACGCAACCCATGGCACAACCGGCCTGGGTGGAGATGCACAGTGTCCGCCGCCCCTGCCCGGAATGGGTGGCCGGGTCGTAGCGCATCAAGACAGCCTCGATGGCGTTCCCATCCGCCAATTCGAACAAGGTCTTGACTGTCGCCCCATCGGTCGATTCGAGCGTCGTGGATGGCGCCAGTGGATCGAAGCGCAGGCTTTCATCCAGGCGGGAGCGCAGCCCGCCCGGAAGGATTGTGAACTGCCCGGGATGGTTCCAATAATGACGGTAGAGTCCTTGCCAGACCTGCCGGGCGCGGTAGGCTGGTTCACCCCAGCCAGCCAGGAGATCGGTGAATCCTTCTAGGGGGAGATCGTATGCCAACGGACGTTCAGGCATCGGTGGGACGGGGGTCGAAGCGCCGGTCGAGATGATGGATGACAGCCCAGGTGAACTGCGCCGTCCGTTGCAAGGCAGCCGGGTCGATGTTTTCGAGCGTATCAGTAATCCGGTGCCAGTGGGGGAGTTGGCCCTTTTCGTCCACGCCCACCAGGCAGATGGCATCATAGCCCGACAGGCGCAGGGTGCCGACCTCCTCGAATACCAGCATATCCCGACCGGCGACGCCGGACTCGGGATGGGCAGCGGCGGTCTCTTCTACAAGGCGCACCATTACCGGCGATGGGCGGTATGTCGTCAGGTAGGTGACCCCATGCCGGGAGGCATAAGCCAGTTGACCGCAGCCCACCAGTTCCAGGTCCAGCCAGTAGGCGCTGGCGGCCTGCGGCTGGTACTCCCGCAGGTAGGCCTGCAAGCCCTGGTGCCCGACCTCCTCGCAGCCAGTGAAAAGGAAATGGACCTCGGTTTTTTCCAACGGCTGCGCCTGGATGGCTTCTGCCACGGACAATAATACAGCCACGGCGCTGGCGTTGTCGTTGGCGCCTTCCACGGTGGGCTGGCGTTCATCGGCCAGGAGCAGGAACAGAGTCCCAAGCAGGAGCAGGGCGGCGAGCGCCTGGAACCAGAAGAGGTTCCAGGGTGTGAGCGCTTCGAGCCACAGGCTGATGCCTGCCAGCCAGGCGACCACGATGACGGCTGTCTGGCTCGGTTTCATCAGCGCTGGGTTGTCCGGCGGCATCAGGAAGCGTTGTTTTTGGGCATCCAGGTGCCCGAGCAGGTAGAGGCGCTGCCGTATTTCGCCGGAAGGCTGGATGCTGGCGATGATGTTCTGGCTGGGCCTGGTTTCGATCCACTTCTTGTAGAAGACCGGGATGAGGGCATACAGGCGGAAGATGGAATGCGCCCCAACGATCAGCAGGATGCCGCCCAGCCACTTGCCCGCCTCGCCGGCAAACCATCCCAGGGGGAAACCGGCCAGGGCGATCAGGGCGGCGATGCCTCCCGGCAGGCCGAGGGTGGAGATGCCCTTGAACGGCTGGACAACCACATCCCGGATGCCGAGGTCGACCAGCGCCCCGCGCACATACTCAGCCGCCTGGCGCTCACCGTCGGAAGTGGGCTGGCGCGGCGGCAGGTCCTTGCACAGGTGGCGCAGGCGCGCCATGAGTTTGGATGGGCTGAAAGCGGTTGGAACACTCATGCTGCCTCCAATCTGTAGATACAAAAAACTGTCAGGTGGTAAGGAAAGTGATTAAGATTCTAACATAGGCGATAGGCATAATTGCGGGCAGTAGATTATTATGCCAATAAACTAGCCAGGTCCTTCACCACCACATCTATTTTGGGTTCCCACGCCTCCCCTTCCTCCCGTTTCGCTACTCCCGAAAGAACCAGCGCCACTGGCATCCCGGCCGCCTGGCCCCCGGCGATGTCGGTTTCCAGCCGGTCGCCGACCACGAGCGTTTCCTCCTTCGCCGTGCCGAGCCGCTGGCGCGCCAGTTCGAGCAGGTATGGGGCGGGCTTGCCCGCGTAAATTGGCTCCATGCCCGTGGCCGTGACCACCACCGAAACCCATGCCCCTGCGCCGGGGATCTCGCCGCGCGAGGTGGGGAAGGTTTTATCCGGATTCGTGGCGAAGAAGGGCAGTCCACGCCGGACAAGCAGGGTCGCGGTAGCCATTTTCTCGAAGTTAATCTGGCGGTCGATACCCATCACCACCGCCTGCGCTTCAGCGGCGCGCTCCACCGGCAGCGGCTCGATGCCTTTGGCGTGCAAGGACTCCTTCACCCCCGCCTCGCCGATGGCGAAGACCCCCCTCCATCTCCCCCCATTTTCGACGAAAATGGGGGGAGCGCCCCGCAGGGGCGAGGGGGGTGGGGTGAGGGCCCCATCCACCAGCTCCGCCACCGCTAACGCCGAGGTGACCACCTGCCAGGGTTCCACGGTCACGCCCAGACCCGCCAGGCGCTCCACGTATTGCCCGGGAGTGCGGGTCCCATTGTTGGTGGCAAAGGCTGTCTTCAGCCCGCGTTCGCGGATGCGGCCGAAGATGCGCGGCAGGTCGCCGATCGGGGCGTCGCCCTTCCAGAGGACGCCGTCCATGTCGAGGATCAGGGATTTGATATATTGTGGGATGGGCATGAATAAAAAAGGCGGACACAGGTCCGCCTCTCCGGGTCATTTCTTTGCAGGGATTTCCAGCACCTGGTCAACGATGCCGTACTTGACGGCCTCGGGGGCCTCGAGGTAGAAGTCGCGGTCGGTATCGCGCTTGATCACTTCCAGCGTCTGGCCGGTGTGTTTTACCAGGATATTGTTCAGTAGGGTGCGCAGGCGCATGATCTGGCGGGTCTGGATCTCGATATCGGTCGCCTGTCCCTGCGCGCCGCCCAGCGGTTGGTGCAGGTGGATGGTAGAGTTGGGAAGGGCATAGCGGCGGCCTTTCGTGCCGGCGGTCAGGAGCACAGTCCCGAACGAAGCGGCCACGCCTACTGCCACAGTGCTGATGGGATTCGAGATCATCTGCATCGTGTCATAGATCGCCAGGCCGGAGTAGATCTCGCCTCCGGGCGAGTTGACGTACATCTGGATCTCCTTATCCGGGTCCTCCCGGTTCAGGAAGAGCAGTTGGGCAACAATGACATTCGCCACCTGGCTGTCGATCGGCGTGCCGATGAAGATGATGCGCTCCTTCAACAGCAGGGAATAGATATCGTAGGCGCGCTCGCCGCGGCCCGAGGATTCGATCACCATCGGGATGACGTTCTTGATATCGGGGATCATCAGGTTCTCCGTTTCTTTATCGGTACGTTATTCCACTGGGGTGGATTTCTTTTCAACAGCCTGCTTCTTTCCGCTGGACGGTTCCACGGACTTACTCCTGGGTCTGGCGGCCGGTTTGCCGGTCGCGCCTTTTCCTGCGCCGGCTGCGGTTTTCCCGGGAGCCGCCTTTTTCGTCCTGGCTGTGCCGGTCCCGCC
>VGNO01000215.1 GCA_016865985.1 Chloroflexota bacterium | reverse complement strand
GGCATATTCCAGGCCGGCGGCAGGCCGCCCCAGGAAATTTTCACTGGCGGCCATGTGCGCCCGGGCATGGGCGCGTGAGCCGAGCAGGAGCGGGTCGCGCGTTTCTCCTGCAAGGTCGATCGAACGGCGGAACCATATCTGCGCCTCGGCCAGCCGACCCAGCATGAAGAGGAATACTCCATGATGGGTATTGGTCTCCATAAGTTCATAGAGGTTGCCGCTGCGCGTGGCGTAGGGCAGGGCGTCTTCGGTGTACCTCAGCCCTTCGCTGAAACGATTGGCAGCCATGCAGGCGTCGCTCAGGCCGTCGAAGGCGCTCCCGATCAGCAGGTCGCTGCCCCGCGTCCGCCCGATCTCGAGCAGGGTGCGGTTGATGCCTTCCAGCGTATCCTGGTCGTCGTTCTTGAAGGCCATGTCGCTCCAACTGGAGTACAGGGAGTGGATCTGCTCATCACGCAGCGCAGGTGCGCGCGGGATGAGGCGCTCGGCGCGGCGGTATGCGGCGTTGGCATCCGCCACCGACGCCAGGCGGTAGGCATTCCGCCCGGCTTCCACCCAGAAGTCGAAGGCCTGCGCATTCTCCCCGGCATGTTCGAAGTGATGTGCCAGGACGGCCGCCTGGGGCGAATCAGAACCGCCGGGCTGCTCCTGGAGGGCGCGCGCCACTTGCAAGTGCAGGTGACGGCGGCGGGCCGGGCTGATGTTCTGGAGCAGGCTCTCGCGGATCTTCTCATGGACGAAGGCGTAACCGAACCCCTCTTCCTGGTAGGCATCGCGCGCCACGAGGTGGGCTTTTTCGAGTTCATCCACCACCTGCGCCAGGCGCTCCCGCGGCAGGGATACAGCCCTCTCCAGGAAGAGCAGGTTGAAGCGGCTCCCGAGGATGGCGGCAGTCAGGAGCACGCTGCGGGCTTCTGCGGAGATGGATTGCAGGCGGGACTCGATCATCTGGTGGATGCTGGTCGGCAGGGGCAGCCGGTCGATCTTCTCCAGGTCGGTCTGCTCCGGCAGCCTCAATACGGCATGGAGGATCTCGAGCAGGAAGAAGATGTTCCCGCCGCTGTCCTGCGTCAGGCGTTCGAGGAATGCCTGCGGGATGGGAGCGCCGAGGATGTGACCCGCCAGGCTGGCAATCTCCTCCCGGCTCAGTTGTTCCAGGTAAATCTTGCGAAGCCGCCGGGGGGAGGAGACCAGCATCCACTGATCGAGGCTTTCGTTCGCCTCCTCCATCCGGCTGGAGACGACGAGCAGTCCCTGGCGGGGGTCGCGAAAGCCATGTTCCAGGAGATGAGCCAGCAGCGCCAGGGTGGACTCGTCAGCCCAGTGCACATCGTCCATGAACACCAGCAGGGGGCGCTGTCCCGCGAGGCCCTCGAACAACCGGACAACCGCTTGCATCAGCGTGGTGCGGTTGTAGGGGGACAATACTTCGGGCAGGCGCGGCAGGTCGTCCCGCAGGGAAGCCAGTTGCGGCAGCAGCGTAACGAGCGGGGCGGCCCAGTAAGCCGGCAGGGCGATCAATTCCTCCGGGGAAAGGGCGCGCTCCAGCATTCCCATCCAGGGGTGGTACGGCAGGTTCGAATCCCCGGCCCGGCAGACGCCGAGCAGCAAGCGCGGGGTGGATTCCAGCCGCTGGTAGAATTCCTGCACCAGGCGGGTCTTCCCCATGCCGGCTTCGCCCAACACCAGCGCCGCGCCGCCTGCCTGGTACGCGCTGCGGAGTTGTCCCAGGGCGGGTCCCTGGCCGGTGAACGGCGCCTGGACGCTTTCGCGGATCGGCCAGACAGGGTGATGTAAGGTCTCCAGCCTGGGTTCGTTGAAAATGCGCGCCCTCATGGCGAGGATTTCCTGCGGGAGCGCCTCATCGAGTTCGTCCCGGCAGATCTGCTCGAACTTCTGGTAATGCAGGCGCGCCTCGTGCCGCTGGCCGGTCTCCAACAGGAGGCGGAGCAGGGTGGCATTAAGTTTCTCATCGAAATCATCCAGTTCGATGGCTTTCTGCGCCCAGGCCAGGGCGTTCTTGAAATTCCCCAGCGCCAGTTCGTGGCCGGTGAGGCGTTCGAGGATGCGCAGCAAGTCCCGCTGCAGGGTTTCACCCGTTTGGATATGCCAGTGTTCCAGCGACTCCGAGAAGGCAAACTCATCCCCTGCCAGGAAATTAGTGGAGCGCCACAGGGCGGCTGCCCGGCTGAAGACCAGGAGCGTTTCAGGCGGGAGGAGCGAGTCTTGCGGCAGGGTCCAGACGGCGCGGCTGACCGAACCCACCAGCCGGCGGAAATCCCAGACATCCACCGCCAGGCGTTCTTGGTCGAGCGAGATCGTATCGTGGTAGGTCTGGATGACTTCGTCGAGGGCGGGGGCGCCGCGTAATTTCCCGAGGGTGAGGGTCAGGCTGCGCCGGGCATCGGTCTCCGATTCGCCCGGCCAGAAGATGCCTGCCAGTTTACCGCGGGTGATGGCCGTGCCGGTGGCGGCCAGGTAGAACAATAACGCCCGCGTCTGCCGCCGCGGGATGGACAGAGGCTGGCCATCCAGGAGTACGAGCGGCGGACCGAGCAGGTTGATTGCAAGCATTCTGTCTATCCGGTATTGGGAGCGGTTGTGCGACTACTTCCCGGTTACTTTTCCCGCTTGTGCCGTCTGGAGGATATCATGCGCCGAGCGCAGGGTGCCCTCGCTGACCTCTCCCAGCATCTGCGCCAGTTCGAGGGTGCGGGCTTCCCCCTCCAGCCGCGTGACCCGGGTCAGGGTGCGTCCATCGAGGATGGATTTCTGCGCCTGCCAGTGCTGGTCGCCGAAGGCTGCCAGTTGCGGCAGGTGGGTGACGCATAGCACCTGGTGGGCGCGTCCCAGGTTCCAGAGTTTTTGTCCGACCACACCGCCGACCCGGCCGCCGATGCCCTGGTCGATCTCATCGAAGATCAGGGTCGGCACCTGGTCGGCGCGCGCCAGGACATTCTTGAGCGCCAGCATCAGGCGGGAGGTTTCGCCGCCGGAGGCGATCCTGGCGAGCGGTTTCAACCCCTCGCCGGGGTTGGGAGCCACCAGGAACTCGACCTTGTCCTGGCCGGTGGCGTCGAAGGCCAGGCGTCCCCCATCCGGCGCGGGCAGTCCCTGCGGGTCGGGGCGGGTCTGGAAATCCACCGCAAACTGCGCCTGGGCCATGCGCAGGTCGTCCAGTTCGATTTCGATGCCCTTGCTGAGTTGGGCGGAAGCCTCCTGTCGTTTTCTGGAGAGCGCCGCCCCCTTGCGCGCCAGGCTGTCGAGGGTGGCAGTCTCGGCCGCCTCCAGTTCGGCCAGGCGTTCGGTGGCATGGGTGATGGTGTCCAACTGGCGGCGGGCGTCGGCGGCGAAGGCGGTCACGGCTGGGATAGATCCGCCGTATTTTCGGGTCAGCAGGTGGATGAGGTTGAGGCGTTCCTCCACATCCTCCAGCCGCTTCGGGTTGAACTCGATGGTCTCCAGGTAATTGCGCAGGCCGCGCGCCAGGTCGGCGAGCGTATCTTCGAGTCCGGTGGCCTGGTTGGAAAGCGACTCCTGGGCGGAATCGATCTGGCTCAGGCGGGTGAGGGCCTGAGCTGCCTGCCCGACCAGGTCGGTGGCGGCCGGGGCTTCGGGCGTACCTTCGTCCAGGGCTGTCAGCGCCTGCTGTGCCAGCATGGACAGGCTCTCGGCGTTGGCCAGGCGTTCGCGCTCCTTGCGCAGTTCTTCATCCTCGCCGGGGCGCAGTTTGGCGGCTTCGATCTCCTCGGCCTGGAAGGTGAGCATCTCGGTGCGTCTTTCTGCATCCGCCTGCGCCTGGCGCAACTCCGCAAGTTCGCGGCGGGTTACAAGCAATTGTTGGTAACCCTGCTGGTAGTCCGCCAGCAGCGGGGCGGAATCAGCGTAGCGGTCGAGCAGGCCGAGGTGGGCGCGCACGTCCAGCAGGGATAGGTGTTCGGCCTGGCCATGGATGTCCACCAACAACCCGCCGACTTCCTTCAACAACCCAACACTGACCGTGCGGCCATTGATGCGAGCCACGGTGCGCCCTTCACGCCGCACTTCGCGCGTCAGGGTGATGGTCTGCGGGTCATCCAGCAGGTCCTCGCGTTTCAGGATCTCCTGGACAGCCTGCTTTTCGCTGCCTTTGAGGGTGAAGCGCCCTTCGACCTCGGCGCGGTCGGCGTCGGTGCGGACGATAGTCTGGTCGGCGCGGCCGCCGAGCAGCATCATGACGGCGTCCAGCAGGATGGATTTGCCGGCGCCGGTCTCGCCGGTCAGGATGACCAGCCCGGCGCCGAATTTGACTTCCAGCCGGTCGATGATCGCAAAGTTTTGGATTCGGAGTTCAGTGAGCATCTTATTTCATCATTTGAATGCCGGATAAGCGGTGGTAGACAATGGGGACCGCCACGACCAGGTAGATGACCTGGAAGACGAGGCCGAAGATATCCAGGATCAAGAGTTCGAAGATGATCACCGGCAGCGCCCCGAGCAGGATGGCGGCTACGACCGCCCGGAACAGGTGTTTGGAGCGGCGCTTGCGGGTCACAAAACGCAGGGCTTCGGCGAGGATGACCCCGGCGGTGGGCGCGGCGGCGATGATCACGAACCAGGCAAAGAAACCAGCCACGTTGCTGGCAAGCGTCAC